>JADFRC010000027.1 GCA_022561455.1 Chloroflexota bacterium | reverse complement strand
GTCAGCGACTTCTTCGTACCGGTGATGGGAAGCCTCGTGCTGTTCGGGCTCTGGCTCCACGGCCGCGGGCCCGAGCGGTTCCGCAACCAGCTCGTGACCATCGCTGGTGCTTCCAGCGTCGGGGTCGCGAACGCCGTCACCGCCCTGATCAACGCTCGGTTCTTCCGGCCCCGTCCCTTCCTGGACAACGAGCTGACGCTGCTCTTCTACGAGCCGACCGACTCGTCGTTCCCCTCGAACGCGGCTGCCGTCGGTTTCGCCCTGGCCACGGCGGTCTTCGTGCGCCACCGCCGCACCGGTGCGGCCCTCTACGCCCTCGCCGTGCTCTGGGGGCTCGCTCGCGTCTACGCCGGGGTCCACTACCCCACCGACGTGATCGCCGGCGCGGCCGTCGGGATCGCCGCCGGCATCGCGATGACGCTTCTGTGGCGCTGGCTCATCGCGCTCCCGCGGGCGGTCCTCCGCGTGATGGCCCGTTTCTACCTGGCGTGAGCGGTTGCCTGAGAACGCGGCGGCCCTCCCCGGCCCGCTAAGCCACGGCAAGCCGGTAGAGGTGCATGAGGCCTTGGTGCTCGCACGCGCTCAAGTGCATGGCGTGCGCCCGCGGGCCGAGGAGCCGCCGCGCCTCGCGCGTGAGCGTGTTGTCCGGCAGCGCGGGGAAACGCTCGTAGACAGCGCGGACTTCGCGGGCAAGTCTGCGGTCGCCCCGCGCCGCGGCGTCCGCGGCCAGCGTTGGCAGCACCGCTCCCACCGCCATCTCCCGCGCGCGCCCGGTGCCGACGAGCGCGCTCCCGCCGGGCACAAGCCGCAGCCGGAGCGCGTCGACGAGCGCAGTGGTGCCGGAGGCGCACGCCTCGACGAGGACGGGGCGCAGACCGGCCGGGATGCTGATCAGCACCAGCGCCGCCGCTGCCTTGAGCCTCCGGAGCGGGTGGCTCGCCGGTCTGACGCCGGATGTCCGCCAGCGCCGGGGGTCCATGGGCTCGATGCCGTCACCCATGCAGCGCGATGGCGGCCCGAGCCCCGCGCACGAGACGAGCAGGCCAAGCACCGCCTCGAAGCGGGCGGCCTCGGGCTCGGCTCGGGCGACCGCGCGGACGCGCTCGAGCGGGAGCCGCCACGCGAGCTCGGCGAAGGGCGCCCGGTTCTCCGCGTACCCGAGCGCCTCGAGGATGGAGGCGTAGAGCGCCTGCTCCACGCCGTCGCGCCCCACTGCGGCCGACGCCGCGAGCGCGTGCTCGCGGAAGCGCGCCCGCCCCGCCCGCCGGAGCGCGGCCCGGAGAGTATCGTCGGAGCGGCCGGCGAGGTCGTGGAGGGGCGGGTCCGCACCGGCTGGGGCAACGGGAGCGTCGTCGTCGGCCTCGAGCACCACCGTCGGCAGGCCCAGACGTGGCGCCGCGGGCTCCGCCGCATGCACGACGTGAAGGACGACGTCCGCGTAGGCGGCATCGTGGTCGTGGCCGTGGGCTCCCCACTCCGCGGGCGTCCGGTGCAGCTCCACCGGGCCCCGCATCCGGCGCCCGCCGAGGACCAGCAGCGCGTCGCGGAAGTCCGGCCCGTGGCCGGGTGCCGGACGGCCGGGGTAGAGGACACGGAGGGTACGGCCGTCCGTCGTCCGCAACCGGCGGCCCGCCTTGGCCGCCCAGAGCTTCGCGAGCAGCCGCTCCGGCAGCAGTGCTCGCCGCACGGGTCCTTCCTGGAAGGACTGCCGCTCAGCGTCAGTGTCCCGCAGCGTGCGCGGGCCCAGGGGCGTGCCGATGGCTGGCGGCCTCATGGACGCCGCTTCCCCCGGGCATGCCGTGGGGCGGTGACGTAGGCGGTGCGCTGCTCTGCGACGATGGAGAGCATCCGGCGCGACGCCCCGCGCGGCGCGTGCAGCCCCGTCTCCCACTCGCTCACGGTCTGCTGGCGCACGCCGAGGATGTGCGAGAACTCGTCCTGGGACAACCCCAGGTCGTACCGCAGGACGGCTACCGCCTCCGCCTCCCACGCTTGGCTACGCCGCGCACTCTCATCCGAGCTCACGGGCGCAGTCTACACGGTTTCGTGTAGCAGCAGCGTTGCTCCGTGTCCCACGCGCACCACGCACCGCCGAGCAGGCGGTGGCGCCCTGGAGTGGCCACGGACGTCCTTGACGCTCCCCCCGGTGCCTCGGTATCATGACGATGTGTCCTGGTACCATGCCGGGTAACGACTCGCGAGGACGGAGTTTCCCATGACCACCGCCCAAAAGCCGCTGACCATCTCGATCTCGAAGAATGCAGCCGAGCACGTCAGCGACTTCATGCGCTCCCAGGGCCTCGAGGCGGGCGTGCTGCGCGTCGCCGTCAAGGGCGGCGGCTGCTCGGGGCTGACGTACGTCCTCGACATCCGGGAGGCCGCCGAGGAGACCGACAAAGTCGTCGAGCAGCACGGCGTGACTCTCGCGGTCGACCGCAAGAGCTACGTCTTCCTCGCCGGCACCGAGCTCGACTACTCCGGCGGCCTCAACGGCAAGGGGTTCGTCTTCAACAACCCCAACGCCAAGAAGGCCTGCGGCTGCGGCACCTCCTTCTCCGTCTAGGCAGGGCGCAAGGGCACAGCCCTTGACCCACTAGAGGGGCGCATCGCCGATGGTCGGCGATCGTCGGAGCGCTCGGCCCGCCCAGTCTGAGAAGCGAAGCTGGGGCCTATGGCGCATCCCACGAAATCCCCGACACGCGACGCGGACGGCCTCGCCGCCGAGTACCGCGCGCTCGTCGACGGCGCAGGCCTCGCCGACCGCTCCGACGCCGGCCGGCTGCGCATCACCGGCGCCGACGCCCTCGACCTCCTGAACCGGCTCACCACCAACAAGCTCGACGAGCTGCCCGACGGCCACGCACGGCTCACCGTGCTCACGAACGGGGACGCGCGCGTCATCGACGTGCTGGAGCTCGCCGCCGTCGACGGCGCGCTGCTCTGCCTCACGAGCCCCGGCCGCGCCGGTGCGGTCATCGACTGGATCGATACCTACACCTTCGGCGAGGACATCTCCATCGCCGACCGCACGGCCGAGACGACCCAGCTCACGCTGGCCGGTCCGGGGGCCGCCGGCGTCCTTGCAGCCGCCGGTGTGACCGACGCCCCCGCGCGCGAGCGCGTGGCCCAAGTCACCATCACAGGCGTGGGCGTGACGCTCTGGCGGACGATGAGCGGCGGCGTTGAGGGGTTCGAGGTCATCGTCGAGCGCGCCGGCGGCACGGCGGTCCGAGCGGCCCTCGCCGCCGCCGGGGCGACGCTCGTCTCGGCGGGCGCGTGGGAGGCGTTCCGCATCGCGAACGGTGCACCGGCGTACGGCTCCGAGTTCGGCGAGGCCACCAACCCGCTCGAGAGCCGGCTGCGGGGTGCCATCAGCGAGGACAAGGGCTGCTACACCGGCCAGGAGGTCGTCGCCCGGCTGCTGACGTACGGCAAGGTCCAGCGCCGCCTCATGTCCGTCGCGCTCTCAGGCCCTGCGGGGGCCGGCCCCGTCGCGGTCGGCTCTGACCTGCTGGCCGACGGCGCGCGCGCCGGGACGCTCACCTCGGTCGCGGACATCCCCGGCGTGGGCCACGTCGGCCTGGCGCTGATCGCCCAGAAGCGCGCGGCCGCCGGGAGCGCCTTCGACGTGCGTGGCGCCCCTGGCGTCACGGCCACCATCTCGGAGCCGGCCTACGCGCTGGCCACCGAGCCGGTCGAGGACGAGGCCTAGAGGCTCAAGCCCCCGTCGACCCCGAGCACCTGTCCCGTGATGTAGCCCGCGTCGTCGCTCGCGAGGAAGGCCACGCAGGCGGCGACGTCCGCGGGCGTGCCGAAACGGGCGAGCGGGATGCGCCCGAGGACGAGCTCCCGCTGCTCTTCGGTGATCGCCTCGACCATGCGCGTGGAGATGAAGCCCGGCGCGACCGCGTTGACCGTGATGCCGCGGGACGCGACCTCCCGTGCCACCGTCTTGGTGAGCCCGATCAGTCCTGCCTTCGCCGCGGCGTAGTTCGCCTGGCCGGGGTTGCCGGTACCCGCCACCACCGACGTCATGTTGATGATGCGGCCCGAGCGCTGGCGCAGCATCGGGCGGAGCGCCGCCTTCGTGCACAGGAACGCGCCCTTCAGGTTCACATCGAGGACGGCGTCCCACTCCTCCTCGGAGAGCCGCAGCACCAGGTTGTCCCGCGTGATCCCGGCGTTGTTGACCAGGATGTCGAGCCCGCCGAGCGCCTCGGCCGCCGCCGCCACCGTCGCTGCGGCCTGGGCTGCATCCGAGACGTCGCCGCCGATCGAGACAGCGGTGCCTCCGGAGCTCGTGATGGATGAGACGACCTCGGTTGCTTCGGCCTCGCTGGTGTGGTAGTTGACGGCGATGGCTGCACCATCGGCCGCGAGCCGCTGCGCGACTGCGCGGCCGATCCCGCGGCTCGCCCCGGTCACGAGCGCCCGCTTGCCCTCGAGGCTACCCACTGGGATCTGGCCCCTCCGGCGCCGCCTCCGCGCGCGCCAGGGCCGCCGCGAGGTCGTCCCGCATGATCCGTACTAGGTCCCACTCCAGCGTCTTTCTGGCGAGAGCGATCCCAGCGGCGATCCCCGCGGCGTTCGTCCGTCCGTGGCCCGCGATGGCGATGCCGTTCACGCCGAGCAGCGGCCCGCCGCCCTGGAGCGCCTGGTCGGCGATGCCCTTGATCTGAGCCACTGCCGGTGAGTCGGCGCCGAGCATCTCCGCGAGGTGGGACGCGGCCGCGACGGCGAGCCCCTCGGTGAACTTGAGCAGCACGTTGCCCACGAAGCCATCGCAGACGACCACGTCGGCCTTGTCCTCGAAGATCTCGTGGCCCTCGACGTTCCCGACGAAGTTGAGGCCGCTGGCCTCCAGGAGCTTGTGCGTCTCTTGTACCTGGCGGTTCCCCTTTCCATCTTCCGAGCCAACGCTGAGCAGCGCCACGCGCGGGTTCTCGATGCCCCGGTACGCCCGCATGAGCGTCGCGCCCATGGCCGCGAAGCCCACGAGCTGCGAGGGCCGGCAGTCCACGTTGGCCCCCAGGTCGATGATGGCGGTGTTTGGCGCCAGCGCGATGAACGGTCCGCCGAGGGTCGGACGCTCGAGGCCGGGGAAGAGGCCGAGGGCCAGCACGCTCGCGGCCATGGTGGCGCCCGTCGAGCCCATGCTCACCACGGCATCGGCCTTCCCGGCCTTGAGCAGACCGACGGCCACCGCGATCGAGACCTTCGGGTTGCGCCGCAGCGCGAGGGCCGGGTGCTCGCCCTCGCCGACCACCCCGTCCGAGCCGACGACCTCGATCGCGAGGCCTTCGGCATCCCCGGCTGCGAGCTCGCGCCGCACGGCCTCGGGGTCGCCGACGAGCAGCACGCGCACGTTGCCCTCGCGGGCGGCGAGGACCGCGCCCGCTACCGGCGTGGCCGGCGCGTCGTCTCCGCCCATGGCGTCGAGAGCGATGGTGTAGGAAGCCCGTTGCGTCATGGCGTCAGCGGCACCGTCGCCTCGGCCGTGATCACGTCGACCCCGTCCTGGTTCCGCACCGCCACCCGGTACGTCGCCTGGCCTGCGTCCGCCGAGGTGAGCGTCCCGTGGGCGGTCACGACGTCGCCGGGGTAGACGGGCGACCGGAACCGGGCGCGCAGCTTGCCACCGCACAGCCATGCTCGCCCGAAGGAGTGCGCCAAAAGCTCGGAGGCGAAGGCGAGCACGAGCATCCCGTGAGCCACCGGCCGCCCGAAGGGCGTCGCTGCCGCGAACTCGGCGTCGAGGTGCAGCGGGTTGCGGTCGCCGCTGGCCTCGGCGTACTTCGCGATCTGCGCCTGCGTTACCTTGTGGGCAACCCCGGCGAGCGATGCCGGAGGCGCGCTCACTCCGGCGCTC
Source organism: Chloroflexota bacterium (assembly GCA_022561455.1). Classification (GTDB taxonomy): domain Bacteria; phylum Chloroflexota; class Dehalococcoidia; order Lucifugimonadales; family Australimonadaceae; genus JADFRC01. The sequence continues at coordinate 14,680 of JADFRC010000027.1, read as the reverse complement.
CGTCTGTAGCGTGGGCGATGGGCGTTTGGGCGATGGCGATGGTCGCGCGGGCACGCAGCGCCGTCTCCGCTCCATCCTCACCCCGCATCTCCAGCACGATGAACCGGGTCCCGCGCCGCACGCTGTTGGAGACGACCGTCGCGCTGCAAGCGAGCATCACGCCTTCTTCCACCGGCCGCCCGAACTCGAGCTCCTGCGCTGTGTGCACCGCGCCCGCGGGCAGCTCGACGGCCTCCATGGCCGCGCCCATCACCATCGCCGCGATCGCCATCGGCGGCACGGCGTGGTCCCCAGCGGCCGCTGGCTCTTCGTCGCCCACCGCCGCTCGGAACGACGCGGCGGCGTCGGCGGAGACAGCCATCGACCGGCTGAAGAGGCACTGTCCGGGTTCGAGGGTGCTCAGGTCCAAGATCACGTCCGCCCCGAAGCTCATGGATCGGTGTGGGGCCCGCCGGGCGATTATAGGCGCGCTCCGCTTGGAATGGGCCAGCCCGGCGTCTACACTAGCGAGCCATCCGCCGGAGCTTGGAGATCCTGCCATGACCGCGTCCCCCGTCACACACATCGGGTTCGTGAGCCCGAACGCCACGTGGGGAGCGCACTACGACGACCTCCTCGCGCTCGTGCCGGACGGCGTCCAGGTCGATATCCAGCCGCTCGGGCTCTACCGCACGTCGCTCGACGAGCTCTCCGAGGCGGGCGGCGACCATCTCGCCAAGACGACGCAGCTCGTCGCCGAGCGGGGGTGGGCCGGCGTCGCCGTGACGGGCGCGCCGATGCAGGTGCAGAACAGGGACCTGCCCGACCGCCTGCGCGCCGCGACGGGGGTGCCGGTCACGACGGCACTCGAGTCGAGCACGGCCGCGCTCCGGGCGCTGTCCGCGGAACGAGCGCTGGTGCTGACGCCGTTCGACGAGTCCATGAACGCGCTCGTGGGGGAGTACCTCAGGGGCGTCGGGATCGACGCCGTATTCCCCGATACCGCCATCGGGTCCGTACCGAGGGCCGTGGCGCTGAGCGCCGACGAGGTGTACGAGCTGGCCAAGGGGGCTCTCATGGCCAGCTCGGGCGTGGAGGCGATCTACTTCCAGGGCGCGCGGCTGAACCCGTTGGGCTGCCTCGAGCGCATGGAGACCGACTTCAGCGTGCCGGTCGTCGCGAGCAACCCGGCGATGCTCTGGAACCTCCTGTCGCTTCTGGGTATACGCCGCCCCAGCGGCGTGGGCGGGCGGCTCCTGCGGGAGTGGCCCGTGCTCGTGGACGCCTAGCCCCGTGGGCTCCGAGACGGCAAACGAGCACCTGCTCGTTGAGCGCGACGGCGCCGTGGCCACGGTCGTCATCAACCGGCCCGAGCAGCGCAACGCCATCTCCTATGCGATGTGGGGCCGGTTCCCGGACATCCTGCGCGACATCGAACGCGACGAAGCCGTCCGCGTCGTCCTGCTCACCGGCGCGGGCGAGCGGGCGTTCTCGGCGGGCGCCGACATCAAGGAGTTCGAGCAGACCCGGAGCACGCCCGCGCAGGCCCAAGACTACCGCGAGCGCGTCGAGGCCGCGTGCGCGGCGCTCGGCTCGCTCCCCAAGCCGACCATCGCGGTCGTGCGCGGGTACTGCCTCGGCGGGGGCTTCGAGCTCGCCCTGTGCGCGGACCTGCGCGTCGCGGCGCGGGACGCCCGGTTCGGCCTGCCCGCCGCACGCCGCGGCATCGCCGTCTCGCACGCCCACCTGGCGCGGCTCCTCGGCCTCGCCGGCCGCGGCACCGCGAGCTATCTGCTGCTCAGCGGGCGGGAGCTTGGGGCCGATGAGGCGCTCGCGGCGGGCCTGGTCAACTCGGTGCACGCCCCCGGCGAGCTCGCTGCGTACGTCCAGGAGCTGGCCGCCGACATCGCCAAGCTCTCGCCCACCTCGCACCGTCTCCACAAAGGGGCGCTCGCCGACCTGGGCGAGCACGGGGCCGTCGCGAACGTCCCTGCCGACCGCCTCGCACTGCTGGAAGGGGCTGCGTCCAGCGAGGACTTCCGGGAGGGCGTGCGCTCGTTCCTGGAGCGCCGGGAGCCTGAGTTTCCGGGACGTTCGGGCTAGAGCGCGGCTACGGCCAGACCGCCCGCGAGGCTCAGGCCGGTCCATCCGTGAAGCTTGGCGCTACGCACCAGCATGCGGTTCATGGCCGCCCGGTCGTCCGCGCGGAACAGGTCCCGAGCGGCGGCGTACGCCCAGGGCGCGGGCGCCAGCCCCAGGAGCGTCCACGGGCTCGGCGTGCCCGTCGCCCCCAGTGCGGCGATGACGGCGAACGCGGTTCCCACGAGCCCCGCGTAGACCCAACGGCTCGGCGTGAGCCCGATGAGCGCGGCGATGCTTCGCTTCCCGGCGGCCCGGTCCTCCTCGATGTCGCGCAGGTTGTTGGCGTGCAGGATCGCCGTGACGATGCACCCCACCGGGAGCGAGGCCCACAGCGCGACTGTGCTCACCTCCTGCACCTGCACGTAGTAGGAGGCGCCGACCATCACCGGGCCCATGAAGAGGAACACAAGCGGCTCGCCGAGACCGAGTGCGCCCAGAGGCTTCGGTCCGCCCGCGTAGAGATACGCGACCGCCACGCTCGCGATGCCCACCGCGAGGATCGGCCAGCCGGCCTGCCAAACGATCGCCAGCCCCGCCGCGATCCCGTAGCCGAAGGCCACCGCCGTCCCGGCGAGCACGGCGCGCTCGGAGAGCAGTCCGCGCTGGATCACCTTGTGGGGCGCCAGGAACTTGCCCGCGCCCCCACCCCGGCGGTGGTCGGTGTACTCGTCCGTCAGGTTGGTGCCGATCTGGATCGCCACGGACCCGGTCAGCGCGAGGACGAAGAGCGCCCAGTCGGTCCCGCCGCCGACGCCCGCCGCCAACGCCGTGCCGACCAGCACCGGCGCGATCGAGGCGCTCAGCGAGAAGGGGCGCGTCGCCCATAGCCAAGAGGACCACTGCGCCTGGGAGGCCGGTGCCGATGCCATCGGACGCCTAAGCGTTCAGCAGCTCGGTCACGTAGGGGTCGGCGGGGTAGTTGCGGAGCGTATCCGGGGTCCCCACCTGTACGAGGCTGCCTGCCCGCATGATCGCGATCTGGTCTGCGAGCGCGAGCGCCTCGCGTATGTCGTGGGTCACGAACAGCGTGGTCGAGCCGATCTCGTCGTGCAGGCGCCGCACCTCGGAGCGCATCTTCATCCGGTTGATCGGATCGAGGCTGTTCAGCGGCTCGTCCATCACGTAGACGGTGGAGTCGGTCACCATCGCCCGCGCGAGCGCGACCCGCTGCCCCTCGCCCCCTGAGAGCTCGGCCGGCTTGCGGTTGAACAGCGTCTGCTGGAGACCGACCCGTTCCGTCACGTCCCGGGTCCGCGCCCGGATACGGTCGACGCTCCACCGGCGCATCTTGAGCGGGAAGCTGATGTTGGAGAGGTGCTCCTCGTCCAGCACCTTGAGATGCGGCCACAGCGCCAGTGACTGAAAGATGACCTGGACGCCACGCCGTCCGACCGGGACGTCGTTGACCCATAGGCCGCCGACGTAGATGTCGCCGGCGTCCGGGGATTCGAGGCCCGCCACCAGCCGGAGCACGGTCGACTTGCCCGCCCCCGACTCTCCCACGAGCACCATGAAGTCGCCCTCCGGGACCGTGAGCGAGAAGTCTTTCACGGCCGGGGGCTGGTCGGACAAGAACTGTTTCGTGACGTGGCTCAGCTGGATGCCGCCGACGCCATCGGGCGAGCGCGGCCGCTCACCGGCCCTGCGCAGATCGTTGCGTGGTAGGTAGTCGGTCAGCTGCTCATCTCCAGGGACGTGGTTCGCTTCCGCACCCGATTGTCGCACATCGTCACGTGTGAGCAACCCCTTGGCCGCGGCCTTGGCCGTGGCGTGGCTACGGCGCTTTCAGGTACCATGATTGCGCCGAGCGCGGCCGTCCTGGGCGTGCTGACGGCCCCGGTGTCCCCTGCAAGCTCGGAAAGGAACCCAGAATGGAGTTTTGGGTGGTGGTGGCCGCGATAGCGCTCGCGCAGACCGCCATCGTCGTCACCGCGCTCCGCATCAAGGTCGCGCCCGACCCCGCGCGCGGCATCGTCGGGGCGCGCATGACCGAAGCGCTGTGGACGCTGCTGCCCCCGGTGCTCATCGCGGCCGTCGTCCTCCTCTCGCTCGCGGAGCGCGGCTGATGGTGGTTGAGCCGCGCACCGGCGACCTCCTGCGGCGGGCCGGCTGGCTCGCGTTCGCGGCCGCCGTGCTGACGGTGGGACTCATCACCTATGGGTCGTGGGTCCGTGTCTCGGGCTCGGGCCTCGGCTGCCCCGACTGGCCGCTGTGCGACGGGGCCCTCGTCCCGGAGCTCGACGGCGCCACCGCCATCGAGTTCGGCCATCGCCTCTTCGCCGGCGTGACGATGCTGACGGCGGCCGCCGCGGCGTGGTTCGCGTGGAGGGGCAGGCGCTCCGACGCCGTGACCGCGCGGCTCCTGATCGGCGCCTTCGCGGCGATCCTCTTCCAGGCCGGCCTCGGTGGTGCGACCGTGCTGACGGAGCTGCACGGCATGGTGCGGCTCGCCCACCTCGCGACCGCGATGGCGACGCTCGGTCTGCTGACCGCGGGTGCGATACGAGCGCTCGATCTGCCGTGGACCCCGAGCCCGAGCAAGCGGACCGCGGCGGTGCTCCTCGCCGGCGTCGCAGTTGTCGTGCTTGCTGGCGGCGCCGTCGTGGGCGCGGGGGTCAGCGGCGGCTGCCCAGGGCTGCCCTTCTGCGACGACCGGAGCACCGCGGGCGCGGCGTGGCTGCACGGCGCGCACCGCGTGGCCGGCGCAGCGCTCGTCGTCGCGCTCGCCTGGAGCACGCTCGAGCTGCGGCGGGTGCGGGGCACGCGCTTGGCCGTCGGGCTCAACCACGCCGCCGCGGCCCTCGTCGCCGTCCAGATCGCCATCGGCATCTGGGCCGTCGCGCAAGACCTGCCGGGGGGCTTGCGCGTGCTGCACCTCGGCGTGGCGACGCTCGTTTGGTGGGCCGTCGTGGGCCAGTGGGCGCTGGTCGCGCTCGCGCGGAAGCGATGATCGCTACCGCGTTCCGTCAGCTCGTCGCCCTATCGAAGCCGCGGATCATCGCGATGCTCGTGCTCACGGCGCTGGCCGGGGTCGGGAAGGCGTCGGACGGCGTACCGGGCCTCGCCGTGATCGCCGTGGTCGCCGCGGGTGGGGCGCTTGCGGCGGCGGGCTCGAACGCCATCAATCAGGGCCTCGATGCGGACATCGACGCGGTCATGCGGCGGACGCGCGGCCGGCCGGTGCCCCGTGAGCAGGTGTCGCGCGGCACCGCCATCGTCGTCGGCGCCGCGCTCGTCGTGCTGGCGGTCGCGCTGTTCGCCGCGCTGACGAACCTGGTGGCCGCGGCGCTCACGGTCGCCGCTTCGCTCGTCTACGTCTTCGTCTACACGATGGTCATGAAGCGCCGGTCGTGGAACAACATCGTGATCGGCGGCGCGGCCGGCGCCTTCCCGCCGCTGATCGGCGCCGCGGCCGTGACGGGTTCCATCGACGCGGTCGGCATGTACATGTTCGCCCTGATCTTCTTCTGGACGCCGCCGCACTTCTGGACGCTCTCCATGCTCCTGAAGGACGACTACGCGGCCGCTGGCGTGCCCATGCTCGCGGCGGTCGCCGGCCACCGCGAGACGGCCGGCCAAGTGCTGCTCTACGTCGTGCTGCTGATCGCGCTGGCGTGGCTCCCGCTGGTCGCGGGCTACGGAGGGATCACGTTCGCGCTCGCCGCGACGGCGCTGGGTGCATGGTGGCTGTGGCTCGCATACCGCCTCTGGAGCCAGGAGCCGGACATGCGGCGAGCGCGAGCGGCGTACCTGTACTCGCTCGCCTATCTCGCGGCCGTATTCGTCGTCCTCGCAGCTGAACCCCACCTGCCGTGGTACTAAGGGTTCTTTTTCCGACTGATGCGTTGAAGAGTTGACCGTCAACATGCTATCGTGGGTGATGGAGCGGAATCCAGGGGGGACACCGTGTCGTCTGCATCGCGGGACACGGCTGGTGAGGACGCCCGCTCACGATTCAAGGACCGGGTTCGTGAATGGCGTGAGCAGGCGATCCTCCAGGCCGTCGGCGAGCTTTTGCTGGAGCAGGGCTGCCTCGCGCTGACCATGGATGACGTCGCGCGCCGCGTCGGCGTCGCCAAGGGAAGTCTGTATCTGCACGCCCCGACGCGTAGCGACCTGGTCGCCCAGCTGCTGAACCGCTGGATGGGCGAGGTCCCGATGCCATCGGAGCCTCCGAAGGCTGGCGGGCCGGGTGCCCTGAGCGGGATATGCAGCGCGCTCTTCTCGGAGGTTCGCCGGCTGGAATCCGGCCCGTCGCCCGCGTTCCCGTGCTGCTTGCACACCAGCCCGTGCCCCCACGGGTGGGTGGACCGCTGGTCACGCCTGGCCGAGGCCTATGGACTGGATCCAAACGACGAGGTCGTGCTGATCGGCGAGGCGCTCCAGGCCCTGTCGTCAACGCTCTCCGTGCAGACGCTCGTGGCCGCCGGGAAGCTGGAGGAGGCCCGCGCCATCGTCGCTCGCTTCGCCGAGGGCTTCGTGTCGCGCACCGCTCCCTGACCGTCGGTCCCGCCGCCGAAGCTCGCCGCACGGAAAAAGAAGAGGCGCCCCGGCAAGGGCGCCTCTTCTTGGTGCTGGTGCTCCGCGGCGGCTACGCGTTCGTTTCCTCGCCGCCCTCTTCGACGTCCGGCGCGTCGGCGTCGGCCACCGCGACCTCCGGCTCGGCTGACGCCGTGTCCTCGGACGCAGCGTCGTCGGGCTCCGCCTCCTCGGGCGGAGCGTCGTCGTCATCGTCCTCGTCGTCCTTGAACTCGTCGTCGCCCGCTTCCCCGAGGGCCGTGGCGACCGCGTCCTCGCCTGTTTCGTGGTCTTCGGCTGCGTCGGCGCCGGGGTCGTTCATCATCAGACCGGCCAGGAGCTCGGGGTCTGCGTCGGCCGCTGCGGCGGCTTTGATCTCGACCGGCTCCGGAAGGCCGAGCAGCGCGCGCCCCTCTGGGGAAACGTCGAGCCGTGCCGGGATCAGGCGCCCGATGATCACGTTTTCCTTGAGCCCGCGCAGATAGTCGACCTCGCCATGCAGCGCCGCTTCCGTGAGCACGCGGGCGGTCTCCTGGAACGACGCCTTGGCCAGGAAGCTGTCGTTGTTGAGCGAGGCGCGCGTGACGCCGAGCATCTCCGGCTTGCCGGTGGCCGGCTCCCCGCCCTCGGCCATCGTCTTGGAGTTCACCTCTTGGAACTGGAGCTTGTCGATCAGCTGGTTGGGTAGGAGAGCCGAGTCCCCGTTGCTCTCCACGCGGACCCAGCGCAGCATCTGACGGATGATCGTCTCGATGTGCTTGTCGTTGATCGAGACGCCCTGGTTCCGATACACGGTCTGCACCTGCTCGACCAGGTAGCGCTGCGTGGCCACCATCCCCTCGATCCGCAGGATGTCGTGCGGGTCCTTCACGCCGTTGGTCATCTTCTGGCCCGCGGAGACCATGTCGCCCGTGCGCACCAGGCGCTGGTCGGTGGCGTCGACCGGGTGGTCGCGCACCTCGACTTCAGCCGAGTCGATCTCGATGCCGCCTTTGACCACCCGTACGCTCCCGGACACGCGTGCGACGACATCGGCGAGCTCCGGGGTGTCGCCGCTCTTCTTGCTTGAAGCGGTCCGCGCCTTGGGCGTTGCGATCGGCTCGCCGGCTTCGATGTAGGCGCCGGCCTTGACGGTGCGCTTGTGCGTGTCGGGCAGCATGTGTGCGTCGGTGAAGGGCACACGGTTGATGACGCGGATCACCGCCCCGGATGAGACCGGTGGCGTCGTGACCGCGGGCGAGTCGGTCGGGGCCTCGTAGTCGCCGACCATCTCGCCGCCGTCGAACACGATGACCTCGCCGTCGATCTCGGCGAGGCGTGACTTGCCCTTGGGGGAGCGTGCCTCGAACAGCTCCTCGACGCGCGGGAGACCGGACGTGATGTCCTTGCCCGCGACGCCGCCGGTGTGGAACGTGCGCATGGTCAGCTGCGTGCCCGGCTCGCCGATGGACTGAGCGGCGATGATGCCGACCGCGTCGCCGAGCCGGGCGAGGTGGCCGGTCGCCGGGCTGCGTCCGTAGCAGATGCGGCAGATGCCCCTGACCGCCTCGCACGTGAGCGGGCTGCGGACGGCGACCGCGGCGACGCCAGCCGCTTCGACGGCCTGCGCTGCGGCCTCCTCGATCATCTGGCCCGCGTCGACGAGCACCTCGCCCGTCTCGGGGTGCGCCACCGGCGCGGCGGCGACCCGGCCGATGAGCCGGTCGGCGAGCCGCGCGATCATGATGTCCTCTTCCGACGCCTCGGCGTGAACCAGGACGCCGCGGTCGGTCTCGCAGTCCTCCTCGAGGACGATCACCTCTTGCGCCACGTCGATCAGCCGCCGCGTCAGATAGCCGGAGTCGGCCGTCCGGAGCGCCGTGTCCGCGAGTCCCTTGCGCGCGCCGTGCGTGGAGATGAAGTACTCGAGTACGGAGAGGCCTTCGCGGAAGCTCGACTTGATGGGGAGCTCGATGATGTCTCCGCGCGGGTTGCTCATCAGCCCCCGCATCGCCGCCATCTGCTTGATCTGGGCCTCGTTCCCCCGAGCGCCCGAGTGGGCCATGGCGTAGATGCCGCCGAACTCGGGCAGATGCTTCTGGATCACCGCGTCCATCTGCGTGCTGACGTTCTGCCACACGGCGATGACCCGGTTATACCGCTCGCGGTCCGTGATCAGCCCCTGCTCGAACTGGTCCTCGAGGGCGCTGACCTTAACGTCGGCCTCCTCGATGATCGCCTTCTTCTCTTCGGGCACCTGGATGTCAGTGATGCCGATGGTTATCCCTGAGATGGTGGCGTAGTGGAAGCCGAGGTCTTTGATCTTATCGAGCATGTCTGCCGTGACCTGGTTCCCGACGGTGTTGTAGGTCTCGACCACCAGGTCCTTGAGTGCTTTCTTGTCCATCACCAAGTCGTAGTGGCGCAGTCCCTCCTCCGGCACGACCTGGTTGAAGATGATCCGGCCGGGCGTGGTGGCCAGCCATCCCTCTTCGCTCTCGGGCGCGCGCACTTTGATCTCGGCATGGAGCTCGACCAAGCCGGAGTCATACGCCACCATCACGTCGTCGAAGTCCCGGAAGCGATGCCCGGTGCCCTTCGCGTCGGGCCGCACCTGAGTCAGGTAGTAGCAGCCGAGCACAATCTCGTAGGTCGGCGCGACCAGCGGCTCGCCGGAGCTGGGCGAGAGCATGTTGAGGGTGCTCAGCATCACTTTCTTGGCCTCTTGCACCGCCTCCCGCGAGAGCGGCACGTGCACGGCCATCTGGTCGCCGTCGAAGTCGGCGTTGAACGCCGCGCACACGAGCGGGTGCAGCTGGATCGCGCTGCCCTCGATGAGCAAGGGCATGAACGCTTGGATACCGAGGCGGTGCAGGGTCGGCGCGCGGTTCAAGAGCACCGGACGCCCCTTGATGACCTCCTCGAGGATGTCCCAGACCTCGGGCCGCATCCGCTCGACCATCCGCTTGGCGCTCTTGATGTTGTGGGCCAGTCCATGCACCACCAGCTTGTGCATGACGAAGGGCTTGAACAGCTCTAGCGCCATCTTCTTCGGCAGGCCGCACTGGTCCAGCTTCAGGCTTGGACCGACCACGATCACCGACCGGCCACCGTAGTCCACGCGCTTGCCCAAGAGGTTCTGGCGGAACCGGCCCTGCTTGCCACGGAGCAGGTCGGACAGGCTCTTCAGCTTGTGGTTGTGGCTGCCGACGATGGCGCGGCCGCGGCGGCCGTTGTCGATCAGGTCGTCGACGGCCTCTTGCAGCATGCGCTTCTCGTTCCGCACGATGATCTCGGGGGCGCCCAGCTCGAGCAACCGCCGGAGACGGTTGTTCCGGTTGATGACCCGCCGGTAGAGGTCGTTGAGGTCGCTCGTGGCGAAGCGTCCGCCGTCCAGCTGCACCATGGGCCGCAGGTCCGGCGGCAGGACGGGAAGGTGGGTGATGATCATCCATTCCGGCTTGTTCCCGCTGCGACGCAGCGCCTCCACGACCCGGATGCGCTTGACCGCCTTCTTGCGCCGCTGGCCGGAGGTCGTCCGCACCTCCACCTCGAGCTCCTCGGAAAGCTCCTTGAGGTCGAGCCCGCGGAGGATGTCCAGGATCGCCTCGGCGCCCATGCCGGAGCGGAACACGTCGCCGAATCTGTCGTTGAACTCACGGTGACGAGCCTCGGTCATCAGCATCATCGGGCGGATGCTTTCGACGTCCGCGATCGCCTGCTGCAACTCCTCCTCGGCCTCTTCCTTGGCCTTTTCGGCGTTCTCAGCGAGCTCCGTGATCTTCTGCTCGACCGCAGGCCGGCCTTCGTCGTCGGCTGCCTTGAGCTCGGCGTTGAGGGCTTCGAGGGCCTCGTCCGGCTGGGCTGCGAGCGCCTCCGCCTGCTCGGCGTGCTGCTCCTGGAGCAATTCGATGGTCCGGGTGCGCACGAGTGGGTCCACCGAGCTCACGATGTACTGGGCGAAGTAGAGGACACGCTCCAGGTTGCGCGGCGAGAGGTCCAGGAGCAGGCCAAGCCTGCTCGGGATGCCCTTGGCGAACCAGATGTGCGCCACCGGTGCCGCGAGCGCGATGTGCCCCATGCGCTCCCGGCGGATCTTCGCGCGGGCCACCTCGACGCCGCAGCGGTCGCAGATGACGCCCTTGTAGCGGATCTTCTTGTACTTCCCGCAGTAGCACTCCCAGTCCTTGGTCGGACCGAAGATGCGCTCGCAGAACAGGCCGTCCTTCTCGGGGCGGAGTGTCCTGTAGTTGATCGTCTCCGGCTTGGTCACCTCGCCGTATGACCACTGCTTGATCTGCTCGGGCGAGGCCAACGAAATGCGGATCGCGTTGAAGTCTGTTCCCGGTGGCATCCTGCGTTGTTCTCCTCGTGGGGCTTGTCCCCACCGTATCCGCGGTCTTGAACGGGCCTAGGCTTGGTCGGTGTCGCCGTCTTCCCCGGCGCTCTGGCGCGTGTACTGACCGAGGTCGGCGCGGACCTCGGGCGCGACCTGCGCCTCGCCCTCCTCGGACGGATCGAAGTCAGCCTCCCAGGACGGCGGAGGCGGAGGGGCGGGACCGATGGCCGCGGCCACGATCTCCTCCTCCTCTTCCGCTTCCTCGGAGTAGGTGAACCGAGGTGCGGGGACGGCCCGCTCGTCCTCGTACCGCAGCTCCACCGCGAGGCCGAGGCTCTGCAGCTCCTTGACCAGGACGTGGAAGGACTCCGGCACGCCGGGCTGGACGACGTCCTCACCCTTGACGATGGCCTCGTACGTCTTCACACGGCCGATCACGTCGTCCGACTTGACGGTGAGCATCTCCTGGAGGTTGTAGGCGGCGCTGTACGCCTCGAGCGCCCAGACCTCCATCTCCCCGAACCGTTGGCCGCCGAACTGCGCCTTGCCGCCGAGCGGCTGCTGCGTGATCAGCGAGTAGGGGCCGGTGGAGCGGGCGTGGATCTTGTCCTCGACAAGGTGGATCAGCTTGAGCATGTAGATGTAGCCCACCGTGATGGAGCCGTCGAACTTCTCGCCGGTCTTGCCGTCGTAGAGGATCGTCTTGCCCATGATGGGCGGCGCCAGGTTGAGGGCCTTCCCGGTGGTCAGCGCCATCTGATAGAGCTCATCGAAGGTGCCCGTGGTCGTGAGCTGCTCGCCCGTCTGGGCCGCGTACGGCTCCGCGAGGTCCTGGAGCCACAAGCTCAGGCAAACCTCCGACGCGTAGCTCGCCTTGCTGTCGTCGAACGTACGGTCGGCGTCGAAGCCATGCTCGGCCACCCAGGCGCGGGCCTTCGCCCAATCGGGTTCGATGCCGAAGCGGTCTCCGTTCTGCGCCTCACGCTCCGCTCCGGCGCGCTCGACCAGCCAGGCGCGGCTCAGTGCGTCAAAGATGTCCTTGTCCGTCGCACCGTCGAAGACAGGCGTGACCGCGCGGAAGTTCAGCTTGTGGGCTGCCAGCCCCAGGTGCGTCTCCAGCACCTGCCCGAGGTTCATGCGCGAGGGCACGCCGATCGGGTTCAGGATGATGTCGACGGGGGTGCCGTCCGGCAGGTAGGGAACGTCCTCGACCGGCATGATGCGTGAGACCACGCCCTTGTTGCCGTGGCGGCCTGCCATCTTGTCGCCCTCCGAGAGCGTCCGGGTCTGCGCGACCCACACGCGCACGAGCTTGTTCACGCCGGGGGCCAGCTCGTCGCCCTGCTCCCGGGTGAGCACCTTCACCTCGATCACCTTGCCGCGCTCCCCGTGCGGGACCCGCAGTGAGGTGTCCTTCACGTCGCGCGCCTTCTCGCCGAAGATGGCGCGCAGCAGCTTCTCCTCGGCGGTCAGCTCCGTCTCTCCCTTGGGCGTGATCTTGCCGACCAGGATGTCGCCCGGCGTGACCTCCGCGCCGACGCGGATGATCCCGTCGTCGTCCAGGTTCCGGAGCGCCTCCTCGCCGACGTTCGGGATGTCGCGCGTGATCTCGCCGGGGCCGAGCTTGGTATCCCGCGACTCGCCCTCGTACTTCTCGATGTGGATCGACGTGAACTTCGAGTCGCGGACCAGGTTCTCCGAGACGATGATCGCGTCCTCGAAGTTGTAGCCGTCCATCGCCATGAACGCGCAGAGCACGTTCTGGCCCAGCGCCAGGTCGCCGTGGTCCGTGGACGAGCTGTCGGCGAGCGCCGATCCCACCTCCACGCGGTCCCCGCGCGAGACGATCGCGCGCTGGCTCAGGCACGTCCCCTGGTTCGAGCGGACGAACTTGCGCAGCACGTGCGTGTGGTCGGTGCCCTCCTCGTCGGTCACGATGACCCACTCGCCCGTCACCGACGTCACGGTGCCCGCCACCGACGAGAGCACCATCTGACCGCTGTCGTGTGCCACGCGCGTTTCCATGCCCGTGCTCACGATCGGCGCGTCCGGGCGGACGAGCGGCACCGCTTGGCGCTGCATGTTGGATCCCATCAGCGCCCGGTTCGCATCGTCGTGCTCGAGGAACGGGATGAGCGCGGTCGAGACGCTGACGATCTGCATCGGCGACACGTCGAGATAGTCCACCCGCTCCGGCGGCTCGACCGAGTAGCGGTCGGCCGTCCGGCACTCCACCCGCTCGTCCATCAGCTGCTGCTTGCTGTCCATCCGTGACTTGGACTGGGCGACGACGAACTTGTCCTCCTCGTCGGCCGAGAGATAGACGATGTCGTCCGGGTCGTTCGTCACGTACGCCTGCACCTGGAGCGTCTGCTCCTTGAGGCCCGCGAGCTGCTTCCCGGCGGGAACCGAGATGGGACGTCCTGCGCGGACGATGAGCTTGCCACTCCCGTCCTTCACCGCCTCCCGCACGATGCGGCCCACCGCATCCGGGTCCTTGCTGGAGATCTCCTTGTGCACCGTGCGGTACGGCGTCTCCAAGAAACCGTAGTCGTTGATACGGGCGTACGTCGCCAGCGACCCGAGCAGCCCGATGTTCGGGCCCTCCGGGGTCTCGATCGGGCAGATGCGCCCATAGTGGGAGTAGTGGACGTCGCGCACGTCGAAACCGGCGCGCTCCCGCGACAGTCCGCCCGGGCCAAGCGCGGAGAGCCGGCGCTTGTGCGTCAGCTCCGCGAGCGGATTGGTCTGGTCCATGAACTGCGAGAGCTGCGAGCCGCCGAAGAACTCGCGCACCGCGGCGACCACCGGGCGGATGTTGATGAGCGCGCTCGGCGTCGCCTCCTCCTGGTCGAGGATCGTCATGCGCTCCTTCACCACGCGCTCCATGCGCAGGAGGCCCACCCGCAGCTGGTTCTGGATCAGCTCCCCGACCGCGCGGACACGCCGGTTGCCGAGGTGGTCGATGTCGTCCGGGCGCGCATAGCCGTTGTTGATCCGGATCATCATCCGGATCATCTCGACGATGTCCTCTTTGGTCAGCGTGCGTTTGCGCGGGTCGACCTGCTGCTCCATGCGCCGGTTCATCTTGTAGCGCCCGACGCGCCCCAGGTCGTAGCGGCGGGGGTTGAAGAACAGGTTGTCCAGCAGCGTGCGAGCGCTCTCCACGCTCGGAGGCTCGCCGGGCCGGAGCCTGCGGTAGACCTCCACGAGTGCTTGGGCCTCCGTCTCCACGGCCGTGTCGCGCTCGAGGGTCGTCCGGATATAGGGGTGCGCCGGGTCGTCGTCGACGTCCGCGAACAGCCGGAGCAGCTCCTCGTCGCTTGCGTACCCCAGGGCGCGCAGGAACGTCGTCACCGGCAGCTTGCGCTTGCGGTCGATCTTGACCGACACGATGTCCCGCGGGTTCGTCTCGAACTCGAGCCATGCGCCGCGGTAGGGGATCAGCTTGGAGAGCGAGACGTTGCGACCCGTCCCTGGGTCCACCATGCGCGTGAAATAGGCGCCGGGGGAGCGCACGAGCTGGCTGACGACCACGCGCTCGGCTCCGTTGATGACGAAGGTGCCCGTGGGCGTCATCAGCGGGATGTCGCCGAAGAACAGGGTCTGCTCCTTGACCTCTTTCGTCTCCTTCACCTCGAGCTCCACCGTTATATACAGCGGCGCTTCGTAGGTGACCTCCCGGATCCGGCACTCCGCCTCGTCGAACTTGGGCTTGCGGAA
>JADFRC010000138.1 GCA_022561455.1 Chloroflexota bacterium | reverse complement strand
GCGATCAGGTCGAGCTCCTGGTCGCTGATCCGCTCGGCGCCGAACGCGGGCATCGTGCCCAGGGGGCTGCGGACCTGGCGCAGCACCTGCTCCGCGCTGTGGCCTGGCAGCGCGGGCGCGATGTCGGACCCCGCCCCGCCGACGCCGTGGCAGGTCGCGCATCCCTTGACCGCGAAGAGCCGCTCGCCCTGCTCCGCCGGGGAGAGCGTCGCGGCCGGGGGCGTCGTCGCCGTGGGGCTCGGCTGCCCGCACGCCGCGAGCAGTGCTGCGATGCCGGCCGCGGCCACCAACGCAAGGACGTGGCGATAGCGCATCCCGTGCTCCCCTGTGCCGCTAGCCGTCGGCGTTGCCCTGGACCTCGGCCTGCGTCCGCGTGGGAAGCCCGTAGAGGTGGATGAAGCCGGGCGAGGCCCCCTGGTCGAAGGCATCGCCCGCTTCGTACGTCGCCAGGTCGTGCCGGTACAGCGATTCGTCGCTGCTGCGGCCGGCGACCGTGCTCGCGCCCTTGTGCAGCCGGACGCGGACCGTGCCGGAGACGTGGCGCTGCGTGCTCCTGACGTACGCGTCGAGGTCACGGCGGTGGCCGGAGAACCACAGCCCGTTGTAGACGATGTCGGCGTACTCCTGCGCGAGCCGCTCCTTGAAGCGCGACTGGTCCTTGGTGAGGCAGAGCGCTTCCAGCGCGCGGTGGGCCTGGTGCAGGACGACCGCGGCCGGCGCCTCGTAGACCTCGCGTGACTTGATGCCGACGAGCCGGTTCTCGACGTGGTCGATGCGCCCGACGCCGTGGCGCCCCGCCGCCTCGTTCAGCAGCTCGATGAGCGCGACGCCGCCGAGCTCCTCGCCGTCGACGCTTACCGGCACGCCCTGGCGGAAGGCGATCTCCACGTAGCGCGGCTCGTCGGGCGCGGCGCCGGCCGAGACCGTCCAGGTATACGCCTCCTCGGGCGGCTCGACCCACGGGTCCTCGAGGTCGCCGGCCTCGACGCTGCGCCCCCACAGGTTCTCGTCGACGGAATACGGGCTGCGCTTGTTGAGGTCCAGCGGCAGGTCGCGCTCGCGGGCGTAGGCGATCTCCTCGGCGCGGCTCATGCCCCACTCGCGGGCGGGCGCGATCACCTTGATCTGCGGAGCGAGGGCCGCCGCGCTCACGTCGAACCGCACCTGGTCGTTCCCCTTGCCGGTGCAGCCGTGCGCGATCGCGAACGCCTGCTCCTCGGCGGCGATCCGCACGAGGTGCTTGGCGATGAGCGGGCGGCCGAGCGCCGTGGCCAGCGGGTACACGCCCTCATAAAGCGCCCCGGCCTGGAGCGCGGGCCAGACGAAGTCGCGGACGAACTCTTCGCGCGCGTCGAGCACGTCGGCCCGCACGGCGCCGATGGCGAGCGCGCGCTTGCGGGCTCCCTCGAGGTCGACGGGGCCGCCGAGGTCCAGGGTGAGCGTGGCGACCTCGGCGTCGTAGCGCTCCATAAGCCAGCGCACGGCCACGGACGTGTCCAGGCCGCCGCTGTAGGCGAGCACGATCTTGTTATGGGCTGTCATCTTGGGAGGGTGTCGGTCATCAGGCCCGGTGCTGCTCAATCTCGGCCACTGCCTCCTCGAACGGCACGGTGTCGTCCCCCGACGCCTTCGCCGCGTCGAACGCGCGGATGGCCTCAAGCTGCTCCATCGCGTCGAGCAGTTCGTGA
This sequence comes from Chloroflexota bacterium, assembly GCA_022561455.1. Taxonomy (GTDB): domain Bacteria; phylum Chloroflexota; class Dehalococcoidia; order Lucifugimonadales; family Australimonadaceae; genus JADFRC01. The sequence goes on along the minus strand of JADFRC010000138.1, from coordinate 2,923 downwards.
TACTCGGCGATGCCCAGCAGGACCTCGACCTTGCGGCCCTCCTGGTCCACGACGAATCGCTGCTTCACCTTGGCCATCGCATACCCTCGTTACGCATCCCCGCTTGCTAGCGCCCTGGCGAGGCCCCGGTCCAGCTTGGCCATCGCCTCGTCCACCTCCGCCTCGCTCACGATGAGCGGCGGCATGAAGCGGATCGCGTCGGGCCGGACCGGATTGAGCAGCAGCCCCTCCTCGTTCGAGGCGGCCACCACCTTGGCGGCAATCGTATCATCGAACTGGAGGGCCAGCAAAAGACCCATGCCCCGCACGTCGGCCACCGCCGGCTGGTGCGCGGCCATGAACGCTTCGAGCGCCGAGCGCATGTACGCGCCCACCCGCTTGGCGTGCCCCGGCACGTCGTTCTCGATCATGTAGCGCACCGTCGCGTTGGCCGCGGCCGTCGCCAGCGCGTTGCCGCCGAAGGTGCTGCCGTGGTCCCCCGGCTCGAGCACGTCGCAGGAGTCCTTGCACAGGAATGCGCCGATCGGGACCCCGTTCCCGAGCGCCTTGGCGAGCGTCATCACGTCCGGCTCGACGTCGAACGACTGGTGGCCGAAGAGCGTGCCCAGGCGGCCCATGCCGGTCTGGATCTCGTCGAAGATGAGCAGCAGGCCGTTGGCGTCGCACCACTCCCGCAGTCCCTTGAGGTAGCCCTCGGTCGGCACGTTCACGCCGCCCTCGCCCTGGACGGGCTCCACCATCACCGCGGCGGTCGCCGTGGTCGTCGCTTGCTTGACGGCCTCGAGGTCGTCGTACGGCACGTTCACGAAGCCGGGCGTGAGCGGCTTCCACCGCTCCTGGTACGCCGGCTGGCCGGTCGCCGCGGCCATCGCGAGCGTGCGGCCGTGGAAGGAGTTGAGCATCGTGATGATCTCTTGCGCGCCGTCGCGGTGCAGGCGGCCGTACTTCTTGGCGAGCTTCACCGCGCCTTCGTTGGCCTCCGCGCCGCTGTTGCAGAAGAAGACCTTGTCCAGCCCGCAGCTCTCGATCAGCGCCTCCGCGAGCTCGAGCTGCGGCACGGTGTAGAACTGGTTCGACGTCTGGATCAGCCTCGCCGCCTGGTATTCGATCGCCGCCGTCACCACGGGATGGGAGTGACCCAGGTTCACGACGGCCCAGCCCGCGGTGAAGTCGAGGTACTCCTTGCCCTCGACGTCCCACACGCGCACGCCCTCCCCCCGCTCGATCACGACCGGCTGGCGGTTCACCAGGTGCATGTAGTAGCGGGCCTCCTGCGCCTTCCAGTCGGTCGTCACTCCGCCTCCCCATCGAGCAGGTCGTCGAGGGCCTCCACCGAGTCGCCGAGCGCGTCGGCGCCGCCCTGGAGCGCCTCCACCGCCTCCCGCAGGCTATCGAGGATCGGCGCGAGGTCCTCGGGCGCGATGCCGCCCGCCACGGGATCGCCGCCCGCGCCGCTGGATGGGCGTACGAGCCGCTCGCCGCCGAGCAGCGCGCGCACCGCCTCCTCCAGCGTCGGCTCCATGACCACGGTGCTCGCGGTCGCGAGGATCACGCGCTTGAGCTCTGGGAACCGGACCGACGCGACCGACTCGGCCTGGAGGTAGATCGGCTCGACGTAGAGCAGCGCCTCGCCGATGGGGATGACCAGCAGGTTCCCCCGGAAGACGCGCGAGCCGGACTGGTCCCAGAGCGTGAACTGCTCGGAGATCGCCGTATTGTTGTCGATGCGCGCCTCGATCTGGCCCGGCCCCTCGAAGAGCCGGTCCTTGGGGAAGACGAACGTGATGATCTCGCCGTAGTGCTCGCCGTCGGAGCGCGCGGCCATCCAGGCGACCAGGTTCGGCTTGTCGCGCGGCGTGAAGGGCAGGATGAGGACGAACTCCGCGGTCTCCTCGCCCGGCAGCTTCATGATGACGTAGTACGGCGTGACCTCCCGCTCGCGGCCCTCGAAGCCGACGACCTCCCGGGCCAGCTCCCACTGGTCCTCCTTCAGGAAGAACTCCTTGGGGTCCGTCATGTGGTAGAGCACGTACGCGTCGGCCTGGGCGCGGAGCAGCTCCTCCGGGTAGCGGATGTGCTCGCGCAGACCGGGTGGCATCTCCTCGATCGGCTTGAACAGGGCGGGGAACGTCGTGCGGTAGACCCCGAGCAGCGGGTCGGGGCGGTCCGGCTCGAGCGTGTAGAACTCCATCGAGCCGTTGAAGGCGTCGATCACCACCTTGACGCTGTTGCGGATGTAGTTGAAGGAGCCGGTCCTGCTCGCGTCCTCGAGCTCCAGCGTCTGGCGGCGTGAGTACGGGATGCGGTCGGTGGTGAGGTAGGCGTCCTGTATCCAGAAGAGCCGGCCCTCGTCCACGACCATGTACGGGTCGTCGTCCAGCAGCAGGAACGGAGCGACCGTGCGGACCCGCTCGTGGATGCCGCGGCGGTAGAGCACGCGGCTGTCGTCCCGGAGCTGCCCGCTGATGAGTATGTTCAGGTCGCCAAGCTCCCATGCGAACGCCGCACGGCGGAAGAAGCTCGAGAGGACCACGCCCCCGGTCCCCTCGTAGCGGTCGAGGAAGACGGGGAGGGAGTCGGACGCGCTGCCGGGGCGGTCGAACTGCGGCTCCGTCGTGTTGACGACGGCCACGTCGTCGGTCACGACCCCCGGCGGCAGCGGCTGGCCCGCCGGTGCGCGTATGTCGCGGTCGCTCCGCCCGAAGACCTCGCCGTAGTAGATCCGCGGCTCGTCGATGGTGAGCGCGCCGGTCGATGGTATGTTCTGGATCACGAAGTTCGGCTGTCCCGTGGGCGTGAAGTCGGTCGCCGTGCTCATCGCGATGCCGTAGCCGTGCGTGTAGACGAGCCGCCGGTTGACCCAGTTCTGCGCCGTCTCGTCCAGCCCGGCTTGCAGCACCTCGCGCGTGCCGAGCAGCACCTG
>JADFRC010000137.1 GCA_022561455.1 Chloroflexota bacterium | reverse complement strand
TCGGCAAGGGAAGGGTCGAGGGCGTGCTCGGTCCGGGGGCGGCGAACAACTCCAAGGAGGGCGGCTCGCTGATCCCGACGCTGGCGTTCGGCGTGCCCGGCAGCGTGTCGATGGCGATCCTGCTGGGAGCGTTCATCATCCAGGGCCTGGTGCCGGGGCCCGCGATGCTCGACCCGAACACCCCTGTCCGCCCGGACGCCGCGTCGCTGGGCGGCTTCAATCCGTCTGGGCTGGAGCTGACGTTCTCATTCGTGTGGATACTGATCGTGTCCAACATCATCACCGTGGTGGTGGCGTTCCTCTTCCTGGGCCAGCTCGCCAAGGTCACGCAGATACGGGGGGCCCTCCTCATCCCCTTCATCCTGCTGCTGGTATTCCTGGGCGGGTTCGCCGTCAAGAACGCTCCTGAAGACGTGGCCATGGTGATCGTGTTCGGGCTCCTGGGCTGGGTGATGGTGCGGTACGACTGGCCGCGGCCGCCGATCCTCCTAGGACTGGTGCTGGGGGGCATCGCGGAGACCAACCTGTTCATCGCCACCCAGGCCTACGGCACCCTCGGCTGGATCACCAGGCCCGGCGTGATCCTCCTCGCTCTCGTGATGGTCGGCTCGGTCATCTATGCGGTCCGCAGGGACATGAAGCGTAAGTCGGAAGCCGACGAGGAGCTCGCGGACGCCAGTGATGTCCCCGATACCGCTTAGCCCCCGGGTCGCATTCGCGGCGTTCCTCTCGGCTATCTTCGTCTGGGTGGTGCTGGACGCCCTGTTCGGCTTCGGCCAGCGGAGCTCTCGCGCAGCGCTATTCCCCCTGGTCATCGGCATGCCAGCGCTCGGGCTCTCGCTGCTGGTGATCGTCGGCGAGCTCCGCGTGACGCGGGCAGAGCGGGCGCTGCGCGCCGCCGGCTCAGCCGTGCGGGTGACGCCGGGCGGGATAAGCGAGCGGATGGCCAACCGGCGCACCGTCGCCATCTTGGCCTGGATCGTTGGCTTCTATGCGGGCATCTGGCTGTTCGGGTTCATGCTGACGGCCCCGCTCGCGACGTTCCTTTACATCAGGGTCGCTGGGAAAGAAAGCTTGCGGCTCTCGATCGGAGGGGGCGTCGTCAGCTGGCTCTTCTTCAACGGCATCTTCCAGTGCCTCCTGTCCATCCCCCTCGAGGAGCGCCTCGGCGGCGCCGTCATCAACCGCTTGGAGGAGCTGCTGGGGTTCGACCTCAACCAGTTCTTCCTGGTGCCCTTCATCTGCTGACCGAGCCCTGCTCTACGCCGCCCGCAGGCGCTTCGCCATCCACGGCCCCGGCGCACCACGCAGTGGCTCGCAGACGCGGCAGGGCCGATAGCCGGCCGCGAAGGCTTGGCGCGCGCTCCCCAAGCGCACACGGTGCTCGGGCTTGGTCCTCCGCCCGGGTGGGCAACCGGGCCGGCAGAAGATGCGGGTGGTGGTGCAGCCGTTGAACATATCCGCCCCGCTCCAGCAGGCGCGCTCAGACCCCGAGGAGCGCTAGAGCCTTTTCCACGAGCTGCGCCGGACGGAACGGCTTGGTCATGTAGTCGTCGGCCCCCGCGGCGAGCGCTTGCTGCATCGTTGCCTGCTGCGCGAACGCCGTCAGCACGACTATCTTGATGCCGGCGGTCGCGGGGTCCGCCTTGAGCGTCCGGCAGACGTCGTAGCCGTCCATGCCCGGCATCATGATGTCGAGGAAGACGAGGTCGGGATGAGCGGACCGGCAGAGCTCGATCGCGGACGGGCCGTCCGCCGCGACGATCGCCTCGAGCGCCGGATGCCGGCCGAGCGCCACCTCGCCGAGCTCGCGGATCCTTGCCTCGTCGTCCACCACCAAGACCTTCTTGCTCACGGCGTCCGCCTACTTGTTGGGGATCGGGCTAGCTGCTTGGGATCGTGCGCGCTGGACGGGGTACGGGCCGATTCTCCCACACGCGAGCCGAGCTTGGCGATGGGGACGGTGAAGAAGAACGTGGAGCCGCGGCCCACTTCGCTCTCGAGCCAGACCTCGCCTCCCATCAGCTCCACCAGCTGCTTGACGATGTAGAGGCCCAGGCCGGACCCGCGGATGTGGTCAGTCTCTGCGTTGCGTACGCGGTGGAACGTCTCGAAGACGGCTTCGAGGTCCTTGGGCTGGATGCCGATCCCCTCGTCCGAGACGCTGACGACGACGCGGTGGTTGCGGGGCTCGTGCCGGCCGCTGACGACGATCTTGCCGCCCTTGGGGCTGTACTTCACGGCATTGGTCAGCAGGTTCATGAGGACCTGGGAGAGCTTGGAGCGGTCCGCCAGCACCTTGGGCAGCAGGGGGCCGCAGTCCACGATGAAGTCGTGCATCTCGGTCGTCGGCGCCAGTATGGCCACGACGCCGGCGACGCTGTCGTCGATGGCGATGCGCTCAACGGTCATACCGACGTTCCCGGACTGGATGCGCGAGACGTCCAGCATGTCGTCCAGTATCCCGGTGAGCCGCAGGGTCTCCTCCGAGATGTACTTGAGCCACCGCCGCTGAGGGCCGTCCTCGCCTGCATCGTCCAGCAGCAGGTCCGTGAAGCCGATGATCGTGGTCATCGGCGTGCGGAGCTCGTGCGAGGCGACGGACACGAAGGTATCGCGGCGGCGGTCGAGGTCGCGGTCCTGGGTGACGTCGCGGACCAGGATGCCGACCATCCCCTCGTCGGGAGAGAGCTCGATGGGGAAGCTGCTCAGGGAGAGGTCGAGGCGCTGCGGGCGGACCATGACGAGGTCTACTCGCGAATCCTTCGAGCTGCCGTGCATGAGCGACTTGAGCGCCTGGGCCGCGGCAGCGGGGTCCTCGAAGTCAGGTGCGCGCGCGTCCACCAGCTCGCCGAAGGGCCGTCCCTTGACCGAGCTCGCCGCGACCGCGAATAGCGTCTCCGCCGCGCCGTTGAAGTAGACCACGAGTCCATCGCCATCGAGCACGAGCAACCCTTCCGTGATGCTGGCCTGGATCGCGGTGAGCGTGCTGCGCTCGCGCGACTGGGCTGCGTAGAGCCGGAGGTTGTCGATGAGCACGCTTGCCAGCATCGCGAAGAGGTCGAGGAGCCGCTGGTCGTCGTCGTTGAACGTCGTATCGTCGCTCTTGCCCTCCAGGTAGAAGACACCCCGGCTCAGGTCTCTCGACCGGAAGGAGGAGGACAGCGACGCGGGCCGATCGGTGTCGGAGGGGCTCTGGGACGCCGTGGGCGGCCCACCGAGGCCGGCGGCCGCGAGCGTCGGAAGGTACTCGCCGATCACCTTCACGGCCTCGCCTTGGGCGTTCCAGACGACGACTGCGCCGTGACGAGCGCCCACGAGGTCGCGCGCGGTCTCCACGAGCTGCTCGAGCGTCTGGTCCGCGTTGACCTCCAGGGCGAGGCGGCTGGCGGCGGCTTGGAAGGCCGCGGTGCGCTTGCGCCCGGTGTCGAGCTGCGCCTGCGCCTCCTGGTACATGCGTGCGTTCTCCATGCCGGTCGCCGCCTGGTTGGCCACGGCTTGGAGCAGGTCGACGTCCTCCTGGCTGTAGCGTGCGCCGTGCTCGCGCTGGCCCAGGAGCAGCACGCCGGCGAGGTCGCCCCTGGAGATGACGGGGACGTAGAGTCTGAAGTCCGTCTTCTCCAAGGCGTCCCGCGTCGTCTGGCTCAGCGCCTGCCACTCGGGGAACAGCGCGATCTCATGGGCGAACATCACCCGCTCTTCGCGCGCGAGGCGAGCGAAGGCGGCACTCCCGGCGGCGAAGGGGACCGAGAGCGTGAGGTCGATCCCGGACGAGGCCGTGAGGCGGAAGCTCTGCCGGCGGCCGTCGGGCTGCAGCAGCCCCACGAACTGCGCGCCGATGGAACGGCGCACGAGCTCGACGAGCGTGCTGGCGAAGGTGTCGGCGTCGGTTATGTCCCTGATGCCTTGGCTGAACTGCTCGAGCGCCCGCAGCGACGTGTAGCGTCCGCGGAAGAAGCCCTGGTCCACCCAGCGTTGGAGACGGTCCTTGAACCACGGTAGCGTGGTAACCGCGACGGCGGCGAAGACGAGCGAGAAGGCGAGCGCCGGCGTCGTGACGGGTGCCCCCGAGACTTGCCCGATGGCGGCGTTGACGAGCGCGTACGTCGCGAGGACGAACCCGACGAGCAGGACGTACGCGGTGGCCTTGCGGCCCGCGAGCTTGATGTCGACCAGCCGGCCCCTGAGCATCGCTACCGCGACCAACGCCGCGAAGAGCACGTTGCCGACGATGCCGGCCGGGAAGATGGGAACCCCGAGGACGGGCAGGACGTCGGTGGCCGCGCCGATCAGGGACACGATGATCCCCGCCATCACGTAGCTCGCCCGGTTGCGGATCGCCGGCGACTCACCGTGGCGGATGGTGTGCCCGATGTTCATCAGGCCGACGACCGCCGCCGTGTAGGTCACGATGAGGAACGGGGCGAGCGCGGGGCCCATGATGAACGCGTAGCCGTAGGGCTTGAGCTGCATGCCGGTGATGGTGAAGCCGAGGAGCGTCGCCGCACCGAGGGCGGCCATGGCGGCGTACGCGACCGGCATGACCAGCTTGGCCGGAGCGAGACCGGCGAAGGAGTAGGTGAAGTGGAGGAAGAGGACGGTGGTGAGCGCGAGGTCCACGAAGACGAGCTTGTCCCAGAAGT
>JADFRC010000136.1 GCA_022561455.1 Chloroflexota bacterium | reverse complement strand
TACAAGGGCATCTTGGACGACGACTCCCGCGGCGTATTCGTCGGCCACGTGCTCGTCCGTCCCGGCGCCCAGCACACGGTCGCGCACCAGGTCAACAAGAACCTGCTGCTGTCGGACGGGGCCGAGGCCGACACGCAGCCCAAGCTCGAGATCTTCGCCGACGACGTCACGTGTACCCACGGGGCCGCCGTCGGGCAGCTCGACCCCGCAGCGCTGTTCTACCTGAAGAGCCGCGGGATCGGCGAGGAGTCGGCGCGCGCGCTGCTCGTGCACGGCTTCGTGCGCGAGATCGTCGATTCCATCGCCGACGACGCCGTCCGCCAATACACCGACGACGCCGTCATGGCCGCGCTCGGAGTCGGTTAGCCATGTACGACGTCGCAAAGATACGCAAGGACTTCCCGATCCTGGACCGCGAGGTCCACGGCGTCCCGCTGGTCTATCTGGACAACGCGGCGACGTCGCAGAAGCCGAGGGCCGTGATCCAGGCACTGTCGGACTACTACGAGCGCTACAACGCCAACGTCCACCGCGGCGCGCACACGCTCGCCATCGAGGCCACGGACGCGTACGAGGAGGCGCGGGCGAAGGTCGCTCGCTTCATCAACGCGCCGTCGCCCGAAAACATCGTTTTCGTGCGCAACACGACCGAGGCCATCAACCTGGTCGCCCACACCTGGGCCGTGGCCAACGTGGGGGCAGGCGACCGCATCGTCGTCACCGAGATGGAGCACCACTCCAACCTGGTGCCCTGGCAGCACGTGGCACGGATGGGCGGCGCCGAGCTCAAGCTGATGGCCATGACCAGCGGCTACGAGCTGGACACCTCCGACCTCGACGAGCTGCTCACGCCGGCGACGAAGCTCGTCGCGCTCACGCACATGTCCAACGTCCTAGGCACCATCACGCCCGTCGCCGAGGTCGTCGCCGCGGCGCACCGCGTCGGCGCGCTCGCCCTGGTCGACGCCGCGCAGAGCGTCCCGCACATGCCCGTGGACGTCCAGGCGCTCGACTGCGACTTCATGGCCTTCTCCGGACACAAGATGCTCGGCCCGACCGGCATCGGCGTGCTTTACGCGAAGGAGGAGGTCCTCGAGCAGATGGACCCGTTCCTGCGCGGCGGCGAGATGGTGCTCGAAGTCACCTACGAGGACGCGACCTGGAACCAGGTGCCGCTGAAGTTCGAGGCCGGCACGCCGAACATCGGCGACGCCATCGCGCTCGGGGCGGCGGTCGACTACCTGAGCGCCCTCGGCATGGACAGCGTCCGCGAGCATGAGGTCGCGCTGACGGGCTACGCGATGGAGCGCTTCGCGGAGCTGGAGGAGGTCACGACCTTCGGGCCGTCGGACCTCTCGGTTCGCGGCGGGGTCGTCTCCTTCTACATGAGCGAGATCCATCCGCATGACATCGGACAGGTGCTGGACCAGCTCGGCATCGCCATCCGCGCAGGACACCACTGCGCGATGCCGCTCGTGCGCTCCCGGCTCAACGTGCCGGCCACGGCCCGGGCCAGCTTCTACCTCTACAATACGGAGGCGGAGATCGACGCCCTCATCGACGGCCTCAATCAGGTGCTCAGGTACTTCGGCGATGCAGCTTCCAAGCGAGCTTGACGACCTCTACCAGGACATCATCCTGGACCACTACCGGAGCCCCCGCCACCAGGGGTTGCTCGACGACCCCGACCTCAGGGGCGAGGGGTTCAACCCGTTCTGCGGCGACCAGGTCGTTCTCACGCTCGGCCTGGACGAGGCCGGCCGCATCGCCGAGGTCGGCTTCGAGGGCCAGGGCTGCTCGATCAGCCAGGCTTCGGCGTCCATGCTCACCGGTCACCTCGAGGGCAAGACGCTGGAGGAGGCCGAGGGGCTCGTCCGCACCTTCAAGGGCATCATGCAGGGCGGTGAGTTCACCCCCGAGCAGGAGGACGAGCTCGGCGACATCGTTGCGCTCCAGGGCGTGAAGCGCTTCCCCATCCGCATCAAGTGCGCGCTGCTCGGCTGGACCACGCTCCAAGACGCCATCGCGGCGTACCGCAAGACGCACGACTAGTCTTCCGTGGACATCCTCGGCTTCGAGACCGCCGTCAACGCGTGGCAGCTCGCGCTGCTCACCGCCATCTCGGCCGCCGTCGGCGTGCTCGGCGGGCTGGTCGGGCTCGCGCTCGGCACGATCCGCCTGCCCGCGCTGCTGCTCCTCGGCGTGCCCGCGCCGCTGGCGGGCGGGACGAATATCCTCGTCAGCACGCTGAGTGCGGCGACGGGCGCCGTCCGCCACGTCCGCGCGGGACGCGTCGACTGGAGCATCGTGCGCCTCATGGGCATACCCTCGGTCGTCGGCGCGCTCGGCGGCGGGCTGCTGGCGAGCCGCGTGGCCGAGGGGCTGCTGATCGGGCTCGCAGGCGCGTTCGTCGTCTGGCAGGGCACGGAGTTCCTGATCCGCGCCCGGCTCGCGCGTCTCTCGGCCGCCAAAGGACGTGGGCCCGTGACCGCGGGCCGCGTCGTCTCGGAGGGCGGCATCGGCTTCACGATCGGCCTGCTCGGCGGCGCGGTCGGGCTGATCCTCGGCAGCATCCGGCTGCCTGCGATGGTCCGCTTCTTGGGCATCGACGCCCGGACCGCGGCCGGCACGAACCTCACCATCGGTTTCTTCCTGGGCACCGCCGGCTTCGTCGGCCACGGGCTGCGCGGAGACCTCGACGTGCCGCTGCTCGTGCTCATGGGGAGCGCGGGGATGGCGGGCAGCCTGTACGGCGCGACGCTCACCGGCCGGGTGCGGCCCGACCGCCTGCTCAAGGTGATGGGCGTCGTGCTGCTCGTCGTGGGCCTGCTGCTGCTCTGGCGTGCCGTCGCCGGCTAGAGCGCGAGCGCCTCGCGCAGGCTGTCCTCGACCGCCCGCATATCGCGCGCCGAAAGCTCGCCAAGCGCGCGCATCACAGCGGACCGCTTGACCGTTTGCAGGATCCCCGTCACGACGGACGGCCGGGGTAGGTCGGCTGCGGCCCAGTCGGTCAGGCGGGTATCGCCCGGGAGACTTCTGTACACGTTGCTGGTCACGCCTGCCAGCACGACCTCCTGGCGTCCCGCGTGGTAGCTCGCGGAGCTGACGACCAGCGCCGGCCGGTGCTTTGAGCCGGCTTGGTTCGGGTAAACGAAGTCGACGATGACGACATCTCCGTGACTAAAGGTCGTCGTAGACTGCGTCATCCTCGTTGTCCCATAGCTCAGCCCACAACGGATAGTCCTCAGCCCTGAGCACGGTGTGGCGCGTCGCTATGGGCTTCAGGGCCTCGTCCAAGTCGTGCGCCTTGAAGCGGAGCGCGCCGCGCGGGTTGATCCGGTAGGCCGTGACCTGCTCCCGTACGACGAGCGTGCGCATCGTCCGCTGAGATACGCGGAGGTACTCCGCAGCCTCGCTGAGCGTCATCCAAGGCGATCCGGCCATCATTGCCTCTCAAGTCCTCTTATGACACGATTTTGCCACATTTTGCATGTTCCTGCACCCTCATTTCAGCTCCACCTCCGTCGCGCCGTCTCCGCCGCGCTCCGGCGGCGCGAAGTCGAACGACGCAGCGGACGGCTGGCTCGCGAGGTGGTGCCAGACGCCCTGCCGCAGCGCGCCCGTGCCCTTCCCGTGCACGATGCGCACGCGCGACACCCCCTGCGCGAGCGCCGAGTCCAGGTAGGCGTCCAGGCGCTCCATGGCCTCGTGCAGGCGCATGCCCCGGATGTCCAGCTCCGCCCCTTCGGCGGCGATGTGCTCCTTGGGGCTCAGCGTCACGTGCGTCGTGGACGGTGGCCGCGGCGTGCCCTCGCCGACCTTCCGCAGACGGCTCGTCTCGAGCCGGATGCGCGCGGAGCCGACGAGCACGTCCACCTTGTCATCGGAGCCTGGCGCGCTCAGCACCTCACCCGTGAACCCGAGCGCGCCGATCTCCACGGTGTCGCCAGGCGAGATCGGCCGGCGGCTCGCTCGCGCCCCCCGCGCCCGCGCCTCTGAGGGCCGGCCCCACAGGCGCGAGCGCACCATGCGCTGCACGTCGGCGACGTCGCCGCGCGCCTCCTCCAGCACGCGCGGTGGGGGCGGCTCGCCGCGGAACGCCTCCCACGACGCGGCCGCCTCCGCCTGCTTCAGCCGCGCGAGGACGCGCTTCGCCTCGGCCGCAAGCTCCCGCCGCACCTCCTCGATCGCCTCCGAGGCCGCGTCGGCGGCCTCCGCGAGCCGCTCCTCCAGCTCCCGCGCGAGCTCGGATGCGTGGCGCTCGGCCGCCTCGGCCTCTTCGAGCCGGGCGCGCGTGCGGTGGCGCTCCTCCTGGATCGCCGCCAGCAGCTCCTCGCCCTCGCGGTGCGCCGGGTCCTGGAGCCGCCTCGCGGACTCGATGACGCGCGCGTCGAGGCCGATGCGCTCGGCGACCGCGAGCGCGTAGCTGCGGCCCGGCAGCCCCATCGTGATCCGGTACGTGGGCTCGAGCGTCGCCGGGTCGAGCTCCACGCTCGCATTCTCCATGCCCGCTTGCTCCTCCGCGAACGCCGCCACGCTGCGGTGGTGCGTCGTCACGAGCGTCGGGACCGCGCGCTCGCTCAGGTGAGCGAGGATCGCCCGCGCCAATGCCGAGCCTTCTTCCGGGTCGGTGCTCGTGCCGAGCTCGTCGAGCAGGACGAGCGAGCGGTCGGTCGCCTCCACCAGCACGCCCGCGATGTTGCTCACGTGCGAGCTGAACGTCGACACGTCCTGCTCGATGCTCTGCTGGTCCCCGATGTCCGCGTACACGCCGTCCACGA
>JADFRC010000026.1 GCA_022561455.1 Chloroflexota bacterium | reverse complement strand
TGCTCGCGGAGGGCATACAGGACGACGACAGCAACATGACGCGCTTCGTGGTGCTCGCCACCGAAGACAGCGCCCCCACGGGCAACGACAAGACCTCGGTGTGCTTCTCCTTCGACGAGGACCGCTCGGGCCTGCTCTTCGGGGTCATGGAGCGGTTCGCCCAGGCGGGCATCAACCTCGCCAAGGTGGAGTCCAGACCAACGCGCGTGGGGCTGGGGCGGTACTACTTCCTGATCGACCTCGACGGCCACCGGAGCGACCCGAAGGTGGCCGCGGTGCTCGAAAGCGTCGAGGGCCTCGTGTCGGAGTTCAAGATCTTCGGCTCGTACCCGAAGCACGGGCTCGGCGGCTAGCGCCTAACGGCCCCGGCCGCGGCGCCCCTTATCGCCATCCCCGCGCTTGCGGCGCTTCCGCATGCCTGAGATGAAGCCCGTGGCCAAGCCCATCGCGTTCCCGACCGCCGAGGCGAACGACACGCCGTCTTGCAGCGGCTCCACGATGTGCTCGACGGCCGCCTCCGTGACCTTGCCCACGTTGTCGGTCGCGCGCTTGGCCGAGCCGATGAGGCCGCGGACCGCCAGGAACAACAAGAACCCAAGAACGATGGCCGTCAGCGTCAGCAAGATGCCGCCCACGAGGTAGGCGCTGATCAGTATGTCGCGGATGGTCTGGACGTCCACGAGAACACTCTCCGAAGCTGTGGAGAAGATAACGGCCTGGTCCCTAGGCTAGCACACCCGCAATCTTACACACCCCAAGACTTCGCTACTGGATAGCGCCAGCCACACGATACACCTGCACCGCGTCGTTGGCGAAGAAGAGCTCCAGCTCGCCCCCCGCCAGCGCGGCGAACTTGGCGATGCCCGCCTCGGGGAAGTTCGCGCGCTCGGCCGGCCCCACGTAGACGTAGGCCACCTCGTAGGTGGCGAGCAGCTGCATCAGCCGCCGCGGGTCCTGCGTGCCGTACATCTCGCCGACGTCACGCACGCGCCGCCGCACGTTCTCGGGCTCGTTCCCGCCCGCGCCGCGCTGCTGCAGCTGGTGCCACTGCCAGCCAACCACCACCGGAAGCCCGGTGTACGCCGCCACCCGCGGCTGCCACCGGTAGGCGTGAGCAGTCGCCGCCTCGAGCACCACCGGCGAGCCGGAGATGTTCTGCCGCATGAACTCCAGCGCCTCGGCGTCCTCCCGCAGCGCGTAGCGTACGTCGTCGTCCTGCCGGCTCGTCGGCCCAGGGTCGCCGTAGACCGCCACCTGCTGGTACGCCGCGCCGTCGAGCGTCAGCCCGAGATTCGTGTCGAAGCGATAGACGAGCCGCGCCCGCGTCCCGGCCACCGGGAACACGGCACCGCCCAGCACGAGCACCGCGAGGAGCGCCAGCCAGGCCCGGCGGCCGTAGCGCGGCCAGCGCGCGCCGCTCCACCGCAGGCCGCCCGTCGCCCACAGGTGCCACAGGCCGACGCCGCCCACCAGCGCCAGGAGCACCCACGCGTTCAGCCCCAGCTTGAACACGGTGTTCATGCGGTCGATGTCGCTGTTCGCGGTCACGACGTCCACGCCGATCCCGATGCCGACCGCAAGCACCGCCATGCCCAGGAGCAGCATCTGCACGGGCGCCTGCGGATCGCGGCGGTGCGCGGCCCACCAGCCCCAGAGCGCGCCCGCCGCCGCCAGCAGCACGGCGAGCAGCGCGGCGGTCGTCCAGGGGCGCAGCGGCTCGGCGCTCCACCACACGAGCGCGGCCACCGCCACGGCCGCGGCACCGATGCCGGCCGTCCGCCACGAGCCCGCCGAGGGCCGCACCCCGAAGCGCCGGTACGCCTCGACGGCCACCCAGGTGCCCACGAGGAGGATCAGCAGAGCGTGGATGCCCAGGTAGTGCCAGAGCACCGTCCGCCACTCGCTCACGTGCACGCCCGTGAACGGCGCATCGTAGCTCGCGTGGAACGGCGCCCACGCGGCGTACGCGACGAGCGCGAACGCGGCGCTCCACGCGAGCCACCGCCCGATCTCGCCTCCCAGCGGCCGGCCGCGGCTCCCCACCAGCGCCGCGACCCCAAGCGCACCGAGCGCGAGCAGGCCGTAGGCGGGCACGTCCCAGGTGTTGATCGCCGCCAGCGACCCCACGGTGAGCGCGAGGACCCCCACGGAGGACGCGCGCCACGCCCTGGAGAGGTGCCTGCCGGCGCCGAGCACGACGTTCGCGCTCAAGCCCACGACGAGCAGTTGGACCGGCAGCGAGAACATGTGCGCGTGGAGGTCGGCGAACAGGAACGTCCAGAAGGGGAACTCGTTGATGCTGATCTGCCCCGGCATCATGCGGCTGCTGGGCCAGAAGTCGAACCGCCCGAACACGCCGCCGCCGAGCGAGTCGAGGGCCCGTATCCCCAGCTGCACCGGCGCCTCGACGTTGGCGAGCACGGCCACGAGCAGCGCCGCCGCGCCGCCCGCCAGCAGCGTGGTCCGCGCCGACACGGCCAGCCGGCCGCGCCGCCGCAGCGCCTCGGCGAGGTTGTGGCCGACGCTGAACGCGCCCGTCAGCGTGAGCGCGAAGAGCAGGGGGACCGCCAGGTTGTAGGCGACCGCCGGGACGATGCCGGTAAGCTTGACGAGCACCCCCACCATGACGAAGCCGAAGTAGTAGTAGTTCAGGTAGCCGCCCGCATACCACGGGTCGTAGGGGGGGAAGGTCGTCGACTTCACGACGGCCGTGAGGTAGGAGAGGTCCATCGGCTTCTCGCCGCCACGCCACGGGTCCCACAGGTCCGGGTTCGCCGCCCGGATGAGGACGAAGACGAGGTAGGCTCCGACGAACAGCGCCTCGACGCCAACGAGGTAGCGCCAGTGACGCCGCGCGTGGACCAGCATCGCCCTATTGCGATAGAGCAGCACGCCGGAGACCGCCGCGACGATGAGCACGGCGAGGACCACGCTCCCCCGGCTGAACGTCCACAGCCCCGTGCTCGCTCCCATCCACACGATCCACGCGACCAGCAGCAGTCCCAGCGGACGGGCGAGCAGGACGCCACGGTCCGGCAGCCACCGCATCAAGCGGACCGCAAGCGGCAGGCTCACGAGGAACACGACCTCGATCGCGAGCAGCCAGACGAGCCAGGGTGCGGCGCCGTTCAGGCCCCCCTCGCTGAAAACGTCCGTCCACGTCCCGCCTGCGCGCTGCTCGTCCCAGGCCGCCGCCCCCAGCATGGCCCGCTCCGGGCCGGTATCGGCGCCAAGCACCATCAGCTCGACGATCTCGCGGGCCGTAAGCCCCCCCGTGTTCTGCCAGACGAGCACGAGCGGACGGTCGTAGTTCACGACGTTCTCGTCGGCCCAGCCCAGATCGAGCACCAGCGCGCTCGGCTCGATCCCAGGCAGCACCGCAGGCTCAAGCAGCCCCGAGCGCGTGAACGGGTCGTGCACGAAGCTCACGCCGAGAAGCTCCGGATAGCGCGCGAACGACGCCACGAGCTCGTAGCCGAGCTCGCCGGAGAAGAGCGCGCGGTAGTAGGCGGCGCTGAACGGGTAGCGCTCGGGAAGCCGCGCGATGCTCCCCCACGGCCGGTTGCTGTAGGCCATGATGTAGTCGGCACCCGCAACGTCGCTTGCGACGCGCTGGGCCTTCGCCAGCGTGTCGCCCTCGTACATCGGGAGCTGGCTCACGGAGAAGCCGCCGAGGCCGCCGAACCCCTCGTCCCAGTGGTTGTCGGTCAGCACGACCGAGCCGGCTTGAGCATTCGCGTTCATCCACGCCGACGCCTGCACGCCAGGATGGTCCAAGCGGTAGCTGTTCACGAAGGCGAGCGCATAGAAGCCCGTGGCGAGCACGACCACGGCGATCCCCGCGAGCACAGCACGCTGAAGCACGGATGAGCGCGCACGAGCCCACAGATGCGCTTCCACCAGCCACCGGCTCCCCAGCAGCACCATCACCGGCAGCACCGGCGCGATGTACCGCAGGAACTTCACCTCGAAGAACGGGACGATGACCAGCACCAGCACCAGCACCCACGACAGCAGCAGCCACTCGGCCGTCCTCGGCCGCCGGAGCCCGCGCACCACGCTCAGACCGAGCCCGGCCCACGCGACGACGCCGAGCGGCAGGCCAAGCGCCCAGACCGCGGTCTGCTGGAGCTCGTAAAGCCCTGTGCGCGTGGTGCCCACGTACTGCACGGTGTACGGCACCTGGCCGGCCACCCGCGCGATGCTCGTCTCCCAAGCGAGGTCGCCCACGTACTTGGTGAAGTCGAGCAGCGCGTACGGCTGGAGCACCGCGAAGGCCGCCAGCGCCACGCCTGCGGCGAGCGCCGCCCTGTACGCCGTCGGCAGCAGCCGTCCGATGGGCCTGCCCAACAGCACGTAGCCGCTTGAGCGCCAAGCGCGCCAGGCCACGACGCCGTAGGTGATGGCAAGCGGCGCCAGCATCGGCACGCTGCTGCCGCGGAACGCGAACGTCGTCCCGATCACCAGCCCGAGGCCCACGTGGTCGCGCAGACGGCCTCGCTCCAGCACATTCAGCATCCACCAGAACGCACCGAGCGCCAGGAGGACCACGAACGACTCCGGCCGGTAGAAGTGCGTGAGCTGGATGTTGACGACCGCGAGCGCCAGCAGGCCGGCCGCGAGTGCCCCCACCGGCCTGCTGAACAGCCGCTTGCCCAGGAAGTACAGCAGCAGCACCGAGCCGGCGTCCACGAACGCCGCTATCGTCCGCCCGGCCGTTGCCAGGTCCTGGAGGCGCACCTGGTCCATCACCGCTTCGAGCCCGAAGCGGACGCCCACCAGCAGGTAGATGATGATGGTGCCGAGCGGGAACCAGTGCGGGTTGAGCGGGCTCGCGTCCTTATCGAAGAAGGTGGAGATCGACGGGAAGCCAGGCTCGTCGAGCGGGAAGTCGCGGTTGGCGCAAGCCTCCCAGCCCGGAGCGTCGGTGAGCGTGCGGTACATGCAGTCCACGCGCATGTAGATCGAGCGCTCGTCGGGGTGGTAGAAGTTCCCGCCGTCCCAGTCGATCCCCTGGAGCCGGAGCCCGAGCGCCCCCGCCGCGATGACGAACGGCAGCAGCAGGAGCAGCCACGCCCGATTGCGCCCAAGCCCGCCATCCCGAGGTGGCGGTGGAGCGCTCTGCGTGGTCACGGCCTGCTGCATGGCTGAGGCATCATATCAGGGAGCAGGCTATCCCCTGCCCCCCTGAAGAACTACGCCGTGGCCTGGGTGATGGCTCGACCGCCGACGTGCCATCGGGCACGCCGTGCCGTGAGCTGCGTTCCGCTCAGATAGAATAGACGGCAACAGGGGTTGCTGGTGATCGATGGACATGGATAGCGGATCGATCGATCTGCTGGCTCGATCTCCACTGGGTGCTGCATTTCTGATGGTTGCGAAGGAATCAGGCTTGCCACCCGAGGAGATCGCCGAGCCAGAGAACTGCTTGCAGATCGCGGCGGTCGCGTCGGACTGGATAAGCGTCTGGCGTGGAGGCGATTACGGCCGCACGAAGCAGTACGTTCTGGAGCGTGGGCCAGAGTTCGTGAGCTTCGGACGTGACATCGTAGCAGCAGGTGACTGCCGCTGGTGGACGGCGCCCGCCGTTGGAACCCTGCAGGTTTACAGCCCGCGGACGGAAGAGCCCGCCGAGCCCACGCCGGCGGACATCCGCGGCCCAGAATCAACCACCAGCATGGCCGATGCACATGAGCGGTACGTACAGCGACCCAGAAGCCTCATGACCGCCAGCTATCTCGGTGGCACGTCATCGATTCTGGTCGGCATTAGCCGGAGGAGCGATGACTGGTATTTCGTCCGGAGGGAAGGGCCGATCCCCGCATGGACGCTGAGCAGCTCGGCTCAAGCCCGCGTGTTCGAGGTGCTTGGTCCGGCCCAGTGGCATGAGCTGTGTACCCGCTACCCGGCGGTGGTTGATTACCACGAGAGCCCAGCCTACGGGCTACTCGCACCGGATTGGTCGGCGGTCCGGCAGGACTGGGATGGAGTTCATCTGACGTTCTTTGGGTGGCTGTGCGCAGCGCAGAACCGCTTCACGGATGGCGACGGAACATCGATGAATTGGTTTTGGGACGCCGAGGCCACCGTGTGGCTCCGCTGGGTCTTCTCTTCCGTATCGTCATGGCCGGATTGTCAGCTCCCCCCAAGATCAAGAGTCATTCGAGAGCCTTACTTCCGGCCATCCTGACCACGAGGCTGCATGAGGAGCGCCACTCACTCTTACCCAGCGTACGACGTGCCTAGAACCCCTTGGCCGCGATGAACGCCGCGAGGTCCGACGTCCGGCACGAGTAGCCCCACTCGTTGTCGTACCAGCCGAGCACCTTGACCATGCTGCCGTCCATCACCATCGTGGAGAGCGAGTCGAGGATGCAGCTCGCGGGGTTCATCTTGATGTCGCTGGAGACGATCGGCTCGTCCGTGTAGGAGAGCACCGCCTTGAGCTCCCCCTCGGCTGCCGTCTTGAAGGCCGCGTTCACCTCCTCCACGCTCGTGTCGCGGCCCAGGTCCGCCACGAAGTCGGTGATCGAGCCCGTCGGCACCGGCACGCGCAGCGCCATGCCGTGCAGCTTGCCGTCGAGCTCCGGTATGACCACGCCCATGACCTTGGCCGCGCCGGTCGCCGTCGGGATGATGTTCTGCGCGGCCGCCCGGGCCCGGCGCAGGTCCTTGTGGACCTGGTCGAGGATGTTCTGGTCGTTCGTGTAGGCGTGCACCGTGGTCATGAGCCCGCGCTTGATGCCGAAGGAGTCGTTGAGCACCTTGACCAGCTGTGCCACGCAGTTCGTGGTGCACGACGCGTTGGAGACCACGTGGTGGCGCGCCGGGTCGTACTTCCCCTCGTTCACGCCCAAGACCAGCGTCTGGTCCTCGTTCGTCGCGGGCGCGGAGATGATGACCTTCTTGGCGCCCGCCTCGATGTGCGCGGCGGCCTTGTGCCCGTCGGTGAAGATGCCCGTGGACTCGATGACGATATCGACGCCGAGCTCGCCCCAGGGCAGCTTCGCCGGGTCGCGCTCGCTCAGCGAGCGTATCTCGTGGGAGTCGATGTGCAGCGACCCACCCTCGGCGCGCACCTCGCCGGGGTAGATGCCGTAGTTGGTGTCGTACTTGAACAGGTGCGCGTTCGTGTGGTCGTCCGCGAGGTCGTTCACGGCCACCACCTCGAGCTCGTCCGGGTGCCGTTCGATGGTCGCTCGCAGCACCTGCCGCCCGATGCGTCCGAACCCGTTGATGCCGATGCGCGTGGTCATGCGCCGATCCTCCGTGAAGTGCGCCTGCGCCGCCCGCGGAGGGCGGTCGAGTCAATGCTACATGGCGCCTGGAGGCCGAACAAGCGTCGCATCGCGCGCCCCGGCGAGCGGCCCGCCTAGCGCCGCAGCCCCGCGAACGGCGCATTGCCCGCATAGCGGGCCTCGGCGCCCAGCTCGTCCTCGATCCGCAGCAGCCGGTTGTACTTGGCCGTGCGCTCGCCGCGCGCGGGCGCGCCCGTCTTGATCTGCCCGGCGCCCGTGGCGACCGCCAGGTCCGCGATGGTCGTGTCCTCCGTCTCGCCGGAGCGGTGGCTGATGACGACCCCCCAGGACGCCTCCTGCGTCAGCTCGATCGCGGCCAGCGTCTCCGTCAGCGAGCCGATCTGGTTGAGCTTGACGAGCACCGCGTTCGCCGAGCCCTCGCGCACGCCCCGCTCGATGCGCTCGATGTTCGTCGTGAGCAAGTCGTCGCCGACCAGCTGAACGCGGGTCCCGAGCCTCGACGTCATCCGCGCCCAGCCCTCCCAGTCGTCCTCGGCAAGCCCGTCCTCGATGCTGACGATCGGGTAGCGGCCGAGCCACCCCTCGTAGAGGCCGATCAGCTCCTCCGTGGAGAGGACCACGCCGTCGCGCTCGAGGTGGTAGGCACCGTCGCGGTAGAACTCCGACGCCGCGGCGTCCAGCGCCAAGACGCACTCCTTCCCCGGCTCGTAGCCCGCGGCCCGCACCGCCTCCACCAGCAGCTCGAGCGCGGCCTCGTTGCTGGGCAGCTGCGGCGCGAAGCCTCCCTCGTCGCCGACGTTCGTCGAAAGTCCGCGGCCCGCGACGATACCGCGCAGCGCCTGGTACACCTCCACGCCGCAGCGCAGCGCCTCGCTGAAGCGGTCGAACCCCACCGGCATGACCATGAACTCCTGGAGATCGGCCGAGTCCGATGCGTGCCTGCCGCCGTTGAGCAGGTTCATCATCGGCGTCGGCAGCACGAGGTCGCCCATGGCAGTCGAAGGGGCGATGGACCGGTAGAGCGGCAGCCCGCGCGAGGCGGCGGCCGCGTGCGCGACCGCGAGCGACACGCCGAGGATGGCGTTCGCGCCGAGGCGGGATTTGTCCGGCGTCCCGTCGAGCTTGAGCATCGCCGCATCGACCGCGGCCTGGTCGCCGGCGTCTTGGCCCACGATCGCGGGAGCGATGCGCTCGGTGACGTTGCGTACCGCCGTCAGCACGCCCTTGGCGCCGTAGCGGGCGGGGTCGCCGTCGCGCAGCTCCACCGCCTCATGCGCGCCCGTGCTCGCGCCCGAGGGCACGATCGCCGAGCCGGACGCGCCGTCGTCGAGCTGGACGACCGCCTCGACCGTCGGATTGCCGCGTGAGTCGAGCACCTCGCGGGCGTGGACCGATGCGATGCGTGCCACCGCGCCCTCAGCGGGCCTTCGCGGCCCGGCGGGCGTCGCGCTCGCGGGCGGCCGCGATGGCGCGCCTCACGGCGTCGGCTGGCGAGTCGGCCACCTCGATGTGCAGCTTGAGGTCATCGCGGCGTGGCAAATCCCACGTCTCGAGTCCGATCACCGGCGTGCCGTCCCCGAGTGCGTGCCCGATCTCCGAGAGCGTGCCGTAAGCGCCGGCGATAGCGATCACCGCGTGGCCCGTCTTCACGAGGACGACGTTCCGCGCGTACCCCATGCCGGTCATGATGGGCAGATCGACGTAGGCATTGGCCGCGGCAGGGTCCTCGTCCGGCAGGATGCCGATGGTCGTGCCGCCCGCGGCCTTCGCGCCCCGGCACACCGCCTCCATCACGCCACCGAGGCCACCGCAAGCGACCACCGCGCCCGCTCGTGCGAGCTCTCCGCCGACCTCCTCGGCAAGCTCCATCGCACGCGGCGGCGGGTCTTCGCCACCGATGACGGCGATGATGAGCGGCCGGCCGTTCGCGTCCGCGATGGTATTCATACGGGGATGGTGTTCATACGTGCTAACCACAGCGCGCGTCGCGTCGCGGGCGCCCATTCTAGCAGGCGGCTACGGCCCCAAGCGGCGCCGGTACGCCCGTTCAGGCCCCGCCCGCGTATGCCCGCAGCGCGTCCGTTGCCGCATCCACCGCGGCGGCGAGGGGGCCTGGGTACACGCCGACCGCGATGGTCCCGGCCAGGAGCACCCAGAGCGCTCCGGCGCTCGACGGCGAGAGGCGGATGCGCTCCGGCTCCACCTCCGGCTCGGAGATGTACATCTCCCGCACGACGCGCAGGTAGTAGTAGAGCGAGATGACGCTGTTGGTGATGGCGAGCGCCGCCAGCCACAGGTACCCCGCATCCGCCGCGGCGGTGAACAGGTAGAACTTGGTGATGAACCCCGCGAAGATCGGCAACCCCGCCAACGAGAACATGGCGGCGGTGAGCACCATCGCCATCAGCGGAGAGGCGGTGCTCAGCCCCGCGTAGTCGGCTATCTCCTCCTTGCGCGTCTTGGCCTCGACGGTCACGACCACGGCGAACGCGGCGAGGTTCGTGAACGCGTAGCCGACGAGGTGCAGCAGCACCGCGTTCGCGCCCGCCTCCGTCATCGCCACCACGCCCACCATCACGAACCCCACCTGCGCGATGCTGCTGTATGCCAGCAGCCGCTTGATGTTGCGCTGCACCAGCGCCGTCAGCGTGCCCACGGTCATCGTCGCCGCGGCAAGCACCGCGAGCGCCAGCTGCCACTGGTCGAACCTCCCCGTCGAGACCTCGGCCAGGAACCGGAGCAGCAGCGCGAACGTCGCCGCCTTCGAGAGCACCGCCACCAGCGCCGTGATCGGCGTCGGCGCGCCCTCGTACACGTCCGGCGCCCACAGGTGGAAGGGGACCAGCGCCAGCTTGAACCCGATGCCCGCGAGGAGCATGGCGAAGCCGACGATCACGGTCGGCGAGAAGTTGATCGCGAGCCCGGGGCCCATCTCCCGGAAGACCGTCGTCCCCATCGTCCCGTACAGCAGGCTGATCCCGTAGAGCAGCACAGCCGAGGAGATGGCCCCCAGCAGGATGTACTTCGTGCTGGCCTCGGCCGAGCGCCGGTCGCCCCGCGTCAGGCCCACCAGCACGAACAGGCAGAACGACAGCAGCTCCAGCGCGATGTACGCGGTCAGCAGCTCCCCCGCGCTCGCCATCAGGTTGGCCCCGAGCACCGCGAACACGATCAGTCCGTAGAACTCGCCGGGGTGGCGGATCACCCGCCCCACGTATTCCACCGACATCAGCACGACCGCGATGCCGACGCCCAAGAACAGCGTCTTGAACAGCAGCGCATAGGCGTCGATGAACAGCAGCCCACCGTAGACGGACTCCGTCCGGTCCGGAGCAGTGGCGAGGGCCATCGCGGCGACCGCCGCCATGCCGGCCACCGCGACCGCCGCCACGGCCTTGTTCCGCCGCTCCGGCCGCTCCTGCGGCAGGACCAGGTCGACGATGAGCACCAAGAAGCCGAGCCCGGCAAGCAGCATCTCGGGGAGCAGCAGCGAGAAGTCGACGCGCATGCGTTAGGCCCCCAACGCCGCGAGGACGAGGTCCACGCCCGGCGCGATGACGTCGAGGAACGGGCCCGGGTACACGCCGACCACCACGATCGGCACCACGAGCACCCCCATGGCGAACCCCTCGCGCGCGCTCAGGTCCCGCACGCCGTCCCACTCGCCGCTGCGCTCGCCGTAGAAGACGCGCCCCACCAGCCGCAGGATGTAGACCGCCGTGAGCAGCGCGCCGATCACGCCGAGCACGCCGAGGATGGGCTGGGTGCGGAAGGCGCCGATGAATACGAGCAGCTCCGCGATGAACCCGCTCAGCCCTGGGAGCCCGAGCGACGTCAGCCCCGCGATCACGAAGAAGGCCGTGATCCAGCCCATCCGTGAGGCCAGGCCGTTGAGCACGAAGATGTCCCGCGTGTGCGTCCGCTCGTAGATCGCGCCCACCACGGCGAAGAAGAGGGCCGTCATCACGCCGTGAGAGAACATCTGGAGCGCCGCCCCGGTGATCCCTACCGGGTCCATCGTCGCTATGCCCATGAGCACATAACCCATGTGGCTCACGCTTGAGTAGCCGACGACGTACTTGAGGTCGGTCTGGGCCATCGCCGAGATGGCGCCGTAGATCACGTTCACGGTGCCCAGGATGAACAGCACCAGCGCCCAGTCCTGCATGCCCTCGGGCAGCAGCAGCATGCCCACGCGGATGATGCCGAAGGCGCCCAGCTTCATCAGCACGCCCGCGTGCAGCATGCTCACGGTCGTCGGCGCGGCGACGTGCCCGTCCGGCGACCACGTGTGCAGCGGCCACAGCCCAGCCAGCAGGCCGAACCCGACCATCACCAGCGGGAAGACGACGCGCTGGAACTCCGGCGAGAAGCCGGGACCGCCGCCTTCTCCGCCGGAGAGGGCGAACTCCGACAGCGCCGGGATGCTGAACGTGCCGAGGCCCGCCTCGTTGTACATGACGATGATCGCGACCCATACCAGCAGGCTCGCGGCCACGATCATCAGCACGAGCTTCATCGCACCGTACTCTTTGGGCCGGTCGAAGGTCTTGAATTTCGTGCTCGATCCCCACACGCCGATGAGCAGGTACATCGGCACGATGGCGAGCTCGTAGAAGAAGAAGAAGAAGAACAGGTCGATGGAGACGAACGTGCCGTACACGCCCGCGATCAGGATGAACAGCAGCACGTAGTAGCTCTTCGTCTCTCGCTCGACGTTCGCGGCGATGATCGTGCCGGCGAAGGCAACGATCCCCGTCAGCAGCACCATCAGCACCGCCACGCCGTCCACGCCGAGCCGGAAGTCGATGCCGAGCGGGTCGAACCACGGCAGGACGCGCACCAGCTGGAAGCCGTCCACGGAGCGGTCGAAGACGAAGAACACGTACAGCGAGCCGACGAGCAGCGCCAGCCCCGAGGCGACGCTGAGCCACCGCGCAGCCGCGCGAGCGCCGAAGGGCAGCGCGACCAGCACCGCGGCTGTGAGCATCGGCAGGTAGATCAGCGTCTCGAGGATGTGCCGCTCGAAGAAGCTCACGCGCTCACGCCTGCAGCCACAGCAGCACGGCCACGACCCCAACGCCCGCCACCATCGCCATGCCGTAGTCCGCGAACACACCCGTGACGTGATACCGCAGCCGTCTGCCCGCCTCCACCACCGCCAGCCCCGTGCCGTTCACCCCGCGGTCGTTCACGACGAGGCGGTCGAAGAGCGCGAGCGCACCGCTCACGCGCAAGATGACCCGGTCGATCGTCCACTGGTAGGCGGCGTCTATGTAGAAGTGCTCGACGAGGACGCGGTGGACGCCCGCGAAACGCGTCTGCACGGCCGCGACGACGTCGGGACGCCGGTCGTACAGCCACCACCCCGCCCCGAGCCCTCCAACGGCCAGCGCCGTGCCCACGGCCGCCCACACCACGTTCAGCTCGAAGCCGTGCGCGCCCCCCACCGCGTCGTAGAGGAACGAGCCGATGCCGTCGTAGCCGCCGGGCAGCGGCAGCGCGATCACCCCGATGACGACCGTCAGCGCGCCCAGGACCGCGAGCGTGCCCCCCATCACGAGCGGCCCCTCGCGCACCCCTTCGTTCTCGCGCGAGAGCTCGCCGAAGAAGACGAGGCGCAGCGCACGCGCCATGTAGAGCGCGCTCAAGCCGATCGCGATGAGCAGCAGCACCAGGAACGCCGGGTGGAGGCCGCCGGCGACCGCCACCAGGATCTCGTCCTTGCTCCAGAACGCGGAGAGCGGCGGGATGCCCGAGAGCGCGAGCGCACCCACCGTGAACGCCGCCGCCGTCACCGGCATGCGCTTGCGCAGGCCGCCCATCTTGCGGATGTCGGTCTGGTCGTTCATCGCGTGCATCACCGCTCCGGCGCACAGGAAGAGCATCGCCTTGGCGATGCCGTGCGTCAGCAGGTGGAAGATCGCGGCGGTCAGGCTGCCCGCGCCCAGGGCCAGCATCATGAAGCCGAGGTGGCTGATCGTGGAGTAGGCCAGGATGCGCTTGAGGTCGGTCTCGACGAGCGCCAGGCTCGCGCCGACGAACACCGTCACGATGCCCACGGCCGCGATGGCGACCTGCACGCTGCCCACGGCGTCGAAGAGCGGGAAGAGGCGCGCCACGAGGAACACGCCGGCCACGACCATCGTCGCGGCGTGGATCAGCGCGCTCACCGGCGTCGGGCCCTCCATCGCATCGGGGAGCCACACGTGCAGCGGGAACTGCGCCGACTTCCCCATCGCGCCCAAGAAGATGAGGAACGCGCTCGCCGTCACCACCGTGCCGTTCGCGTCGCCCGCCGTGACTCCCGCCAGGATCGTGCCGATGTCGAACGTCCCGAACTCCACCACCAGCAGCACGATGCCGATCAGCAGCCCGACGTCGCCCACCCGCGTCGTGATGAACGCCTTCTTCGCGGCCTCGGCGGCCGATGGGCGCTCGTACCAGAAGCCGATGAGCAGGTAGGAGCACAGGCCCACCAGCTCCCACCCCACATAGAGCAGCAGCAGGTTGTCGGCCAGCACCAGCACCAGCATGCTCGCGGCGAAGAGCGAGTGGACGGCGTAGTACCAGCCGATGCGCGGGTCGTCGGCCCCGTGGTGCCGCATGTAGCCGAGCGAATAGACCTGCACGGCGAGGGCGACGAACGTCACCAGCGCGAGCATCACGACCGTCAGTGGATCGACCATGATGCCCCAGCCGACGCTCAGGTCCCCAGCCGTGAACCACTCCTTGGGATAGCGGTAGAGCCCCACGCCCTGGCGCACCATGTCGAAGAGCACCGGCCAGACGGTGATGAACGCGACCGCCGCCGCCAGCACCGAGAGGTGCTTGCCCTGCCACGGCAAGAAGCCCCGGAACAACGCCAGGACGACGAACGCGATCAACCCGTACAGCGGGATGAGCCAGGCCTGCTCCACTGGCTAACCTCCCATCAGGTCGATCTGGTCGACGTTCACGGACCCACGGCTGCGGAACAGCCGCATGATGATCGCCAGCGCCAGGGCCACCTCGGCCGCCGCGATCGTGATCACGAAGATCGCGATCACCTGCCCCGTGGCCGTCGGTATGTCGCGGAACGCCGCGAAGGCCACCAGGTTCACGTTCACGGCGTTGAGCATGAGCTCGACCGCCATCAGGATCATCACGCCGCTGCGGCGCGCCAGCACGCCGTAGACGCCCAGGCAGAAGAGGCCCGCGCCGAGCAGCTCGAAGTGGATGAGCATCATCGCTGCGTGCTCCCCGGGCCGGTCTCCGGCTCGTCATCCTCCGGCGCCGCCCGCCCGATCACGACCGCGCCGATCAGCGCGACGATCAGGATGAGGGACGCGATCTCGAAGGGCACCGCCCACTGCTCGAACAGCTCCCTCCCGAGCTCCTCCACGCTGATCGCCTCGCGGGTCGACGAGTTGTAGAGAGCCGAATCGGCCAAGAACGCGTACGCAAGGAGCGCGAAGAGGCCGATGGAGACGAGGGCCGCGAACGGCCACCGCCGGTTCTCGCCCGAGGCCTCGTACTCGCTGGTGCGCGTGAGCATCAGCCCGAACAGGATCACGATGATGATGGCGCCGCCGTAGATCAGCACCTGCACGAGCGCCAGGAACTCGGCGTAGAGCAGCACGAACGTGCCCGCCACCCCCGCCAGCGACACGAGCAGGAACAGCGCCGCGTACACCACGTTGCGCGTGACGACGACGCCGATCGCACCGAACAGCGTTACGGCTCCAGCGATGTAGAAGAAGGCGAGGCCCACGCTACGCGTCGCCCTCCGCACCGTCGCTGCCCTCGGCCCCCGTGCCCGCGTCCTGCGCCTTGGCCTTCGCGGCGGCAGCCTTCTTCGCGAGGGCCACCCCGGCGACGTTCTTGTCCGCGTTCTCCGGCACCCAGCTCGCCTCCACCTGGTAGCGGCGTCCGCCGTCCAGCAGCAGCCCGAGGTCCGCCCGGGCACCCGCCCGGCCGTAGCTGGCCAGCTCGTGCTCGTACGACATCTCGATGGCGTCGAAGGCGCATACGTCCACGCAGATCCCGCACAGGATGCACCGGTTCAGGTTGATCTCGAACGTCTCGATGATCTTCCGCCGGTGGCTCGACCCGTCCGTGAACTTGGGGTTGTCCATCATCTCCGCCGACATGCACTGGGTCGGGCACTCGCGCACGCACACCATGCAGCCGGTGCAGAAAGGCTCCTCCGCGCTCTCGTCCCAGAGCAGCGCCGGAAATCCCATGTACCGCTCCTGGACCGGCAGGTGCTGGTCCGGGTAATGCGCCGTCACCGGCCGCTTGAACAGCCAGCGCAGCGTCGTCAGCATCCCCAGTACTCCGGCGATCATGCCCCCGCCTCCTGCGGCTCCAGGGGCTCCTGGGGCCTCTGCGGCCGCGGCTTCGCCTCGACGACCACCGCCCGCTCCGCGTACCGGCGCGCCTCGGCCAGCGCCCGCCGGCGCCCCCCGCGCAGCTGCATCACCACCGGCACGGCGAGCACCGCGAGCGACATCGCCGGCAGCGTCCACCGCGGCCAGTCGTAGAAGAGCTGCACCGCCGTGGCCACCACCACGGCGAACGACAGCGGTATCAGCACCTTCCAGCCGAGCGACATGAGCTGGTCGATCCGCAGCCGGGGGTACGTCGCCCGCACCCAGAAGATCGCCATCACGACGAGATAGGTCTTGCCCAGGAACAGCGCGACCCCCGCCGCCGCGGGCAGGTCGCCGAACGGCCAGCTCCAGCCGCCCAGGAACAGCAGCGCGGCCACCGCTCCGATGACGAACGTGTTGACGTACTCCGCAAGGAAGAAGATGGCCCAGTGGGCGCCGCTGTACTCGACGAACGGACCACCCACGATCTCGGACTCCGCGGAGTAGACGTCGAAGGGCGTGCGTCCGACCTCCGCCAGACCGGCCAGGAAGAAGACGACGAACCCCAGCGGCTGCAGCACGATGTACGGAACGGTGCGCTGCGCCTCCACGACGACCACGAAGCTCATCGAGTCGGCCAGCATCGCGACGGTCAGCACCGTCATGATGATCGGTATCTCGTAGCTGATGAGCTGCGCCGCCGCGCGGATCCCGCCGAGCACCGCATACTTGCTGCCCGAGCTCCAGCCGGCCAGCACGAGACCGACGATGCTCAAGACGGAGATGGCGATGAAGAAGAAGAGCCCCATGTCCAGGCTGCGGACGACCACGTCCCGCGCGAACGGGATCGTCAGCCAGACCACGAAGCCCGGAACGAACACGAGCAGCGGCGCCACGAAGAAGAGCAGCTTCGACGACGTCCCCGGCGCCACGTCCTCCTTCATTATGAGCTTGAGCGCGTCGGCCACCGGCTGAAGCAGCCCGAAGGGACCCACGCGCGTCGGTCCCACCCGGCTCTGCATCCGGGCCAGCTGCTTGCGCTCCAGCCACACCAGCGTGAGCACGACGATCGCCAACAGCGTGAACAGCACGATGAGCACCGTCGCGAGCTGCGCCAAGACCTCCAGCGTCACGCGCTCCGGGGTCCCGAGCGCACCGACGCTCAGCACGAGGCCACCGAGGATCCCGAGCAGACCCGCCACGATCATCCCGAACACGACGGCTTCGCCGGCGCGCGCCCTCATCGGTCCACCTCGCCCAGCACGATGTCGATCGACCCCAAGATGGCGACCGCGTCGGCGATGTACGCCCCGCGCATCATCGGCCGCAGCGCCACCAGGTTGCAGAACGACGGCGGCCGCACCTTCACCCGGTACGGCTTGTCGGTGCCGTCGCTCACCACGAACACGCCGATATCGCCGCGCGGGTTCTCGCAGTGCACGTACACCTCGCCCTTGGGTGGGCGGGCGATCCGGCGCCGCTGCGTCATCGTCGGGCCCGGCTCCATCTGGTCCAGGCACTGCGTGACCATGTGGATGGACTGATGGCACTCCAGCAGCCGGACGTAGTACCGGTCCCAGCAGTCGCCGTCGTGGCCCACCGGCACCTCGAACCCCAGGTAGGGATAGATCTCGTACGGGTCGTCCTTGCGCACGTCGTAGGCGACGCCGCTGGCGCGCAGGCTCGGCCCCGTGAGCCCGCAGGAGACCGCCGTCGCCGCGTCGATCACGCCGACGCCCTTGGTGCGTGCGAGGAACACCTCGTTGAACGTCAGCAGCCGGTCGATCTCGTCCACGCCCTTGCGGACGTCCTTGAGCACCGCCCGGGCGCGCGGGACGAAGTCCGGGGGCACGTCCTCCTTCACGCCGCCTATGCGGATGTAGTTGTGCATCATGCGCGCGCCGGTCACGGACTCGAACAGGTTCTGGATGCGCTCCCGCTCGCGGAAGCCGTACATGATCGGCGTCATCGCGCCCAGGTCGATCGCGTAGGTGCCGAGGAACAGCAGATGGCTGGCCAGCCGGTTCAGCTCGCACAGCGCGACGCGGATGTACTGCGCTCGCTCGGGCACCTCGATGTCCATGAGGCGCTCGGCCGCCCGGCAGAACGCCAGCTCGTTGTTCAGGTTCGCGACGTAGTCGAGCCTATCGAACAGCGTCACCACCTGCCCGTAGCTCTCGTGCTCGCAGAGCTTCTCGGAGCCGCGGTGCAGGTAGCCGATGTGCGGGGTGACGTCGATGACCCGCTCGCCGTCGATCGTGAGCACCATGCGGAAGACGCCGTGGGTCGCCGGGTGCTGCGGACCCATGTTCAGCATCATGTCCACGGTGTCGTGCTGCGCCTCGGTCGTCACTCCCTACCACTCCTCGTAGTCGTGCAGCGGGAAGCTCTTGAGCCCCGGATGCCCCTCGAAGCCCTCATACAGCAGCAGCGGCGAGAGGTCGGGGTTGCCCGTGAACACCACGCCGAACAGGTCGTGCGTCTCGCGCTCGTACCAGTTCGCCGCCTCCCACAGCCCGCCGACCGTCTCGATCGCCGGCTCCTCCGGGGGCAGGTCGACCTTCAAGATCGCTTTGCGGTCCCCCTTAAGCGAGAACAGGATGTAGTCGAGCTCGATGCGCTCCACGTAGTCGACCGCCAGCAGGCAGTGCAGCAGGTCCATGCCGAGCTGCCCGTCGTCGCGGCAGCGCCGCGCGGACTCGACCAGGTTCTCCGGCGCCACGCGCACCCACGGTATGTCGCCCCGGCCTCCCGAGTCGAGGACGTACGTGGCGACGACGCGCTTGAGCAGCGCGGCCGTCTCCTCGCCGCGCTCGTCCAGCACCTCCTCCGCCACCTCGATCGGCGGACCGCGGCGCGCGGGCGCAGCATCGGCTTTCGGCTGCTCCGCGTCCGGCGTCTCGGGCGGCGTCTCAGGCGTCTCGGCCATCGCCCTCACCACGCTTGCCCGGGCCCTCCCGAGCGTCGCGCTTGATCTTGTCCTGGAGCTTGAGGATGCCGTCCATCAGCGCCTCGGGCCGTGGCGGGCAGCCGGGGACGTAGACGTCGACCGGCACGATGTGGTCGACGCCCATCACCACGCTGTAGGAGCGGAAGTACGGACCGCCGGAGGTCGCGCAGGTGCCCATCGCGATCACCCATTTGGGGTCCGGCATCTGCTCGTACAGCAGCCGGATGGGGTCGGCCATCTTCTTGACCACGGTGCCCGCGACGATCATCACGTCCGATTGGCGCGGCGACGGCCACGTGACCACGCCGAAGCGGTCGAGGTCGTGGTGTGCCATGTGCGTCGAGATCATCTCGATGGCGCAGCAGGCGAGACCGAACGTCAGCGTCCACAGCGAGTTGGCACGGCCGAGCGCGGCGAGCTGGTCCAGCTTCGCCGTGATCACGCCGGGCGTGGCGCTCGGGAGCAGGTTGGGAGCGGGCCGGTTGCCCTTGCCCGTCGAGATGCCCGCCTGCTCGGGCGAATCCAGGTAGCGGCCCTCCTTCGGCCTGTCCTTCCACTCGATCGGGACGAGCTGGGGCACCGCCTCGGTGGGGGGCTGTGGCTCGTCTACCGCCATTCGAGCACCCCCTTACGCCACGCGTAGGCGACGCCGAACAGCAAGACCGCGATGAACAGCATCATGGCGTAGAACACGTACGAGGCCGTCTCCAGGAAAATGAGTGCCCAGGGGAACAGGAACACGGCCTCCACGTCGAAGATGAGGAACAGGATCGCGAACACGTAGTAGCGGATGTTGAACTGCGTCCAGTTCAGCGGCGTCGGCACGATCCCCGACTCGTACGGGATGGCCTTGGCCGCGGACGGCCGCCGGGGGGCGAGGAGCTTGGCAACCGCGAGCATCGCGCCGAGCGCGGCCACGCCGACGCCGAACGCGAGCACGATGGCCGTCCAATCGACCGCGTAGCCTACAGGGGGCATCCGGCACCTAGGGCAGGGGGCATTCAGCCTCGCAATACCGGGATCGGGTTGGTCGGGGCGGGGGACTATCATCGACGGCGCGCGGCGCTGGTGTCAACGCGCCTCGGCCGCCTCGTCCGCTTCCATGCCCTTCGCGTCTTCCTCCATCACGGTACCCATATCCTTGTCCCCGCGGCCGCTCAGGCAGACGAGCACCGTCTGCTCGGCGGAGAGCCCCGGCGCCAGCGTATCGACCACATAGGCGATCGCGTGGGCGGACTCGAGCGCCGGTATGATCCCTTCGAGCTCGGAGAGGAGCTTGAACGCCGCGAGCGCTTCGGGGTCGTTCACCGACACGTACTCGGCCCGCCCCCGCTCCTTCAGCCACGCGTGCTCCGGGCCGACCCCGGGATAGTCGAGGCCCGCCGAGATGCTGTGCGTGTCGAGGATCTGGCCGTCGTCCGACTGGATGACGTACGACTTGGAGCCGTGCAGCACGCCGACCCGCCCACCGCCGATGCTCGCGGCGTGCCGTCCGGTCTCGATGCCCTCGCCGCCCGCCTCCACGCCGATCAGCCTGACGTCCTGGTCGTCGAAGAAGGGCACGAAAAGCCCGATGGAGTTGGAGCCGCCGCCAACGCAGGCGACGGCGTAGCCGGGCAGGGCTCCCGTCGCCTCCAGCATCTGCTCGCGCGCCTCGCGGCCGATCACCGTCTGGAAGTCGCGCACCATCATCGGGTAGGGGTGCGGGCCGACGACGCTGCCGATGATGTAGTGCGTGTCGGCGACGTTCGTGACCCAGTCGCGGATGGTCTCGCTCACGGCCTCCTTGAGCGTGCGGGCCCCCGCCGTCACCGGCCGGACCTCGGCGCCGAGTATCCGCATCCGGTAGACGTTCGGCTCCTGGCGCCGCATGTCCTCCGTGCCCATGTACACCACGCACTCCATGCCCAGCATCGCGCACACCGTCGCCGCGGCCACGCCGTGCATCCCCGCGCCCGTCTCCGCCACGATGCGCCGCTTGCCCATGCGCTTTGCAAGCAGCGCCTGGCCGAGCGCATTGTTGATCTTGTGCGCGCCCGTATGTGCCATGTCCTCGCGCTTGAGGTAGATCTGCGCCCCCCCGGCGTGCTCGGTCAGGCGCATCGCGTGGTACAGCGGCGTCGGGCGGCCCGCGAACGTCTTGAGCAGCGAGGCGAGCTCCGCCTGGAAGGCCCGGTCGTCGCGCGCGGCCACGTACGCCGCGGCCAGCTCCTCCAGGGCCGGCATCAGCGTCTCCGGGACGAACCGGCCCCCGAAGTCGCCGAAGCGGCCTTGAGCGTCGGGCAGCTCGCTTCTCGTCGTCGCCACGGCTACCTCCCCCTCGTTCGACCACCCAGGAGCCCGCGGGCGGCGCCCACCAGACCCCCGATCGCCGCACCGACCTGGATGCCGAGGAGGCCACCCGAGAAGACACCGGCGAGGCTCCCGAAGAAGCCTCCGTTGAAGACGCCGTAGACACCACCCGCCGCGACCCCGGCGAGCGTGCCGATCACCGCACCGAGCATGGTGTGGATCAGGACGACGATCAGCCAGTGGCCCACCGCCGCACCGGCGGCACTCGTGGTGCGGGCGGCGGGCTGCGCAGACCTCGCCTGCAAGCCCGGGCCGGCCGCTCGCGGACCCGAGCGGCCCGTCGGCGACTTGAGCCGCGAGTTCGCCCGCAGGGCCGATCGCCTCGCCCGGGAGCCCGAGCGCTTCGTCGCCACGCTATCTCCTCCTCAGCAGCCGGCGCAGGCCACGCGGCGCCAACGCCTCGTCGGCCTCGCGCACCGCCCGGACGAAGGCCCGCACCTTTTCGACGTCCTTCTCGCCGTCCGTCTCGACGCCGCTCGAAGTGTCCACGCCCCACGGCCGCACGCTCCGGACCGCCTCGGCGACGTTCTCCGGCGTGAGCCCGCCGGCCAG
>JADFRC010000025.1 GCA_022561455.1 Chloroflexota bacterium | reverse complement strand
CGGCGCGGGCGAAGCCGCTGAGGCCGAGCCGCGTGTAGAGTCTGCTGACGCCGATGGCCACGAAGCAGAGGAAGCCGACCCCGAGGGCGTTGGCGATATAAAGCGAGTTGTAGCCGCCCTCGCTCAGCGCCCAGGCGGCCAGCGGTCCACTTTCGTAGGCGTACGTCTTGCCGCTGTGCTCCAAGAGCAGGTACGTGCTGATGAGGTCGAGGGCGGCGAGCAGGGCCACGAGCGGCACGAGCCACCCGAGACGCCAGGGCCACACGATCCACGAGAGTCGTGCGACGAGGCCCTCGACGGCCCGGCCGCGCCCGATGCTCTCCGGGGACACCAGTGCTTTGGCGGGGTTGCTCATGAGTTCGTTCGCATCCGGCACCCGGAATCATTCGCATCCATACGTGTGAGTTGGAGGCTCCCTCGGGCACCGGTCCGCCGGCCCACGCTACGCTGGGGGGTGAAGGGAGCCGGCGGTCCGGATCCTTTCCCGGTCCTTCCGGGCGGTGGAGCCGAGGGAGCCTCCAACCACGACGCTACCGCAGCCCTCACCCGGCGCCATCACACGAACGGGTCATTTCCCAATCACACGAACGGGTCATGCTCGGGGCTCCGGCTGGAGTGAGAATGGTGGTGTCCACCGACAGGAGAGCAGCATGCCAACCATCGCCGAGGTCCTCCGCAGCGGGAGACCCAAGCCGCCGACAGGGCTTCCCGCCTTGCAACGGAGGCTCTTGGAGTACTTGGAGGATCATCCCGACGAGGTGTTCGGCTATGAGCATGCCGCCGAGCTAGGGGATAAGCTTGGCGACGTGAGTGGGCAGACCGTGGAGTGGCATCTGCTCAGCCTCGACACCAAGGGACTGATCGCCAAGGCGAAGCTGGGGAGGAAGCCGTACTTCGGGTCACGCTGGGCCATCAACCATCTCCTGCTAGCGGCCATCACTCTGCGCGGCATGGATGGGAAGGAGCGTGGGCCCTCGCTGTCTCCGGTGGCCGCGAGCGACTGGACCAGCTGACCCATCCGCGGACGGACTCCGGCCCTGGGGCCGGCGGGCGGGCCGGGACATCGGCGAGCCGCTCGCGCACGACGCGCGATCCGAACGTCCGATCGGCCCTTGACGAGCCACGGCCCGGCGGGGCAGTATCGACGGGGGACGATGACGGCTGACCATGCGTTGCGCGCATTGCAATTTCGATAACGTCGCCGGCGTGACCGTCTGCCAGGTGTGCGGCACGCCGCTGGAGGGCGTCGCATGCCCGCGGTGCGGGTCATTGAACCCGGCGGACTTCCACTTCTGTGGGTTCTGCGGCTACACGATGCAAGAGGCCGGATCCGCGCCGGCTACCGTGCCCGTGCCTCCCGTCCAAGCCGTCACACCACCACCATCTCAAGCGCCCGCGCCGTCCAACGGCCCACCGGCCGTCGTCCTGATCGGCTTCGGTGCCATCCTGTCGTTGGCGGCCGCGGCCTATCCCTGGTACCTCTTCGGCGACCCGACGGCAACGGGCTCGACGCTCTCGGAGGTGCTGGAGGTCGGCTGGCGCTGGTTCCCCGGAGCCCCGCTGATGTTGATCGCGGTCTCGGCGGTGACGTCCACGCTCGTGTCCATGGTGCGCGGCTGGAACACGGCACGTCCTGCCGTCGCGGTCGGCTCGGGGCTCGTCACGCTGCTCTCCGCGACGTGGCTGGGAGAGGGCCTGACGCGGACGGAGCTGGGCACGACCGACGCGGGGCTGCCCGCCACCGGCGCGGTCCTGGCCACCATCGGGGCCATCGTCGTGATCAGCGTGGGGCTGTGGAGCTTCCAGCGGTCGCGGACGCCCTAGGCGCCCACGCCCTCGGCGCCCACGCCCTCGGCGCCCACGATGGAGACGAGCACCTCGCGCTGGCGCGCGCGGTCCAGCTCGATCAAGAACACGCGCTGGTAGGTGCCGAGCTGCAGCTCGCCGTCTATCAGCGGGATCGTCTCGCTCGTGCCGAGGAAGAGGTGGCGGCAGTGGGCGTGCCCGTTGGGGCACTCCTCCTCCGTCATGTTGACGGTCCGCAGCGAGAAGTCGTTGTGGGCGTAGTAGGCGTCCTGGGGGGCCACACGCTCCAGGAACGACTCCATGTCGGTCAGGAGGAGCGGCTCGTTCTCGTTGATCTTGATCGCCGCGGTCGTGTGCTTCGTGTACACGCAGACGAGCCCGTCTCTGGCGCCGGACTCGCGCACGATGCCGGTGATGTCGATGAACTCGGGGGCTTTCGTGGTCTCGCGCAGGATGCGGGATACAGTTGCGTTCATCAGGGTCAAGATCCTCTCGCCGGCAGATTATCGCGCCGCCCACACACTCCACCCCCGTGGCACGCACGGTAGCACAACGGCGCCCGCCGGTTCAACGCTAGGGCGCTCGTTCTCGCACCGTCGCGGCGTGGAGGGGCGCGCGTCAGCGGTCCCGCTGCACGCAGTACGCGGCGATCGCCTCCAGCGTCCGCTGCCGGCCTGCGGGCAACCCCAGCGCCCCGGCGAGCGAGACCGCCTCCGACGCGCATGCCTCGGCGGTGCGCGTCACGTACTCTCGCGTGCCGAGACGGTCGAGCAGCGCTAGGATGCGCCGCACGCTCGGGCCGCTTACCTCGTCGCCCCGGTGCGCCTCTTGGAGCCAGGCGCGGTCCTCCCCGGTGCCCGCCTCGCGCAGGTGCACCAGGGGCAGCGACTTCTTCTTGCGCTGGATGTCCGTCAGTGGCTTGAGCGTCTTGGCCGGGTCGCCCCACACGCCAAGGTAGTCGTCGCGCACCTGGAACGCGACGCCGATGCGGCGGCCGCAGGCGCCGAAGGCGCGGGCTTGGCCGGGGTCGTCGTTGGCCACGAGCGCGCCGAGGAACATGGCGCTCTCGAACAGCGCGCCCGTCTTGCGGCCGATCATGTCTAGGTATTCCGCGACCGTGACCCGCTCCCGTTGCTCGAACGCCATGTCGAGGTACTGGCCCTCGATCATCTCGAGGTAGCGCTGGTTGAGCTCCGCGGACGCCCGCATCACCGCCGCAGGTGGCAAGCCTGACGACTCGAGCTTGGCCAGCGTGCGGTCGGCGATGACCCGCATGGCGTTGCCGCCGGAGAGCGCCGCCGGCACCCCCCAGACGCTCCAGAGCGTCTCGCGGCCCCGCCGCAGGACGTCGCCGTCCTGGATGTCGTCGTGGACCAGCGAGAAGTTGTGGACGAGCTCGAGCGCGGCTGCCGCGGGGAGCGCTCTCCGCCAGTCGCCCCCGGCAAGCTCGCACGCCGTGAGGCACAGGACCGGCCGCAGCGCCTTGCCGCCCTCCGACGGCGTCGGTGAGCCCTCGGCGTCCTCCCAGCCCATGTGGTAGCGCAGCAGGTGGTTGATGCCAGGCGCTGAATCGGCGAGGGCATCGCGCAGCCAGGCGCCCACTTCCGGGAGGTACTGGGCCTGGAGCGATGCGATCTGCTGCTCGGGAGTGCCCGTCACGGTCGTCGTGCCGCTCAGCCGCCCGCGCCGAGCGCCTCGATGAGCTCGGCGGTGTGCAGGACGCCCAGGCGGAAGTAGTCGATGCGTATGTTCTCGTTGGGCGCGTGGATGTGGTTCCCCGGATAGTCGACGCCGCACGACGCGACGGGCACGCCCAGGAGGTCCTGCACGGGGTGCTGTGGTCCGGTCCCCGGCATGTTGGGTTGCAGGTACGGCTCGGCGCCGTAGACCGTGCGGGCCGTGTCGGCGACGAGCTTGACGAACGGGTCGTCTATCGGCGTGCGCGCGGGGTGCTCCGAGCTGTGCACCTTGACGTCGATGTCGCTGAAGCCGTGCTCGTCCAGGTGGCGGCGCAAGCTGGCGAGCACGTCGTCCGGGCTCTGGTCCGGCACCAGGCGGAAGTCGAGCTTGGCGCTGGCCGTGGCGGGGAGGATGGTCTTGGCGCCCGCGCCGGTGTATCCGGAGCCGAAGCCGGCGATGTTGCACGTCGGGTCCATGATGAGGCGGCGGCGGAATTCATAGTCCGTCGCCTCGCCCACGGCCATGTCGACGCCCAGGTTGTGCAGGAACTCGCGCGAGGTGTCCGGCAGCGCCTGAAGGGCGGCGACCTCGGCCTCCAGCGGCGGCTTCACCGAGTCGTAGAAGCCGCGCAGCCGGACCCGCTCGGCGGAGTCCTTGAGCGAGGCCAGCGCCCAAACGAGGCGCCACGCGGGGTTCGGCACGACGGGGGCGTAGGAGGAGTGCGAGTCGGTCGCCGCCGTCCGGCAGGTCAGCTCGACGTAGAGCAGGCCCTTCACGCCGAGGGTGATGAGCGGACGGCCGTCCCAGTTGACGCCGCCCCCCTCCCAGAGGCAAGCGTCGGCCTTGAGGCGATCGACGTTGGCCTCCAGAAACTCGACGAAGCCGGGGCTGCCGATCTCCTCGGCGCCCTCGAGGCACCACCGCACCCGGATGGGCAGGGCGCCCTTGGTCGCGCGCAGCGCCTTGATCGCCGCGATGCGCGCGATGAGCGGCCCCTTGTCGTCGGAGATGCCGCGGCCGTAGATGCAGCCATCGCGCTCGGTGGGCTCGAACGGTGGGGTGTCCCATTCGTCCAGGGGGTCGGCCGGCTGCACGTCG
This sequence comes from Chloroflexota bacterium, assembly GCA_022561455.1. Lineage (GTDB taxonomy): Bacteria > Chloroflexota > Dehalococcoidia > Lucifugimonadales > Australimonadaceae > JADFRC01. Next base: position 16,920 of record JADFRC010000025.1, on the reverse strand, counting down.
TAGTGGTTGTAGAGCAGCAGCGTCGTATCGGATTCGCCCTCGGCCTCGGCGATGATGCCGGGGTAGTCGGGGTCGGCGGTCGGGACGAGCTCGGCCTCGAAGCCGGCCTTGCGCAGCTCGTCGACCACCATCTCGCCGCACTCGCGCACGCCCACCCGCTGCGCGCTCACGCTCGGCTGCGCGGTCAGCCGCTTGAGGTCGTCGAGCGTCTCGGAGAGGTGCGCGTCGATGTAGTCCTGGGTCGCCCGGTCCATGGATCCCTCCCCGGTCGGCTAGGTCGCTCGCTTCTGACGCCGCCGGTCGGCCCGCGTCTCGACGACCGCCGGCCACACGGACTCCGCTTCGCACTCCTCGCCCTCGCCGAGCTCGCGGAGGTCGGTGAGGAAGATCTCGACGGTCGGTCCTCCGGTGGACTCGACGTTGTGCTCGTTCATCCAGCCGTGGACGGCGCGGTGGGCCGCGGGCATCTCCGCGTGTGGCCCCTTGTGGAGCGTCACCGCCGCCTTGCCCCCCGGGAGCTCGCTCTGCTTCACCCGGTCGCTCTCGGTGATCTCCGCGTCGACCGGGTAGCCCACCTCGATGTCGACCAGAAAGGAGCCGACCTCGTAGTAGATGGCGAAACCGGGGCCCGCGCGCTCGATGCCCGCCGACTCCAGGAAGTCGCTCGTCTCCGTCAGCAGCTGCACGACCTTCGCGCTCACCTGCGGAAGCGTCGTCTTCACGCGGATGGACGCCGCGCGCCGCGGCTTGTACTCCTTGATCTTGACCTCGTAGTCCACGCTCGCTCGCTCCTTGTGGCCCCGCTATCGGCTCGGCTGGTCGTCCGAGAAGGGCGCCGTCATGCGCTCCGGGTCGAGCAGCACGTCGAGCTGCTCGTCGGTGAGCCCAGCCGTGCTCTTCGCGACCTCGCGGATCGTCAGCCCCTTGGCGGCGGCCTCCTTCGCGATCGCCGTCGCCTTGTCGTAGCCGATGGCCGGGCTCAGGCCCGTGGCCATCATGAGCCCTCGCTCGACCGACTCGGGCCCGGTGGCGGTCGCGGTGATGCCGGCGAGGCACTGGGCATCGAAGTTCGCGGTGGCGGAGGCCAGCAGGACGATGGCCTGGTGGAGATTGTAGCCCGCCACCGGCCAGTAGGTGTTGAGCTCCAGGTACCCGCCTTGGGCGGCCGCGGCGACCGACGCATCGTTGCCGATGACCTGGGCGACGACCTGGACGACCGACTCGGCGATCACGGGGTTCACCTTGCCGGGCATGATGGAGGAGCCTGGCTGGACCTCCGGCAGCACGAGCTCCCCGAGCCCGGCGCGCGGCCCGGAGGCGAGCCAGCGCAGGTCGTTGGCGATCTTCTGGAGCGAGACCGCGGCCGCGCGGACCGCGCCGCTCGCGGCGAGCACCGTGTCCAGCGTGCTCTGTGCCTGGAAGTGACGTGCCGTCTCGCGCACGGGCAGGCCGAGCTCCTCCGCGAGGCGCTCGCAGACCGCGCCGGCGAACCGTTCGTGCGCGTTCACGCCGGTGCCGACGGCGGTGCCGCCGAGGGCGACCTCGGACAGCGCGGCGACGTGCGGCCGCAGGCGCTCCATCCCGAGCTCGAGCTGGTCCGCGTAGCCCGCGAACTCCTGGCCGAGGCGGACCGGCGTCGCGTCCTGGAGGTGCGTGCGGCCCGTCTTGAGGATCGGCCAGAACTCCTCCGACTTGGCGCGGAGCGTCTTGCTCGCCCCCTCCAGCGCCGGCAGCAGCGCGTCTTGGAGCGCGACCGCCGCCGTCAGGTGCGTCACCGTCGGTATGACGTCGTTGGATGACTGCGCCATGTTCACGTGGTCGTTGGCGTGGACCCGCACCTCGCCTGTCGCGAGCTCGCTTGCGCGCCGGGCGATGACCTCATTCGCGTTGGTGTTGGTCGAGGTGCCCGACCCGGTCTGGAAGAGGTCGACGACGAAGTGGGAGTCCCACGTGCCGTCCACGACCTCGGCCGACGCCCTGACGATAGCGTCGGCGATCGCGGCGTCCAGCAGGCCGAGGCCGGCGTTCGCCTGGGCCGCGGCGCGCTTGAGACGTCCGAGGATGTGGATGAAGGCGGCGGGGTAGCGCAGGTCGCTGACCGGGAAGTTGAGGACGGCCCGCTGGGTCGATGCTCCCCAATAGGCGTCCTGAGGCACCTGCATCTCGCCCATCGTGTCCCGTTCGGTGCGCGTGCCTGGGTGCCCGGCCATGTGGTGCTCCTCCGCCTGCTGATGCTCGCGGCCGTCCCCGCGGGGCGGCGCGAGGCGCATGTTATCGCCCAGCACCGGAGGCTGCAAAGGAGCAGGCGCTCGGCGGGGCGTCGCCTCGGGCCTGCTTTGTGCGATGGATGGAGTGTCCAAAGAGCCTGCGGGCCTTGTCGTGGGCTTGCCCCGAGAAACTTCCCGTGCTGTGCCGTGCGGGGTGTGCAGAGGGGCTCCGCCCCTCTGCCGGGGGCACGCCCATTGTCGGGGGATACAGGGTGTCCCCCGTAGTTGCCTTTATCACCCCCTTCCTGGCCAGAGCCTGCCCTGAGCTCTGTCGAAGGGAAGGGGGCTGGGGGATGGTCGAAAGGGCCGTGGGGCACCGGCGCCACAGCAGCGGGGCGGGTGTTTCGAGGCAAAGCCGTTCGGCGAAGCGAGGCGAAGGTCGCCGAAAACCGCTGGGCAAACCGGCTCTCGGCCCCCGGCCGGTTTGCTAGAATCCATGAGGTCTACGTGGTAACGAAGCCGTTGCTGGGGTTCTGAATGGTCGAGCGTTCGCCGGTGAAGCAGGCGATGAGCGCGGTGCTCATCTCATTCATCGTGCTCGGTGTGATCGCCGCCGCGGCCTGGTTCGTGACGCGCTCCGCGGAGGCGTTGGGCACCGGTCCGCTTCCCAGCACGCTGCCTCCGCGCAACGCCTACATCCTCACCATCGCCACGGGGTTGCTCAGCTTCGCCACGGGTGGTGTCACATTGCTCGGCGTGCGGCAGGCGAAGTTCTTCACGCCGCAGTTCGCCTGGCTCGTCTACCTGATCGTGAGCGTGCCGCTGGTGCTCCTGCTGTTCACGCCGCTCCAGCGCTTCGACCACCCGGCGTTCTTCGGCCTGCCGCCGTTCCTGATGAGCTCCGCCGGCCGGACGGTGGTGGCCGTGGCGGTGGGCGCGCTGCTGCTGGGCGCCCTCGACCTCCGGCGCGTCATGCCGGGGCTCGTGCACGAGTCGGCACGCCCCGTGCCGCTGGTCCCGGGGACCACGGTGGTGCGAGGGCTGCCGGGGCGTTTCACGCCGAATGCCTGGCGGGCGCTCTCTTTCATGCAGGAAGAGGCGCAGCGCTTCGACCACGCGTACATGGGGACGGAGCACCTGCTGCTCGGGCTGCTCCGCGACTCCGGGTCGCAGGCGACCCGGGTGATCCAGAACCTCGGCACCGATCTCCCCGCCGTGAAATCCCAGCTCGAGGTCGTGATCGGCCGGCGTGGGTCGCTCTACACCGGCACGTCAGGGCTGACGCGCCGCTGCCAGCGGGTCATCGAGGGCGCCTCACGCGTGGCGCGCGGGGACGGCGAGCGCATGGTGAGCACCGGCCATCTCCTCCAAGCTCTGGTGGAGCAGCCGGAGGACGTCGCCGCGCAGCTACTGGTCAGCTCCGGCGTCACCGCCGAGCGCGTGAGCGCTGAGCTGCGCCACCTGGGGCCCGAGACCGAGGAGCCGTCGCCTTAGCCTTGCGGCCTGCCTTTGCCTTGGGCTTCGCCTCGGGCGTGCCGCGCCACGCCGGGGCCGTCGGTATCTTCAACGAGTAGCCTTCCTTGGACGCGAAGACCGAGGGTAGTCTGGCTCCCTCGCTCCCGCACTTCGGGCAGGGGGCCGGGTCGGCGGCCTCGCTCATGGGGCGCCGGGCCTCGAACTCCGTGCCGCAGCTCCCACACCGGTACTCGTAGATCGCCATGTGTCTTCTTCCTCCGTACAAGGGCGTGCGCTGGTGACGCGTCGCGCCGAGGCTCATCCTAGCGCAAGCCGAGCGCCCGCGCGCCCCCCGGGTTGGGGGCACGGCGCGGTATGCTATGCGCGCCGAGGGGCGTGGGCCCGTAGCTCAGGTGGTTAGAGCGGCCGGCTCATAACCGGTTGGTCGCAGGTTCAAGTCCTGCCGGGCCCACCATTTTGGCCGCGCGCCGCACCACGGAGCCGTTCCGGGTTCTATCGCTCTTGAGAACAGAAGGGGGATGCGTGCGTCACGGGTAGATTGGCGGTGGTCGGGCTACGCTGCGGATATGGCCTACAGCGGCCGCGCGTGAGCGACCTCGCGGCGCCCGATGGGGCGAATCTCCTCAGGGGAAAGAGACTCCACTGCCACCGTCTCGCCGTCCAGCGTCATGAACTCCACCTCGTATCCGCTATTGCCGTGGAGAAGTACGACCGTGCCGATGTCCCCTGTCTTGAGACCGTGCTCAGGCAGATCGCGCACGAGAGCGACAGCGTCGGGCTCTCTGATCATTCCCTCGTTCCTTCCACTGGATAGGCGGTGACGAAGCGGGGCACTGCCTGCCCCTCCTCGACGAACCAGACCGTGCGGACCATCGGGGCACGCCCGTCCGGCGCACTCAACGCACCACGAATAGTGTAGCGCATTCCGAAGGGGGTGCGCTGGGCAGATTCCACCTCGTGACCTTGTGCGTGCGCCGGCAGGGCCGACTGGAGTACCTGCCAATCATTGGCCGAGAACCCGAAAGAGGCGAAATACGCTGCCTTGTGCTGCCCGCGCGGATGCGTCGGGGACAGCAGGTAGCCTACGATCTTAGTTTCTGGGACGACGGACGAGTCGGCGCGGGGAAGATCCATGGCTGACGATTGTAGCGTCCCGTACACGGGAGGGGTCGGTGTCAGCCGGGCCGGCGTGATTCCGCGCCGGCCTGATGAGCTTTAGCTTGATCCCGCGCTTGCCTTGCCGCGCCGGATCACCGGCAGCATGAGGCGCGAGGCGTGCTCGGCGTCGTGGTAGATGGTGTCGTCCCCCATCTTGAACCACAGGTACTGGTGGGCGAAGTTGCCATCGGTAACGCTCGAATCGCCGTTGGCGAGCTCCAGCCGGATGCGGTGGCCACGCTTGAACACGTAGGACGCGGGCTGCACCTCGATATCGAAGCGGTAGACGCGGCCCGGCTCCATGGCTTGCGGGTCCGCGTGCGTGTGATGCGGCCGTAGCGGCGTGCTGCGCTCCTCGTCTTTTTGGCGGTGCGATCCCTTGAGCCAGCCCTTGGACACGTTCACGAACGCCGGCTGGCGGCCGCCGGACGGCTCCCCCGCGTCGGCGGGCAGCTGGTCGCTCAGCTTCATGATGAAGTCCGTGTCCGGCTGGTCCGATGACGCGTAGAGCTCGAGGACGATGAGGCCGGTGACCTCGACGTCCTCGTCGAGCGGCTCGCTCGTGAACGTCAGCACGCGGCGCACCGGGTCCGGCCCCGCCGCCGTCCGCGCGACCACGCCGAGCGCCCATTCGTCGTCGGGGTAGTGGTAGGTGGTGGCGCCGTCGTCCGGCCCTGGGGGCTCGGTCGAAAGGCTGCCGTCGTTGAGCGACGTCACGCTGCCCGACGGACCGCGCCGCAGGTAGTACGACGCGTACTCCGCGCGTGCCGGCGGCCACTCCTCCTCGGTGCGGTACGCCTCGTCGCCACGGACCCACAGGCGCACGGGTGGCCCGTCCATGAAGCCGTTGTCCACGCCCTTGAGGAAGTGCTCGTAGAACGGCAGCAGCTCCGTCTCGTGGAAGTCGACGGTGTCGAAGAGGTGGTGCACCTCGAAGACGTTGAGGGCGCCCGTCACGAGGAGCTTCTTGGGGCCTTGGACCTCCTCGTAGCCCAGTATGTTTCCGCGCAGGTGGAGTCCGATCTTCCCCCAATGGCCGATCGAGAACACCGGTATCTCGATCTCCCGCAGCCGCTCGTAGGCGCAGCGCTCCCGCCACCACTCGTCGTAGGTCGAGTGCACCAGCGCCTCATGGACGAGGTCCGTGTCCATCACCGTGCCGGGAGCGTTGACCGGCCGCAGCGCGTTGTTGGCCCGCACGCCGCTGTACCAGTTGGCGAAGAAGGGCGAGTAGATGCCGCCCTGATACGCCGAGTCCCGGTACGGGTCGACGAAGCCGTCGTATGGCGCGATGCAGGTGAGGTGCGGAGGGGCCCCCGGTGCGATCAGCCACTGGAGCATGGCGTAGTAGGACTGCCCGAACCCGCCGATGCGCCCGTTGCACCACGGCTGTGCCGCGATCCACTCGATGACCTCGTGACAGTCCTCCTGCTCCGTGCGGTCCAGGTAGCCGTAGGCGCCTCCGGACCGGCCGGAGCCACGGACGTCCATGCGGACGTAGGCGTAGCCGTGCTCGACGTACCACTCCACCGGCCCGGTCTCCCGCCAGAGGAAGAGGGGCAGCGCCGGGAGGTCGTCTGTCTCGTACTGGTACGGCGATGCGGCGAACAGCGCCGGGAACGCGCCGTCCGCGTCCGGCCGGTAGACCTTGAGGGCGATCTGGGTGCCGTCGCGCATCGGCACGTACACGTCCTTCGTGACCTTCATGGCGTACACATCCTCATCGCCGGCTCGTGCTGGGTACCCGCTACGGGACGAAGTATTCGATGAGTAGTGCCGGCCGGTTCGACTCATCGGGGTTCTCGCGGGACTCGAAGCGCTTCGCGGTCTGCCGCTCCTTCTCCTCGTTCCCCAGCACCAGCCACCCATGGTTGCTCGACGGGTCGTCGAGCCAGCCCTGCACGTCGGCCACCATCCGGGGCGTCGACCCCCAGGTGATGATTGCGACCTCTCCGAGCTGCGGGCGGCCCACGACCGCGGAGGCGCTGACCTCCTGGCTGAAGTCGCCTCCCGGCGTGGCCCACCGCTCGGTGTCGAAGCGGCGGTGAACCCACGTTGCGTCGCCGTCGGCCGAGCTCGCGCCGGCCCCCTCGCCGCTGCCCGCCATCGAGTCACCCTCTCCCCAGCTTGCCGTGGCCCGGTGCACCTCGGACGGCTCGTCCTCGGCGATGGTGCGCGACAGCGACAGGACGAGCTGCGCGCTCACGATGGCCGCGCCCGCCGGCACGCTGCCTGCGACGTCGAAGGCGACCAGCGCGCGGCGCTTGTCGCGGCTGTTCGTCACGCCGATGAACAGGTGATTTCCCGAGCCGTTGGCCCGGAGCCCGTCGTCCTGCTCATAAAGCGTCGCATCCTGGACCGCGGGGAGGCGCACCTGCGTCGCGCCCGGTACCGGCGTCGGCGTCGGGGTCGGCGACGGCGTGGGCGTGTGCGTCGGGCGCACCGTGGGGGTGGGAACGGAGGTGGCGGTCGGAGTAGCGGCAGGCGTTGGCGTTGGCGCCGGGAGTGACGTCGGCGTCGGAGTTGCCGTCGGGTCGGACTGGCCGCAGGCCGTCAGCAGCCCGAGGCCGATCAGCGCGATCGGTAGCCAGCGCAGTTGCATGGAGCGCATTCTAGCGACAGCGGCCTGGGGCGGCTAGGCACAGCAGGGATCCACCGCCCGGTGGCGGTCCAGCTGCACGGGACGCGGCGCTCCCTCCGTCTCCTCCGGTGGCCGTAGCGTATGGACGCGGCGTTGGATTCGCGCAACCATGACTGCGAGGGTGCGCCGATGAACGATGCTCGGCCCGGGGGATCCATACTGATCGTGGACGACGAGGCCGCCTCGCCCCTCGTCAGCGCCGTCCGCCGCGGCCTCGAGAAGGAGGGCTGGCGGACCGTCGTCGTCGAGCCGGAGGAGGGCTGGCGCTCGGGCGAGGAGTTCGAGGCCGCGGCCCTCTACGCCATCGAGGAGAGCAGGCCCGACGGCGTGCTCCTCGACGTGCGGTTCGGGGACCACCGCGACGATCTGTTCAAGGGGCTCGACATCCTCCGCAAGATCGTCACGGAGCACCCCAAGCTGCCGGTGCTCATGTTCACGCAGTACACGCAAGGTCCCGACCGGGAGACCGCGGTGCGGAGCACCCTGCGGTGGGACGCGCCCGTCGACTTCATCGACAAGCTGGCGAGTCCCGAGGAGGTCGTCCTCCGGCTCCGGCGCCTCATCGGGACCGCGCCCGAGGCCATTCGCGTCGGAGCCCGCATCGTGCTTAATGTCTCCACCGAGACGGTGGAGGTTGCGGGCACGTTGGTCACCGAGATCTCGGGGATGCGGTTCGAGATCCTGCGGGAGCTGGCGGTGGCCTGGTATCGCAGCCCTGGGCAGCTCGTCCCCTTCGCGACGCTGGAGCGGTATTCGGAGGGCGAGGACGCGCGCGCCTCGCTCCGCGTGCGCGTGCGTGAGATCAAGGACGCGCTGGGCAAGGCGCTGGGAGAGCACCTCGGCGCGGGCGACCTCATCATCAACGTGCGGGACCAGGGCTACCGCCTCGTACCGCCCGGCTGATCTTGGCGCCTGAGGAGCGAGACACGTGATCAACCGCTGGATGGGATCGAGACGCCTCAGAGTGGCCGCGGCCGCCGTCGTCGCCGCCGGCGCGCTCAGCGTCGCCCTCGCCCCGCTCCTCGGGCCGTCGGTCTCGGACAGCCTCTGGGTCGTCGAGCCACTGACGTACATCGGCGGGCTGGCGCTGATCGCCGGTCTCGCCGTGCTCACGGCCTCCTATGTGCTGCCGTGCTGCCCGGGATGTCCGCCAAGGGCAGCGCGGGCAGCGACGCCTCCGGACGCACGCCCGAGCGGTGGAGCGAGATCACGCAGCAGTACTTCGAGGTGTTCCATCACGACCTGGGGCGCCCGCTCAGCCGGATCGTCGGCAAGGAGCGGGAGCTGCGGGCCGCGCTCGAGGCCCGGGACGGGACGATCGACCCTGCCGTGGCCGGCCTGTTGGACGAGATCGAGCGCCAGGGGCCGAACTTCCGGCTGATGATGTCCAACCTCCAGGTGCTGATCCAGCTCGAGGCCGGGCCAGCGCCCGGCCGTGACGATGCGGTGGAGCCCGCCGAGGTCGTGCGCAAGATCGTCGAGCGCTACAACGCGGTCGCGGGCGAGATGGGCAAGCAGATCACCTGGTGGTCGGAGCCTGCCGAGTTCGGCATCGTCTACTCCGATGGCTCGGCCATCGAGCACATCGTGACGAACCTCGTCGACAACGCGGTCCGCTTCGCCGACGCGCAGGTCGAGGTCAAGCTGACCCAGAACCCCACCCACTTCTTCGTGCGGGTGTGGGACGATGGAGAGGGGATACCCCCCCACTACCTCCAGCACCTCTTCGACAGGGGCTGGACCCCCGAGGCCGCACGCCGGGACGAGAAGGTCAGCTCCGGCCTGGGTCTGTTCATCGCACAGACGCTGGCGGGCCGCCAGCGGGGCGAGCTGACGGTGGAGAGCGTCACGGTCCCCGACCCCGACCACCACACCGGGTTCCTGCTGAGCCTCCCGCTCGGCTCGCCGGCCGGAGCCCCGTCCGCGTAACACCGCCGTAACGCACGGCACCGGAGTATTGTCAGGGCCATGCTGCGTCCCGAGATCGACCCCCCCGAACGCCCCCTGAGCCGCCTCGTGCTCGTGGGCGCGCTCGGCGTGCTCCTGATCGTCACCGCCTGTGCGCAGCAGGTGCCCCGAGACCCCACGCCGGCGCCGGCGACCGCCCAGCCCGCGACCGCGACGCCAACGCCGACGCCAGAGGCGACGCCGACGGCCACGCCGCCCCCACCGGACCCCACCGCCACGCCGACGGCCCTGCCGCCGCTCTCGCTGGACGTACAGGGTCCGGACGATGGCACGACCGTCCGCGCCAGCGCGGTGGTCGTGTTCGGACGCACCGCGCCCGGTGCGACGGTAACGGCCGGCGGCGTGAGCACGATCGCAGACCGCGACGGCAGCTTCCAGATCGAGGTGCGGCTCGAGCCGGGCGCGAACCGCATCGAGGTCGTCGCCTCTGACGCTGCCGGGCGCAGCCTCTCCGCGACGCGGACCGTCACCTTCGAGGTGCCGGCTTCGGGGGTCTTCTTCCTGCTCGTGACCGAGCCCGAGGACCAGACCGTCGTATCTGCAAGCACGCAGCCGGTCGCGGGGCGTACCGCGCCCGATGCGATCGTGAGCGTGAACGGCGTCGGCGTCGAGGTCGACGAAGCCGGCGACTTTTCCACCACCGTCACCCTCGAGCAAGGCCCGAATCTCATCGAGGTGGTCGGCACGAGCCCCGACGGCAGGGTCCTCAGCGCGGTACTAGCCGTGATCTTCAGGCCGTGACGCGTAACACACCAGTAACGGAATACCCGGCATGCTGTTTGAGGCAGCGCGACGGAAAGGCCCCGAAATGATGAAAGCAGCGATCGTCCATAGGTCCGAGAGGTTGCTCGCAACCCTCCTCGTGCTGGCGGCGGCGGCCCTCGCGGCCTTCGCGCTCACGGCCGGTTCCGCGTCGGCGCAGTCCTCAGACGTCCGGGACTTCTTCGGCACCATCGTCTCCGTCGGCGAGGGCGTGATCGTCGTCGCCACGGACGACGGCGACGTCGATGTCCCGATCGGAGCAGAGACGGACGTGCGCATCCCGTCGGAGCCCGACGCCGGGCCGGACGACCTGCGGGTCGGGGACGTCGTCGCCGTCTCGCTCGATGAGTCGGGCGAGGCCGAGAGGGTCCAGCTGATCCCCGGCAAGACCCGCAGCCGGCACATCCCCGGCGAGGTCGTCGCGCTCACTGATGTCCAGATCTCGGTCCTGACGCTGGGCGCCTCGGCGGCCACCGTCACCTTCGACCGCGACGCCGGCACCGAGGTCAAGTTCCACCAGGGGACGACCGAGCTCGCCGTCGGTGACTTCGTCGTCATCGTCGCCCTCCGCGACCCATCCGGGGAGCTGGGGGCGCTGGCGCTTGAGATCAACGTCACCCGGCGCAAGGCCAGGGACTCCGGCCCGAAGCCCGAGGACGCGCAGGCCAACACCGTCGAGATCCAGGGTGTGTTCGAAGGCATCGACGACGACGGCAACTGGATCGTCGACGGCCGCACCATCCTGATCGACGAGGACACGGAGATCGCGGATGCGCTGAAGGTCGGCCAGACCGTCGAGATCGAGGCCATCCTCCTCCCCGACGGCTCCGTCCTGGCGCGGGAGGTCGAGGCCGAGGACGAAGGCGCCGAGGTCAAGGCGAGGACGGTCATCAACGGCGTGTTCGAGGGGCTGGACGCCGACGGCAACTGGATCATCAGCGGGACCGCGGTGCGCGTGGACGAGACCACGGACACCGACGGCCTGCCCGGCGAAGGCCAGCGCGTCAAGGTGAAGGCCTTCCTCCAGGACGACGGCTCCCTGCTCGCTCGTGAGATCGAGAACAAGGGCGGCGCCCACGACGAGGACGAGACGAGGAACACGAGGTCAAGCTCGAAGGGATTTTCGAGGGCGTCGACGACGACGGCAACTGGATCGTCAACGGCATCAAGATCGCCGTCGGCCCGCTCACGAAGCTCGAAGGCACTCCGGCCGTCGGCCAGGAGGTCGAGGTGAAGGCGCTCGCCCAAGAGGACGGCACGCTGCTGGCCACGAAGGTCGAGGGCGAGGGCGACGACCCCAAGCGGTCCCGGAGCGAGACCAAGATCCGCGGCATCATCGAGGAGATCACCGACGAGTTCGTCGTGATCGACGGCCTCACGGTGGCCCTGGCGGCGCTGACGGAGCTCGAAGGCGACCTGAGCGTCGGCTCCTTCGCCAAGGTCAAGGCATTCCTCCAAGCCGACGGCTCGCTCATCGCCCGCGAGGTCGACGGGAAGGGCCCGGACGCCGATGAGGACGAGGACGAGCGCAACGAGGTCGAGATCGAAGGCACCATCGACGCGGTCAACCCCGACGGCTCCATCGTCGTCAACGGCGTCACCGTCTCCATCAGCGTGCTGACCGAGGTCAAGGGCACGCTTGTGGCCGGCGCCACGGTCAAGGTCGAGGGATTCATGGCCGAGGACGGCTCCGTGCTGGCCGCCGAGGTCAAGGGCGAGGGCCGGAAGGCCACCAAGTCGAAGAACGAGGTGAAGATCCGCGGTGTGGTCGAGGCGGTCGTCGTCGATGAGGACGGCAACGTTATCTCCATCACCGTGAACGGTATCGAGGTGTCCATCGAGGTGCTGACCGAGCTCAAGGGCACGATCGACGTGGGTGTGAGCGTGCGCGTCGAGGGGATCTTCGTGGACGGTGAGCTCCACGCCAGCGAGGTCAAGGCGCCCGGCCGCGGGAGAGGTCAGGGCCGCGGAGGGGACGAAGAAGACGAAGACCGGGATTCGATCAAGATCGAGGGTACCGTCGAGGCCTTGATCCTCGACGAGGACGGGAACATCACCGGCGTCGTCGTCAACGGCGTCGAGGTGTCCATCGACGCGCTCACCGACGTCGAGGGTGCGTTGGAAGTGGGCTCCGAGGTGGAGCTCGAGGGCACCGTGCGCGACGGCGTGCTCGTGGCCACCGAGGTGGAGCTGGAAGACCCCGACGATGAGGACGACGGCGACGAGGACGAGAAGCGGGACGCGGAGGTCGAGATCGAGGGCGCCATCGAGGCGGTTGGACTGGACGGCGACGGTAACCTCGTGAGCATCACGGTGGACGGCCAGACGGTCGCCATCGAGCCGCGGACCAGCGTGAGGGGCACGATCGAGGTCGGTGCCGGCGTCGAGATCGACGCGGTCCTGACCGACGACGGCATCGTCGCCCGCAATGTCCGCGTCCGAGGGCGGGGTGGCGATGACGACTCCGCCGTCGGCGCCTTGGGGGACGAGGACGAGGACGACGACGGGGATGGCGACGACGAGGACGACGACAGCTCCGGCAGCGGTTCCGGCGGGTCGGACGACGACAGCTCCGGCAGCGGTTCTGGCGGGTCGGACGACGACAGCTCCGGCAGCGGTTCTGGCGGGTCGGACAGCGACAGCTCCGGCAGCGGTTCCGGCGGGTCGGACGACGAGCACTTGGAAGCGATTCCGGCGGACTGACCGAGGGTTGGCTGCCACGGGCGGAGATGCCTGATGGCAGGCCGTTCGCTCATCCGGAAAGCGGGCCGCGAGGCCCGCTTTCTACGCTCGATTCTCGGGGGTACGCCATCAACCATGAACGGGGCGCGCACCCAAAGAGGCTTGGTGCTGACGCCCAGTCGCCCTTTGCGGCCGGGGTGGATAAGATGAACGCCAGACCCGTGCGCTGGAACGCGTGACGCAGGAGGGAGTCATGGCGACGAGGATCTGGCGGGACGAATTGCTCCGGCTCATCAGGGATGAAGCCGCCCAGCTCGTGGAGGTGCTCCCTCCGCCCGAGTACGAGGACGAGCACATCGAAGGGGCGATCAGCATCCCGCTCAAGGACCTTGACCGGGATGCCAAGGAGCGCTTGGACCCCGGCCGTCCCGTCGTCGTCTACTGATGGGACGCGCTCTGAGACATGAGCCCACGGGCCGCGGCGCGGCTCGAAACCCTCGGATTCGAGAAGGTCTACGACTACGTATCCGGGAAGTCGGACTGGATCGCGGCCGGACTCCCAACCGTTCGCCAGTCGGCCGGCCCGCCGACGGCTGGCGGTACGCTGCGGGCTGGCGATGTCATCGGCCACGTCGGCGAGCGGCTTGGCGACGCGGTACGGAGGGTTCGTGCTGAGGGACAGGACGAGCTCATCGTCGTCGACGACCGGCACGTGGTGCTGGGGCGGATACGGGGCGCGGCCTTCGACGGAGACCCGGATGCGTTGGTCGAAGACGTGATGCGGCCGGGACCTGCGACGGTCCGTCTCGATACACCGCTTGAGACGGTCGTCGCATCACTCGGGCCCGCCGGGGTGGCCAATACGTTGGTCACCGACCCGGACGGCCGGTTCATCGGTACCGTCTATCTGGAGGACGCCCGCAATCGGCTGGGTCACGATCGCTGAGGAGGGGCCGCACCGCCTTTGCGCCCGTGCCCGCGCTTCGCTACAGTGCGCGCGGCCGTCTGGTGCGGCCGCGAGACGATGACCGCCGGCGAGGAGGCCGTCCATGCCCGACCCGAAATTGCGCTTCCGTTTCCGCGAGCCGACGGTGGACACGAACCTGCCCATCAGCGACGGCACGGTGAAGGTCGAAGGCTTCGACCTCGAGGTCATGGACGTCGGTGAGGACGCCCGGTTCGGGGCGGATGCGCGCGACGAGGGCTTCGGCACCCTCGTGCAGCGCAAGGCCCAGGGCGCTCCGGACGTCTGTATCCCAGCCTTCCCGAACCGGAAGTTCAGGCTGTCGTACATCTACGTGAACGCGGCCGCCGGCATCGAGCGCCCCAAGGACCTCGAGGGCAAGCGCGTGGGGATCTCCGGCTGGGGAAACACCGCCGGCGTCTGGGCCCGCGGCGCGCTCCAGAACTACTACGAGGTGGACCTCACCGCCATCCGATGGCTCTCGGCCCGGCCGGACGCGGCAAGCACCGCGCCGGGCATCGAGATCGGCAAGCTCGACGGTGACCTCAACGACATGCTCGTGCAGGGGGCGCTTGATGCCGTCATCGATCCCAACGTGCTCCCGTCGATCACCGAGCGGGACCCGCGCGTGCGGCGCCTCTTCCCCGACTACAAGGCCGAGGAGCAGCGCTACTTCAGGGACACGGGGATCTTCCCCATCTCCCACGCCGTGACGCTGTCCCAGGAGTTCGTCGACCGCCATCCAGAGGCGCCGGTCGCTCTGCTGGAGGCCTTCCGCAAAGCGCGCGACCTCGCCTTCTACCGCATCTTGGGCCCCGACCCCCAATACATGGTGATGTCCTGGGCGAGTGCGGCGGTGGAGGAGCAGCGCGCGCTGATGGGCGACGACTACTGGCCCTACAACGTCGAGAGCAACCGCCGCTCGCTCGAGGCGCTCACCCTGTTCGCCCACCAGCAGGGGCTCACGCCGCACCGGGTGGACTACGAGAGCTTCTTCTCGCCGGAGGCAGCCGCGCTCCCAGGGGCGTGAGCCCCTGCGCTCGGCTGCTTACTCGGCAGCCTGCTTGCCCTTGCGGGACTCGCTGAAGAACACCATCGTCTTCTTCGGCGGCTTGGCGGGCACCGTCCCGAACTGGCAGTACACCGCCGGCTCGGGCCCTGGGTTGTGGAGCTGGTAGTAGTAGCCGGCCTTGATCTGCACGAAGTCGCCGGGACCAAGCGTCAGCTCCTCGCCCGGCTCGATCCCCCGCACGTGCAGCTTGCCGCGCCAGACCAGGAACGTATGCTCCGAGCCAGGGTGGCAGTGCATCTCGTCGGACTGACCCGGCTCGTAGCAGTTGATCACCACCCGCGAGTCCTTGAGCTTGCTCAGCATCACGAAGCTCGAGCTCCGATTGGGATCGTCCGCGTGCTCATCGAGGTTGGACACGAGCCAGCCGTCGCTCTTGAACTTCAGGCGGCTCTCGTAGTCGAACCGTGTATCCGGCGGAGAAGTCTGCGTCATCGTTGGCCTCCCTCTAGGCTGCGCTCCCGCGGGAGGACTGTATGCACACGAGGGCGCGGCGTCAATCCGCGCATCGGGTAGACTTGTGCGCGGCGACAGCAAAGGAGGCCGATCGATGGCAGAGATCGTGCTCGGGATCGCTTCGTCCCATGCGCCTCAATTGGAGATGCCGCCCGGCACCTGGCGGGCGTACGGAGACCGCGGCCGCACCCTGGCCAAGCACTGGTTCGAGGGGAACACCTACTCCTTCGGAGAGCTCGTCGAGCTGCGCGCGGGCGACCACTTCGAGAAGGAGTGCACCGAGGAGAAGTTCGAGACGCGCTTTGCCGCCTGCCAGCAGGCGATCACGCACCTCTCGGAGACGATCGCGAAGGCGAAGCCCGACGTTTTGATCATCTTGGGCGACGACCAGCACGAGTCCTTCCAGGACGACAACCTGCCCGCGTTCTGCGTCTACTACGGCGAGAGCGTCGACGACGCACCCCGCAACAGCGAGCACCGCGCGACGTTCGGCGACGCGAAGATCGGCAAGCGGCCGTCGCAGACGCTCACGCAGCCCACCGACGCGGTCCTCGGCGAATACCTCATCGAGACGCTGATCGAGAACGAGTTCGACGTCACGCGCTCGAACAAGCTCCCCGTCGGGCGCGGCGACGGCGCCATCGGGCACGCGTTCTACTACGTCTACCGGCGCCTGATGGACAACCACCCCGTCCCGAGCGTCCCGCTGATGGTCAACACGTACTTCCCGCCGAACGCGCCGACCGCGAAGCGCTGCTACGACTTCGGCGCCGCCGTCGGCCAGGCCATCCGCGACTGGGACAGCGACAAGCGGGTCGCCATCGTCGCCTCCGGTGGGCTCAGCCACACCGTGATCGAGGAGGACCTCGACGCGCGGATCCTCGACGGCCTGCGGCACGACGACAAGGAGAAGCTCCTCGACTACGCGGACGTCCGTTTCCGCGGCGGCACATCGGAGATCAAGAACTGGATCGCCCTCGGCGGCGCGGTGGCCCCGACCGGGCTGCGCATGGAGGTCGTGGACTACGTCCCCTGCTACCGCACCGAGGCCGGCAACGGCTGCGCCATGGGCTTCGCGGAGTGGGTCTAACAAGGGCACAGCCCTTGACCCATAAGGGGTAGCGCCGCCGGATTCAGCGGGCGTTCGTCCGCAGAGCGAGCCTCTACCCGTTCCGCGCAGCACGGCCCTGCCTCAAGATTTTTTGTTTCATGGGCCGGTATGGTCCGTGCACAGGACGGGGAGTGCAGAGGGGCGGCGCCCCTCTGCCGGGGGCACGGGGGTGTCCCCCGTATCCGGCTTTATCGCCCCCTTCCTGGCGAGGAAGGGGGACGGGGGGATGGTCGAAAGGGCAGAGCGGCACCCGTCACGCCAGCGGGGCCACGCGTCGAGGCAGAGCGACCGGAGGGCGAGACATGACGCAGACGCACGAGACCGAGCCGACCTACCGCCTGGAAGTGGCGGTCGCCCCACGCTGGTACCTGAGCCCCAAGTGGGTGCGCGCCTTCCTCGCCGGAGTGGCGGTCGTGGACTCCAAGC
>JADFRC010000135.1 GCA_022561455.1 Chloroflexota bacterium | reverse complement strand
GATCGATTCCATCCGCTCCATCGGCGGCGGCAAGCTGCGGAGCGCACGCGGCTCCTACGGCCAGTGGATGAAGACCCGGCCGATCCCCGGCTACTACTCCGTCTACATGGAGTTCGAGAGCGGCGTGCCGGCCGTGGCGATCCACAACGGCTACGGCTACTTCGTGGCCTCCGAGCTCGTGCCCTGGGGCGACGCCAACACGCGCTATACCCCGCAGGAGCGCAACGAGATCAAGCGTCAGATGCGCGAGGGCACGCGCAAGGAGGACGAGGAGAAGCTGTCGATGCGGATCGGCGGCGAGGCCGAGCGCCGCCTCTTCCGCACGGACCACGGGCCGCGCACGTGGAAGCCGAACGACCTGGGCATCCTCATCGTCTCCTGCGAGCGCGGCGAGCTGCGGGAGTCGCCGCACGGGATCTACATCTACGACGACGACGGCATGCGGGAGCTCAAGCTGGACGCGGACTCTCAGAACCGCAGCGCCGAGCTGCGGGAGATGTACAACGCGATCAACCTGGGCAAGCCGGTCTACCACAGCGGCCACTGGGGCATGGCGACGCTCGAGGTCGGGCTCGCGATCAACGAATCGACCAAGACGCACAAGGACGTGACCCTGACCCACCAGGTGGAGATGCCCGCGGAATACGACGAGGAGTACAAGGTGGTCGTGGCCGAGGAGGTCCCGGTCGGGGTATAGGAGAAGCGAGGGACGCGCCCCTGTCATTCCGAGGAGTCCATCCTGATGGACGACGAGGAATCTCTCGGGTGGGGGTTGTGAGAGATTCCTCGCTCCGCTCGGAATGACAGGTGTTCGCGGCGAGGTAGGCCGACAAAGGACGCACGCTAAGGAGGCAGGGATGGCAATCTCACTTTCGCATGGAAGCGGCGAGACGATCTACGCATCGGATGAGCCCAGCACGACGGTGCTCGTGGGCACCGTCGACGGCGTCGCGCGGATCGAGCGCAACGGGGCAGGCTGGAGCGTGACGGAGCGCAGCTTGCGCGACCACCACATACACGCGCTGCTTTTCGAGGCGGAAAGCGGCATGTGGTTCGCCGGCGTGCAGCACGGCGGCATCTTCGCGAGCTCCGACGGCGGGACGACGTGGGAGCGCCGCGACGCCGGGATGACCGAGGACAACGTGTACAGCCTGTCCAAGGCGATGCTTGATGGGAAGGTCCGGCTGTTCGCCGGCACCGAGCCCGCCAAGCTGTTCGTCTCGGACGACCTGGGCCGATCGTGGTCCGAGAAGCCGCACTTCCGCTCCGACGTGGATACGTCGGGATGGACCTTCCCCGGCGAGCCGCACGTTGCCCACCTCAAGCACATCAACTTCGCGCCAGACGACCCGCACACGCTCTTCGGCAGCGTCGAGGTCGGCGGTCTGTTCAAGAGCACCGACGACGGCGAGTCGTGGGCGGAGATCACCGGGGTGTACGCGGACGTGCACCGGTGCGTCATCGATGCGAAGCACCCCGAGCGGATGTTCGTGACGGGCGGCATGGGCCTGTGGGTCACGACCGACGGCGGCGATTCCTGGTCCAACCCGTATTCGAAGGGCTCGGAGCCAGGCGGCTATCCGGATCAGCTCGTCTTCAAGCCAAGCGACCCGCGCTTCATGATCATCACCGCGGGCCAGGAGAGCCCGAACTCCTGGCGCAAGGAGCACACGGCGCACACGCGCATCTCGCGCAGCCGCGACGGGGGCGAGACGTGGGAGACCTTGAGCGGCGGGCTGGACGACAAGTTCCAACACGCCGTCGAGGCGATGTGCCTCGAAGAGACGGGCGGCACGGTGCGCATCTTCGCGGCGACGACGGGTGGCGACATCCTGCTGAGCGAGGACTCCGGCGACACGTGGACGACGATCGTCTCCGGCCTCGCGCCGATCTCGAAGGGCGGTCACTACAAGGCGCTCGCGGCACAGGCCGTGAGCTAAGCACGAACGGGGGCTGTGGGCGAGCGCGAGGGCGCACGCCGTGCGCCCCTACCGGCGGCAATCCGCCAGCGGCGGATCGTGCGCCGTGCATGAAGCGGCCGCAGACTCTGCGGCGCTACCCCAAGTGGGTCAAGGGCTATGCCCTTGTGAGGGAGGTCTCATGGCAGACGACATCAAGACCATCGACGAAGAGCTGGTGACCGCGTCGAAGATGCTGGAGTGGGAGCTGGGGGACATCTGGGGGCACGTGGGCGCGCGCATCCCCGGCGAGGAGGCGATCGCCCTCAAGCTCTTCCGGCCCGCGGCGGAGGCGCCGGAGGAGGAATGGCTGGTCCACTTCGACTACGACCTCAACACGCTCGAAGGCATCGGCACGCCGCCACTGGAGGCGCGCATCTACACCGAGGTGTTCAAGGCCCGCCCGGACGTCAACGCCGCGATCCACTCGCACGCCCCGATGTGCGTCGCCATGAGCCTCGCCGGCAACACGGTGACGGGCGGGCACATGCAGGCCATGGAGTTCGGCATGGGGCTGCCGGTCTATCCCAAGACCATCTTCATCGTCGACGCGGACGAGGGCGCCGACCTGGCGCGGACGCTCGGCGACGCGCCGGCCGTGCTGATCCGCGGCCACGGCGTCGTGGTGGTCGGCGAGAGCATCGACAAGGTGACGGTGACGGCGATGCACCTGGAGCGGGCCGCGAAGACGCAGGCCTTCGCCCGGATGATGGGTTTTGAGGGCACGGACGAGGAGACGCTCCAGGCCTACTCCGAGAGCCAGCACAAGCTCCAGGAGCAGGCGCGGGCCTACGGCAGCAAGCAGCCGGCGGCGGCTCATTCGCCGGAGTGGACGTACTACGCGCAGAAGATCAAGAAGGGGGAGCTGTGGAACCGGGGGCTCGGATGACGAGCGGGTCAGCTCCCCTCCGTAGGGGCGCACGGCGTGCGCCCCTGGCCTAAGACAGCGGGGCCAGCGGGTCGATCTTGCCGTCGGTGATCTCGGCGATGCGCTCCTCCGAGATCTCGATGCCGTACATCTCGGCGCGCATCCGCAGGCGCTCCTCGCAGATCTCGACGATCATGGCGCGCAGCTTCACGAAGTCGCTCTCCGATGTAACGCTCCCCGCGACGTCCGCCGCGTTGTTCACGCCGTGGCCGACCTCGTCGTCGTAGATGACGCGGCCGGCGTCGCGGATGCGGCCGAGCAGCGGGTCGTCCGTCTCGAGCGCGGCCGCGGCGTGGAAGATGCCGGCGCCGCCGCCCTCGGTGACCCCGTAGGCCAGGAGCGCCAGGTGCTCCTCGCCGGTCATGAGCCGATCGCGCATCTTCTCGATGCGCCGGTCCGAGGGGAGCGCGAGCCCTTCGATGTCCCGCATCAGCACCGGCTCGCCCGTGATGTCCTCGAGGAGGTCGGCGTAGAGGCGGAAGTGGGTGAACTCCTCGCGGATCTGCCCGAGCTCGCGCTCGAACTCCGCCCTGCCCTCGCGGCTCTCGGCCGCCGGGAGACCATTGTTCACGTTCTCGATGACCCAATCGGTGCGGCTGTGGGGGCGCTTGAGGAGTCCGGGGCCGCGTAGCTCGCGGTAGCACTGGTGGCGCAGCCAGGGGACGTGGTCCTGGGGCTCGTGGGGCGCGGTGAAGAAGGTGCGTGCGACCTCTGCCTCGCCCGCCCAGAAGCGCTCGCCGAACGCGGCGAGCTCGCTCATCATGTCCTGTCCCGTCCGTAGCGCCATGGATGTTCTCTCCTCTGTTTAACCACCGGGGGGACACTTCGGCCATGTCCCCCGGCGCTGCCTGAACAAACTCACTCAGCTACTCTGGGGTGGGTACCCCACGGCCGTTTCGACCATCCCCCCGTCCCCCTTCCCTTCGACAGAGCTCAGGGCAGGCTCTCGCCAGGAAGGGGGTGATAAAGCAAAATGCGGGGGACACCCCCGCGCCCCCGGCAGAGGGGCAGAGCCCTTCTGCACTCCCCCTCCCGTGGATAACCCCCGGGCCCCTACTAGGCCGTCATCTTGAGCGGCTCGATCTTGCCCTCGGTTATCTCGGCGATGCGCGCCTCGTCGATCGGGAGGCCGAACATCTCGTAGCGCATGCGGAGCCGCTGCTGACAGATCACGACGACCATCTCGCGGATCTGGGCCCACTCCTCTTCCGTCTCCAACGCCTCTTCGAGCTCGTGGGCGCCGTGCTCGCCGTGCTCGAGCTCGTCGCCGAAGACGACGGCGCATGCCTGCGCGATCTCGTCGGAGACGGGGTCGCCGCCGATGTCGCGGCCGACGAAGAAGAAGGACGAGCCGCCGCCCTCGGTGAAGCCGACGGCGAGCGCGCCCAGGCGCCCGTCACGCTCGCGGCAGCCGCCGCGGACCTCGCCCAGCTTGCGGTCCTCGCCGAGCTGCCACGTCCGGAGGCCATCGAGGCGGACGGGCTCCTTCGTGATGTTCTCCAGGATGTCGGCGAAGAGGCGGAAGTGGGAGAACTCCTCGCGGAGGACCCGCAGACTGCGGTCGTACGCCTCGCGGTCGGCGCGCGTCTCGATCCGCTCGACGTCGGCGCGCAGGTCGTCGAGGAAGCCGCGGATGATGCCGTCCGGGTTGGCGTGGAGGCCTGAGCCGTAGATCTCCTTGAAGACCTGGAGGCGGAGCCAGTGGACCTGCTCCTCGGGCTTCCTGGGCACGCTCCAGAAGGTGCGTGCGATCTCGCCCTCGCCCGCCCAGAAGGACTGGGCGAGGTCCATCATCCCTTGCGCTAGCTCGGTCTTGCGTGTTTCTTCCATGACGCGCAAAACGCTACACGGGTGGGAGGCCGAGGGCAAGCGCACGGCTCAGCGGTGTCCCCACGGCGCATCGGTAGACGAGCGTTTCGACCATCCCCCCGACCCCCTTCCTCGCCAGGAAGGGGGTGATA
>JADFRC010000134.1 GCA_022561455.1 Chloroflexota bacterium | reverse complement strand
GGCAGCTCGAAGCCGAGCGCCGCGGCCTTCCCACGGAAGAAGGCGTCGGGCATCTGGAGCAGCATCCCGGCGCCGTCGCCTGTGTCCGCGTCGGCGCCGCGCGCCCCACGGTGGGCGAGGTTCACCAAGACCTCCAGCCCATCGTCGATGATCGCGTGGGACCGGACGCCCTTGATGTTCGCCACGACGCCGACGCCGCAGGCGCTGTGCTCGAACTCTGGCCGATAGAGCCCGGCTGGTTGCCCCTTCGAGAGTGCCACTACCGCATCCACTCCTCAAAAGTCGACGGATCCTCCGAGCCTGGCGATGGCCACGGGGAAACGCACGGCCGCGCCCGGCAGGCGGTGCCCGGACGCTCTTCCGTTGGCCAACAGCCCTGGGAAGGCGGATTCCGTGGCCGGAGCCGGCCGGAACCGCTCCCAAACAGTACCAGATTCTAACCCATCGAAAAAGGGCTGCCCCCGGCCACGAGCCGGTGGCGGGCGTGGCGCCGTGTGGCCGGCCGGCCTAGCCCGGCGAGTTCTCTGGGATGCCCCGCGCGATGGGCGGCGTGGGCGGCGGCAGGACAGCTCCCGCGCGGCGGGCGCGGTCGAGGCCAAGCGTGCTGTACTTGCCGGACCGGCCCGTGCCGACCTTGGCGCTGCGCTTCCCTCCGTAGCCGTACACGTCGCCGCCGCTCTCGCCGGAGCCCTCCTGGCCGTCGAACGGCAGGACGATCTCCTGGTTCTTGGCGGGGTCGCGGAAGACGTTCATGGGCTCGCCACCGTCCGCGACGATGTCGATCTGCTCGTTGAGCATCCGGCGGAACATGATGAGGCCGACGTCCGACTGTCCGAGGTGCTCCAGCCACCGCTGGGTCACCGGCCCCTGGGACTGCCAGGCCATGTGGTCCTGGCCGCTGTTGTTGTCGAGCAGGTCCCATAGCGGGATGCCGTTCTCGTCGACGCCGGGCATCGGCGTGCGGTAGACGGGTATGTCCTCCGGCTTCTGGTCCTGCACCTCCCACTCCTGGGGGTCGTGCACGCTGTACCAGATGTAGTACGTGTTTGTGTCGTCCATCGGCACGCGGATCTGGAAGCCGCCGCCGCCGGAGCCGTGCTCGATATTCGGGATGAGGATGGGGTGGCCGATGCGCCACGACGGAGAGGTCGCCTCGTCCTCGCCCTGGATCAGCCGGTGCTTGAGGATGCCGTGCTCGAACGCGGTGAAGCCGACCTTGGTGTGGTGGGCGATCTTGGTCCCGCCGCGCCAGTTCTTCTCGATGTCCGGCCCGGCGACGAAGTCCCGGCCGTGCTTGAGCGTGCCTCGGTCCTCGATGAAGCCCTGGCGCTCGAGAACATAGTTCGAGAAGTAGCGGTGCAGGAACTCGCCGTGCATCGGGTCTAGCGAGTTCTCCTGGACCTGGAGCCAGTTGCAGCCCACGATCGCCCAGCCGATCTCACGGATGCCCTCGCGCACGAACGGCCCCCAGCGCGGCACGAGCGGCACGGGCGCCGGGCCGAGGTAGGCGAAGACGAGCCCGCCCAGCTCCTCGACCGGGTAGGCCTTGATCTGCACGCGGCTCGGGAAGGTGCTCTCCGGCGCCTCGGCCGGCATCTCGAGGCACTGGCCACTCGCATCGTAGAGCCAGCCGTGGTAGGGACAGCGGAGGCCGTTATCCTCCGGGATGCCGTAGAGCATGTGCACGCGCCGGTGTGCGCACGACGCCTCGATCAGCCCGAGCGTGCCCGAGCGGTCCTTGTAGAGCACCAGGTCCTCGCCGAGCAGGCGGATGGCCTTGGTCGGGTTCAAGGAGAGCTCCGCGTAGGCGGCGATGGGCTGCCAGTAGCGGCGCATCAGCTCGCCCATCGGCGTGCCGGGGCCGACCTTCGTCAGCCGCTCGTTCTGTTCCTTCGTCAGCATCGCGTACCTCCGGTCGAGAGCATCGACGGGACGGGGTCGATGTTACAACCTCCCTTGCAGGCCAGGTATAGGGGCGCGATTCATCGCGCCCTCGGGCGCCATCAATGGCGCCCCTACCGGAGACGGGAACTGCGCCGTGATATATTCGGCCCGACGCGGCGCCGCTAGCGCGCCGGCGCAGGGGAGGGACGCATGATCATCGACGTGCACAACCATGTGGTGGCCGGCGCTCGGCTTGGCGCGTACCAGTCGGGTCTTCTGAACAGCCGGGGCTTCCATGGCAAGGGCCACCACGGTGTTGACCAGGCCGCGGTCGCGGCGGCCCGCAACCACGGCAAGAAGCACTCCGAGCTGCTCGACGAGGTGGGGACGGACGTGGCGTTCCTCTCGCCACGCCCCTACACGATGATGCACTCCGAGAAGCCGGAGAAGATCGTGCACTGGTACTGCGAGGCGACGAACGACGCCATCCACGCGGCGTGCCTGAACGAGCCGGACCGCTTCGTCGGCATCGCCGGCCTGCCGCAGTGCGCGGGCGTGGGCCCGGCCAACACGTTCGAGGAGATCGACCGCGTCATCAACGACATGGGGTTCATCGGCATCATGATCAACCCCGACCCCGGCGAGGGCGACTACGCGACGCCGGGCATGGGCGACGAGTACTGGTACCCGCTCTACGAGAAGATGGTGGAGATGGACATACCGGGCCTGGTCCACGCGGCGAGCTGCAACAACCCACGGGAGTCGTTCCACAACCACTTCATCACGGAGGAGAGCATCGCGATCCTCTCGCTGGTCGACTCGAGCGTGTACGAGGACTTCCCAGGACTCAAGCTCATCATCAGCCACGGCGGCGCGTCGATCCCCTATCAGGTCGGGCGCTGGCGCTCCCAGCTGCGCGGGGACAACGACACGGAGACCTTCGACGAGCGCCTGCGGAAGATGTACTTCGACACCGGGCTCTATAACATCGAGTCGCTCGAGCTGCTGTTCAAGGTCGTCGGTCCCGACCGCTGCATGTTCGGGACCGAGCGTCCGGGAGCCGGGTCGAAGGCCGACCCGCGGACCGGGCGCTGGTACGACGACCTCAAGCCGCTGATCGACGGCATCGACTTCCTGGGAAGCGACGACACGCAGCGCATCTACTCGGGCAACGCGATGGACGTCTTCACGCGGTACAAGGAGCCCGCGTAGCGGCTCGTTCGACTCCTAGTCAGCAGCATGGAGGTCTCGCCATGGTCACGTGTGTAGCTTGCGGAAGGACGCGGGGGATGCTTGGCCGTCTCACCTGGCATGAGTGCGGCGAGTGCGACAGTCCGTTCTGCCCCGACTGCTTCGGGCAACTGGTCGGCGCTGAGCCATCGCAGACCGAGCGGCCGCTGCCGGCGCGAGCCTGCAGCCAGTGCGGCACCGCCATAGTGACGCCAGTCGCCGTCGGCGGGGGAATCAGCGGTCCGGGGTGGTGAGTGAGTGTGTGCGACGCAGGCCGAGCAGACCTTACCGAGCGCGAGACGCATCCTAGTAAGCGAATGACAACGCGATCGTAGGTGTGGGAGGTCCATCGTGGAACTGCTAGCTGCCATCCTCGCGGGGGCCATCGGCACGGTCGCCATGACGCTTTCCAGCGGGACGGAGATGCACTGGACGGGCCGGCCGGAGAGCCCGGCGCCCGGCGTCGCCGCCGTGTGGCCGCTCAAGCTCATCGGCGTGAGCGTCGAAGGCCGGAGCCTGATGGTCGTCTCGACGTGGGCGCATTGGGGGTACGGCTCGGCTTGGGGCGTCGTGTGGTGGCTGCTGATAGCCCAGGCGGAGCTCCCGCTCGCCCTCGCCGCCGTCTCTTTCTTCGCGATCGTCTGGGTCACGGCGGTCCTGCTGCTGCGGATCACGGGCATCGCCCCCTGGCCGTGGAAGTGGGGCCACATCAAGTACAACATCTTTGATTGGACACACCACGGCGCCTACGTCTCAGGCACGGTGATCGGGTGGGTGCTGATCGAGCAGGTCGCCGGCGGAGCCATCTAGCCCGGCCGGAGCGGGCCCGAGCGGGTATCATGCGCGCGAAGCGCTCGTACTTGGGAGGGGAGACATGGCATCCGACGGCATGACCGCTGAGACGATCCAGATCAAAGGGGCGAACGGCGATATGATCGACGCCTACTCGGCACGGCCGATGGGGGACGGCCCGTTCCCCGGGGTCATCGTGGTCCACCACATGCCGGGCTGGGACGAGTGGAGCAAGGAGATCACGCGTCGGTTCGCCCATCACGGCTATGCCGCCATCTGTCCCAACCTCCACCACCGCATGGGCCCTGGAACGCCGGAGGAGAACTCCGAGCGGATCCGGGAGTCGGGCGGGCAGGTCGACGCGCTCGTCGTCGGCGACGTCGAGGGTGCGCTCGACTTCCTGCGCTCCTCCGCGAGCACCGGCAAGGTCGGCGTGATCGGCTTCTGCTCGGGCGGGCGCGTCACGCTGATGGTGGCAGCCAAGATACCGTCGCTTGACGCGGCGGTGAACTGCTGGGGCGGCAACGTGATCCCGGCGCCGGAGCGGATCAACGCGAACCAGCCCGTGCCCGTCTTCGAGATGCTGCCGGACGTCAGCTGTCCGGTCCTGGGCTTCTTCGGCAACGACGATGGGAACCCCGACCCGGAGCAGGTCAACAAGATCGAGGCCGAGCTCAAGAAGCACGGCAAGACCTACGACTTCCACCGCTACGACGGCGCGGGCCATGCCTTCTTCCGCTGGGAGGCGAAGTCCCACCGGCCGGAGCAGGCGGCGGACGCTTGGGAGAAGGTCTGGGCGTTCTACGCGCAGCACCTGGGTGCGGGCGTCGCCGCCACCGCCTCGGCCCGTTAGCCCGCCGCTGGCTCGTCCAGGCTCTCCGTCAGCCAGTCGATGAGCAGCTTGCGGAGCTCGGCGCGGCACTCGCGCAGGCCGTGGCCGGCGCCGGCGTACCTCACCA
>JADFRC010000133.1:2112-4875 GCA_022561455.1 Chloroflexota bacterium | reverse complement strand
GCTTCAGTCCGGAGCCGGAGCGAAGCGTAGGCGCACAGTCAGACGCGCGCTCGCCGAGCACCGAGGGCCGAAGCAGCGCGTGCCTGCTTCAGTCCGGAGCCGGAGCGAAGCGTAGGCGCACAGTCAGACGCGCGTTCGCCGAGCACCGAGGGCCGAAGCAGCGCGTGCCTGCTTCAGTCCGGAGCCGGAGCGAAGCGTAGGCGCACAGTCAGGAGCGCCGTCAGAAGATCCGGGGCGGCTTCGCGTCGGCGGAGCCGATCGCGACCAGCCGGTCGATCGCAGCGCGCAGCAGCATGTGCACGCTTCGGACGTCGGCAGCGTCCCGGAGGAGGGCGCGGTCCTGGAAGAAAAGGGCCGCTACTCCCTCACGGAGCTCCGGGACGAGCGACGCCATCCAACCCTTCTCGTCCTGCTCCGTCTTGAGGCGGATGGTCGGCTGCTCCTGGATCAGGTCCCGGAACGCCCGCGGCTCGAAGAGCTCGTGCAGCCTCGCCTCATCGTTCGTCTCGATGGTGAACTCGTGGTCGAAGTCGCCGAACCCGAAGGCGATCGCGGGCGGCTTCAGCTGCGGCCGGATCCGCTCGAACTCCTGCGCCCACGACACTCCGGCTGCGGTGCTCCACTTCGTGCGCCGCTCATAGATCTTGTCGCCGACCAGCCGGCGCCTCTTGAGGTCCCACACGAACCCATCGCGCGCGGTGAACGGCATGCCGATCCGCGACACCTTGCGGGGGCCGAAGAAGATGGGCGGAGGCCCCTCCTCCGGCGAGTCGACGTCGAAGATGACGCTCCAGCCGTCGATGTCGTTCACGACGATGGTGTGCCCCGGAGGCGTCAGCACCGACGTGCCGGCTAGCGCGCTCACGATCTCCCGCTTGGCGACTTGCGTACGCGATGTGAAGAGCCCCATTCCCTCTCACCTCTCTGCCTGCCCGCGGTGCGCCGGGGCCGGACACGCATGATAGCAGCGGCGCACACCAGTCTCGCGCGGCTATCATGCGTATACTCCCGGAAACGTCGGAGCTGGAGGAAGCGCAATGGCAGACCGCAGATCGATAAACGTTCCGGGCAGGGGGCATAGAGGCGGCGCGATCCCGATGGGGTCGCGGATCGGAAACGTCATCTACTCGTCGGGGATCAGCACGGCAGACCCCGAGACCGGCGAGCGCCCCGACGACCTGGACGAGCAGGCCGAGAACATGTTCAAGAACATGGCGAAGTTCATGGAGCTCGCGGGCGGCACCGTGGACGACATCATCTTCGTCATGCTGCTGCTGAAGGACCGCGGGGTGCGCGACCACGTCGACAAGGCCTGGCTGAAGACGTTCCCGGACCCGGACAGCCGGCCGGCGCGCCACGCATTGCAGACGGAGCTGGGCGGCGGCGCGCAGATGCAGGCGCTGATCACCGCCGTGGTGGCCTAGCGCCGCACGCGGCGCGCAGGGGCGGCTCTAACCAACCGGCGTCGACCCCCAGCCCCAGACCTCACGACCGCCGTGGCCGTTGTCCGCGTTCCATGCCATCGCGTCGATGACCTCGCCGCTCATCCCGGCCGGCGTCTGGTGCGCCAGGTGAAGGGCCAGCGGCAGCCACGCCTCCGGCCGCATGGCCCGTGCGCGCCGCTCGGGAGCCACCGCCGCGGCCTGCTCGGCGTCGAGCGTATAGCCCACGGCCATGTCGTTGACGGCCACGCCGTGCTGCCCCACCTCCATCGCATGGACCTTGGTCAGCATGTTGAGCGCGGCCTTGCTCACCGCGTAGGCCGGCTCGCCCTCTCGCGGGTTCACCGCGGAGAGCGTCGAAACGTTGATGATGCTGCCGCCGCCCTGGTCCATCATGACGTTCGCGCAGGCGCGGGCGCACAGGAAGGCGCCCGTGATGTTGACGCCCAGCACACGCTCCCAAGTCGTGAGTGGGAGGTCTTTGAGCAGCCGCTCGCTTTGCGCGACGAAGCCAGGCTTGAGGGCCGCGTTGTTGATCAAGACGTCGATGCGGCCGAAGCGATCGAGAAGCCCGTCGACAGCGGCCGTCACGCTTCGCTCGTCGGCCACGTCGAGCGCGAAGGGCAGCGCCTCGCCACCGTCCGCCACGATGGCCGCGGCCACCGCCTCATTGCGCGCCACCGTCGTCGAGCCGACGCCGACGCGGTATCCCTCGTGAGCGAACCCCATGGCCAGCGTCTTGCCGATGCCGCGTCCCGCCCCCGTCACGAACACAACCGGCTTAGCGCTCTGCGCCATAGCTCACCGCTCCGATCTGCCGCCCATCATGATTTGCGGCCCGACGCTTTTCTCATCTAATCTGGCAGGGCCTCCGCAAGCGACGAGAGGTACTGGACCAGGACATCGAGCTCGTCCTTACTTAAGAACAGACCTACGGTCTGCGGCATGACTCCCGGTGGGCAGGGGCCAGCAGGACACGCTGCGGCGATAACCGCGTTCGGGTCGAGGATGGACTCGCGGATGTAGGCGGCATCCTCCCTGCCCCCGATGTTGGAGAGGTTCGGGCCAACCGCGACGGCGGCCTGGGAGACCGAGTCGATGGTGTGGCAGGCAGCGCAGCCGCTGGAAAGGAACACGCTGAGACCAGGGGCGAGGCTGCCTCCGTTGCCCCGGTCGCTTCCGTTGCCCCCGTTGTCATCGCCGGTCCCGTTACCGCTGCAGGCTACGGCCAGCACGGCGATGGCGAGTAGCACCATCACCAAGGGGGGCCGCTTCGGCAGGCGCATGGTCACCTCTCCGGTGTGAGGCTATGAGAGCCGCA
>JADFRC010000133.1:0-2012 GCA_022561455.1 Chloroflexota bacterium | reverse complement strand
TCATCGCCGGTCCCGTTACCGCTGCAGGCTACGGCCAGCACGGCGATGGCGAGTAGCACCATCACCAAGGGGGTCCGCTTCGGCAGGCGCATGGTCACCTCTCCGGTATGAGGCTATGAGAGCCGCACTCTACGCCCGTGTCTCTACGGCGGACAAGGACCACGAGACGCTTGCTGCTGGCGCAGTCGCACCACGCGAGGTATGCCAGGAGACGTGGACCCTCGCGCCCCCATTCTCGAAACCATCCAACTGGGCTGCGCCTGTGGCGCTGAGCTGGTAGGCGGTGTGCTCGCCAACCGGATGAAGGCGGCCGTCGCCCTGTTCGTGGCGCACCACCACGGGCCTCATTGCGCACCACGGTGGCGGGAGGTGGTTCGCCAGAGGGTCGGAGCGAGTCCAGTGGAGCGCCTGACGCCCGACCGCATCTGCGGCAGCGCATGGTGGGTCAAGGACGGCGAGAACCAATAATGCGGCACGGGGTCTATATTCGTGAGTCGCAAATAGCCCTGCCGCGCTCCGGAGCAGAGCAATCGGGTGGGCGGCACTAGCACTCCGAGTCGTCGGCGTCCAACGCGTCCTGCAGCCTCCGGTGCCAGTTCCCGGTATCAGATGCCCAGGCGCCTGATGTCTCCCGAATCACAAGCGGCATCAATCGCAGAGCGCCCCAGACGTTTTCAGCCAGACCAAGCAGCGACACGCGAGCGAGTTCGCTGGACAGAAAGCCGCCGCAGATGACACGTTCCGGAACGGCTGCGGCCAGGGCTGGGCGACCTGACTTAGACCTGATAGTTCTAAGGGCCAGCATCTCAAGCGACGGGTGAGCTGCGCTGCTCAGTCGCCGGTAATGCCTATCAAGCTCGTTCAGAGTGGTCTTGACGTCGAGGCCTAGCCTACGAGCAAAAGCTTTCCTCGCCTCATCCGTGTTTATGTACTGGCCTTTCAAGAACTTCTCGGCGAGGTGGTCGCTGCCACTATGCGTGAGGGCAAATGCTAGGACGAGGCTCTCGATCTCGCGAAGATCGTACCTCACGAAGATTGGGTCCCCCGATGGGTGGTATGTGCGCCGAAGGTGTCTTCCACAAAGACGTGGCTTGGGTCGGTCTTCTACTTGCTATGGGTTGTCGGTGCAACCATCACAGGAGTCCTGACGAGCTGGGGGCCATGACAGACCTTCCTACCTTCGGCTCGACCCAACCGGTGAAGGCTGAGGGTAGAGTTGGACATCCCCCATGAGTTCGGTGCGCTGGTTCGCGTGCTCCGCGAGGCCCAAGGCCTTTCTCAGGAGGCGTTTGCCGAGAGGTGCCACCTGCACCGGACCTATGTGAGAGGTATCGAGCGAGGCGAGCGGAACCCTTCGCTCAAGAACATTGCAGCCCTCGCGGTGGCTCTGGGCGTGTCGCCGGCTTCGTTCTTTGAGTGGTGGGAAGCGAAGCGAGATTCGGGGGCGGATCCCCGCGAGCCCTCATCGGCTGAGGGATTCACCAGAGTGGGACGAGGTTCTCGGTTGGCCGCTTGGGTGGCGGCTAGTCCCTAGCTGGTGCCGGTCGACGGCACCAGTCTGCTCAGACTGGTGGGGGCGCGACGGCGGGCACTTCCCTGAGCAGCTGCGTCAACGGGTCGCTACGCCTTGGTCCGTCAAGGGCGCGATTGGGGAACGTGTCGACCGGTGGGGCGCTCGTCACCCGGGAGAGCCCGAGTCCTCAGCGCCGCGTCCCGGCGCCTTCCTCGATTTGAGTCCTGGAGTGCTGCTCGGCCGAGCCTTGGGAGGCTCTGTTACTTCAGGTGCCCGGACTACGGGCGGGGACTCCACCGGATCTAACGGCGCGACCGAACCTCCATGGAACGACGACCTGGATCGTGTTCTTGGGGAGAAGCAAATCCGGGTCGATCGACTGCGCTTCGAGCAGCGCGTTGAGCTTCCTCTGGGTACGTGCTTGTTCGTCTTCCAGCCGGGTCAGTTTCAACTCGATCCGGTCGAGTTGTTCACCAATGGACATGATCGTTGTACTGTT
>JADFRC010000132.1 GCA_022561455.1 Chloroflexota bacterium | reverse complement strand
TCGGCCCGGGGCTCGCGGGCCGGACGCTCGGCATCCTGGGCATGGGACGCATCGGCACGCGGACGGCAAAGACCGCACAGGCCTTCGGCATGAGCGTCATCGCGTGGGGACCGACGCTGACGGCCGAGCGCGCTGCGGCGAGCGGCGCGACGTTCGTCTCGTTCGACGAGCTGTTCGCGGGCTCCGACGTGCTGACGATCCACGTGCCGCTGACGGAGATGAGCCGCGGATGGATCGGCGCGCGGGAGCTCGGTCTGATGAAGCCGACGGCCTATCTCATCAACACGTCACGCGGGCCGATCGTCGAGGAATCGGCGCTCGTGGAAGCCTTACGGAAAGGGACGATCGCGGGGGCGGCGCTGGATGTCTACGACGAGGAGCCGCTGCCCGCCGGCCACCCGCTGCTCGCCCTCGAGAACGTCATGCTCTCGCCGCACCTGGGCTACGCGACCCTCGATGGGCTCGCGAACTTCTACACGCAGGCGGTCGAGAACATCAAGGCGTGGGTTGCGGGCGAGCCGACGCGGGTCTTGAACGAGGACGCGCTCCCGAACGCCCGGCGCTAAGTGCGCCCAGGAGCACCCGCACCACCTCAGAACCCGAAGAAACTCAACCGCTCACCCTGAGCTTGTCGAAGGGCGAGGGGTGGCTTGCCCCCAAGGACGACGGTCACAGGCATGGCACTTGCTCGTACTTCGACAGGCTCAGCACGAAGGGGTCTGCTGCCGTGCGAAGGTTCGCATGATGCATCGGCCGTAGGGGCGCACGGCGTGCGCCCTGCCCCCGCCCCGCATGGCCATCCGGCGGCTCAGGTGCGCCGCCTCCCGATGTAGTCCGTCAGCGCGTCGAGCGAGCGGTGCGGCTCCGTGTCGGGGAGGCCGGCGAGGGCTTCGCGGGCCGCCTGCCGGTAGCCGTCCATCACCGTCTCCGTCTCGTCGATCACCGAGGACGAACGGACCAGCTTCACGAACGCCGCCAGGTCCCTCCGCGCGGTGCTGCCCTCGCGCAGCCGCCGGACGACGCGGTCGTCGGGATGGGCCGCGGCGAAGAGCAGCGCGGGCAGCGTCAGGATGCCCTGGAGGAGGTCGGTCCCCACCGGCTTGCCCAGCTCCTCCTCGGTGCCCTTGAAGTCGAGGACGTCGTCCATGATCTGGAACGCCATGCCCAGGTTGTAGCCGTAGGACTTGAAGGCCTCGACCTCCTCGTCCGGCGCTCCGCTCAGGCGCGCTCCGGCCTCCGCGGCCGTCGTGAAGAGCGAGGCCGTCTTGTCGTAGATCCGCTGGTTGTAGGCCTCCACGCTCTGGCCCCAGTCGTGGATGCTGAACTGCTCCGCCAGCTCGCCGCGCGCCAGCTCCGTGATGGTCTCCGAGAAGCGGCGCACGACGCCGATATCCCCCGTGTCGCAGACGAACACGGCCGAGGTGGCGAAGACGTAGTCGCCGAGGAGCAGCGCGACGTTCTCGCCCCACTGGCGGCTGACGGTGCGGCGGCCCCGCCGCGTCTCGGCCTTGTCGACGGAATCGTCGTGGATCAGCGATGCGATGTGCAGCAGCTCGACGGCCGTGGCCATGGTCACGAGGATGTCCTCGCGGCCGGGACGGGACGCGCCGGCCAGCAGCGTCACCGCCGGCCGCACCTTCTTCCCGCCGCTGACGAGGGCGTGGTCGAGCAGGCTCGCGTCGCCCAACAGCCCCGACTCCGTCGCCAGCGCGCGCAGGTTGTCGTCGACGGCATCGAGCCCGGCGCGGACGGGCGCGTAGATGGACTCGACCGTGCGGCCGGGATCCACGGCCGGACCGGCTGATCGAGCGGCTTCCGTCATGACGTCGCGGCCGCCGCTCCGGAGGTCCCCAGCTTGCCGGCCATCTCCTCGACGACCGCATCGTCGAGCTTCGTGAACAGCGGGGCCGGCTTGGGCAGCGCCGTGCCCGGCTCGGGCCACACGGCCTGCCACGGCTCGTCCTCGACGCGGCCGGTGCGCCCGAGCAGCTCGTGCAGGCGCTGCGCGGAGAACGGCAGGAAGGGGTAGAGGACGACGGCGAGCGCGGCGAGCGCGCAGAGCGCCGTGTAGAGCGTGCGGCCGGCCGCCGGCATGTCCTCGCGGACCTGGTGCCAGGGCGCCTGCGCGTCCAGGTAGCGGTTCGCGTCGCGCGCCAGCCCCATGCCGGCGCCGAGCGCCTCGCGCAGGCGAACCGCCTCGATGCTGGCAGCGGCGGCTTCGACCGCGGCTTCGGCCCGGCCGAGCAGGTCGCGGTCGGCGGGGCCCAGCTCGCCGGGGTCCGGCACGCGGCCCTCGAAGTTGCGCTCGAGGAGGCTGAGCACGCGGTGGACGAGGTTCCCGAACGTCGCCACGAGCTCGTCGTTGTTGCGCCGGACGTACTCGGCCCACGAGAAGTCGGAGTCGCTGGTCTCGGGCATGTTGGCCGCGAGGTGGTAGCGCAGCGGGTCGGGCGGGAAGCGCTCCAGGTAGTCGGGCACCCAGACGGCCCAGTTGCGGCTGGTGGAGAGCTGCCGGCCCTCCAGCGTCAAGAACTCGTTGGCGGGGACGTCGTAGGGCAGGTTGAGCGCGCCGCTGCCCATGAGCATGGCCGGCCAGATGATGGTGTGGAACGGTATGTTGTCCTTGCCGACGAAGTAGTAGGACTTGGTCGCGGGGTCCTCCCAGAACGGACGCCACGCCTCGGGGTCGCCCTGGCCTCGCGCCCACTCCTTGCTGGCCGAGAGATAGCCGATCACGGCCTCGAACCAGACGTACAGCCGCTTGTCCTCGTAGCCCTCGAGCGGGACGGGGACGCCCCAATCGAGGTTGCGGGTGATGGCCCTGTCCTTCAGCCCCCCCTTCAGGAACCCGCGGGTGAAGTTGCGGACGTTGAGGCGCCAGTGCGTCTTGGGCTCGACCCACTCGCGCAGGCGCTCCTCGAAAGCGCTGAGCTTGAGGAACAGGTGCTCGGTGTCGCGCACCTCGACCCGGTGGCGCTCGCCGTCGCGGACGTAGACGGGGTCGCGGAGGTCCACCGGGTCCAGGATCGTGCCGCAGTTGTCGCACTGGTCGCCGCGGGCGTCCTCGAAGGCGCAGACCGGGCACGTGCCGCGCACGTAGCGGTCGGGGAGGAAGCGGTCGAAGTCAGGCGAGTAGGCGACCTTCATGGTGCCGGGGTAGATGTACCCCTTCTCCAGCAGGGCGCTGAACAGCTCCTGGGTAGTCTCCTTGTGGCCCTCGGTCATCGTCGTCGTGAACAGATCGAACGTGATGCCCAATCCCTCCCACGCGTCGAGGAACGTGGCGTGGTACTTCTCGACGAGCCGCGCGGGCGCGATGCCTTCGGCCTCGGCCTGCATCGTGATGGGCGCGCCGTGGGAGTCGCTGCCGGAGACCATCAGCACGTCGTTGCCGCGACGGCGGTGGTAGCGCGCGAAGATGTCCGCGGGGAGGTAGGCGCCGGCGATGTGGCCGAGGTGGGCAGGCCCGTTGGCGTAGGGCCATGCGACGCCGATGAAGATGCGCTCAGGCATGGGCGATGTCGCTCAAGGGTGGGCGGTGAGACGGGAGGCGGAGGCGGTCGATAGGCGATTCTAGCACGCCGTGGACGCCTCCAGCCAAATCCGGTAGGCCTCCCGGCGCGAGATGCCGTAACCCTCCTCGACCCGCGCGGAGGCGTCCTTGCGGCTGAGTCCCGCGGCCTTCATCCGGGACAGCGCCTCGGTTGCGCCGGCGGTGTCCGCCACCGGGCGCTCGGGCTCGCCCCCGGCTATCACCAGCACGAACTCGCCGCGCGGCGCGGTGAAGTGCGCCGCCGCCGCCGACAGGCTCCCGCGGAAGGCCTCTTCGTAGCGCTTCGTCAGCTCGCGGCAGACGACGACCTCGCGGTCGCCGAGCGCCGCGCGCAGGTCGGCGAGCGTCGCGCTCAGGCGGTGCGGCGCCTCGAAGACGACGAGCGTGAGGGGGTCGTGCGCGTATGCGGCGAAGGTCTCGCGCCGGGCCTTGCTCGCGCGTGGCGGGAAGCCGAGGAAGACGAAGGCGTCGGCGGGCATGCCTGCGGTTGCGAGCGCCGCCACGACGGCCGAGGGGCCTGGGAGCGCGACGACCGGCGACCCCGCCTCGGCGGCGGCGCGCACGAGCCCCGCGCCGGGGTCGCTGACGAGCGGCGTGCCGGCGTCGGAGACGAGCGCGACGTCGCCCGAGCCGAGCGCATCGAGCACGCGTGGCGTGCGCTGGGCGGCGTTGTGCTGGTTGTAGCTGAGCAGCGGCTTGTGCAAGCCCAGGTGGGTCAGCAGCTTGCGGGTCTGGCGGGTGTCCTCGGCCACCACCAGCGCCACCTCGCCGAGCACGCGCGCCGCGCGGTAGGTGAGGTCCTCGAGGTTGCCGATGGGGGTGGCGACGACGTAGAGGGTTCCGGGCATGCCCATATTCTATAGGCCGCCGCCCCCCGGAGCCCCATCTCGATCCTCCCGCAGGGGGGAGGCCTGCTAGGATGTCGCCCGGAGGCCGCCATGACGCTCATCAGCCGCGATACCGCCGTCGGCACGCTCAACCACGTCGGCATCGCCGTGGTCAGCATCGAGGCGTCGCTCAAGCAGTTCCAAGACGTGTTCGGCTCCCCGGACGCGGAGATACTGCGCAGCGACGAGCGGGGGATCCGCGCCTGCTTCATCGAGCAGGGCGAGACGCACATCGAGCTGCTCGAGCCGATGCGGGCCGATACGGTCATCGGGCGCTTCATCGAGGAGCACGGCGAGGGCATCCACCACCTCGCGTTCACCGTGGCCGACCTCGACGCCAAGGCCGCGGAGCTCGCGAGCCTCGACATCCCCATCATCGACGGCCCACGCGAGGGCTTCCGCGCGCGGATCGCCTTCGCCGACTCCTCGGCGACGCACGGCGTGCTGATCGAGCTGGTC
>JADFRC010000024.1 GCA_022561455.1 Chloroflexota bacterium | reverse complement strand
ACGTCGGCCGTGAGGTCGACCTCCGGCGTCACGACGGGGACGTTGCGGACGGGGACGGCGTCGAGCGGCGAGATGAAGATCGTGCTGCCGCTGACCTGGATCGTGTACTGCGACGCGCCGATGACGGTCGCGCGTATCCCCGCAACTGGCACCATCATCATGGCCCCAAGCCTGGCCACGCGGGCTTTCACCTCGGCGGCGAGCGCGGGGCCGAGGTCTCCGAACCCCTCGCGCTCGCGGCCGTAGATGAACTCCGAGACGCCACCGGAGAAGATGACCGTGTCGACCTTGCCCCGGTACGCCAATGGCGGCAGACGCAAGAGCGCCTTCGTCTCGGCGGAGATGGGGCCGAGGCTCACGACCTCCTCGATCCGCCGGGCCATGACGGCGGCGACGGCCGCCATGTCGTCCTCGGTGAGCTTCGAGCCGACCTCGGCCGCGACCCCGGCCTCGCGTGCGTGCGTGCGGCCCGCGTCCTCGACGCGCGTCACGACGCCCGCGCCGTCGAAGGCGAGCAGCCGCGCGCCGGCGTCGATCGAGGTCACCTCGAGCACCGCGCCGGCCCGGCAGATGGCGACCTTGGTGGTGCCGCCGCCGACGTCGATGTTCATCACGACGCCGCCGCTGCGGCCCGACTCGGCGACGGCGCCGGAGCCGTGCGCGGCCATGGTCGCCTCCATGCCGTCCCCCGCGCTCACCGCCACGAACTTGCCGGCGTCGGCCGCGAACAGCTCGCCGATCGCACGGGCGTTGCTCCGCAGCACGGCGACGCCCGTGAGGATCAGCGCGCCGGTGTCGATCTCGTCGCGGGTAAGCCCCGCCTCCCGGTACTGGCGCTCGATGAAGGTGCCGAGCGCGCCGGCGTCGATGGTCGCGCCATCGTCCACGTACGGCGTCAGCAGGATCTCCGACTCGCGCAGCACGGTGCGCTTCACGATGACGTAGCGGGTGTTCTGCCGCTCGAGCTCGAGCCGTGAGAACACGAGGTGAGAGGTCGAAGAGCCGATGTCGACGCCGACGCTGGTCAGCGTGATCTCGTCCTCTTCGAGCATGGAGCGGCCGACGCCGGTGAATCCCTGCTGTGGCGCGTGGGTCATGGTGCCTCGAGGGGGGATGGATGGGGCGAGGCCGGAGTCTAGCACGCGTCCCTGCGCGGCGAGTCTAGGCCCCGGCAGACTCCGCGGGGGCCTGCGCGCGCGGCAGCAGCAGGCGGAACAGCAGCGGCGCGGAGACCCCGACGAGCAGCGCGAAGCCGCCACCGGCGACAAGCGCCGTGGTCAGGCCGGCCAGCGACGCGACGACCCCCAGCACCGCCGGCACCACGAGCTGGGCCAGCGCCCAGTACGACCCGACGAGCGCCATGGCGAGTCCCCGCTGCTCCGGTGCGCTGTGCTCGGCGCTCAGGAGGGTGCGCAGGTTGTTGCCGAGCGACGCGGCGACGCCGCCCAGGAGCATCGCCGGCAGGAGCACGATCATCGAGCCGCCAGCCCCCGCGATCGACAGCCACATGACGCCGACGCCGCCCACGCCGAGCACGAACACCAGCCGCTGGCCGAGCACCGTCATGATCCGGCCGAAGCCGTAGCTCCCGATCGCGGCGGCCATCGTGAAGACCGTCGCAGCGAGACCGATGACCACCTCGTCGATGCCCGTCTCGCTGAAGAAGGCGATGCCCACGGACATGAGCACCGCGACCGAGACGGAGAGGCCGAACGCGCAGATGCCGGCAAGCAGGAGCGCCCGCGACCGCACGATCCCCGGGATCGCGCGAAAGACCTCGATCAGCGTCACGGCCGTCCGGCGCGGGAGCTCGGGCAGGAGCAGTGACGCCAGCAACGCCGCCACACTACCGGCCACGACCACCATGAAGCCTGCGTCGAAGCCGACCCCCCAGATGAAGATGCCGCTGAGCAGCGGCCCTGCGCCTTGGCCCAACGCCTCGGCCGCGCGATAGCGCCCGATGATCCGTGCGCGGTCCGTCTCGCTGATGCGCGTCGCGTAGGACTGCGCGGCGGGGTTGTAGATCGCTCGCGCGACGCCGATGAAGAGCTGCGCACCGATCAGAGCCCACACCGACTCGGACGTGACGAACAGCAGGGCGCCCATCACCACCGCCAGGAGCCCCACGCGCAGCACGACGCGCTCGCCGAAGCGGTCGGACAGGGCGCCCCCGAAGAACCGCAGCAGGAACTGGAACGCGCCCTGCGCTGCGATGACCGCGCCGAGCCATGCGAAGCTGTACCCGAGCGAGAGCACGTAGAGCGGCACGAGCGGCAGCAGCATACCGACTTGGACGCCGTAGAGCGCCGAGACCATCGAGATGACCCACAGCGCGCGCCGGCGTAGTCCGCTCGGCTCCGCCGCCGGCTGATCAGCGTGGTTCATGAACGTATCGCTAGGTCAGCGGAGGCGCCTACTTCTTGTAGAACGACTCTTCCATCCGCGAGGTGACCCCGGCACGCTTGAGCTCTTCGCCGAACTCCTTGCGGATGAACGGGTCCTCGTCGCGGTAGGGGATCGCGCTG
Source organism: Chloroflexota bacterium (assembly GCA_022561455.1). Classification (GTDB taxonomy): domain Bacteria; phylum Chloroflexota; class Dehalococcoidia; order Lucifugimonadales; family Australimonadaceae; genus JADFRC01. Next base: position 19,405 of record JADFRC010000024.1, on the reverse strand, counting down.
CCGCCCTGGTCGACGTCGATCGCGCCGCGGTCGATGTCCTCCTCGCCAGGCACGCCGGCCTCGCGGCCGGGGGCGTGCGGGCCGAACCAGGCGGTCAGCCGGAACGCCTCGGAGCTCGTGCCGAAGTGCTGGTGGAACCACTCGCCGCTCATGGGCGCGGCGGAGACCATGCCCACGGGCTCATAATCCTGGCGCCGGATCTGGTCGGCGACGCCGTCCTCCCACGGGTGCAGCCCGAGGTGGCGCGGCCAGGTGTAGGTGTACCCCTTCCCCTTGATGCAGATGAGCACCGCGGCGGAGCCGTGGGCGTGGGCCTTGGAGTAGCGGCCCATCTCATGCTCGCCGATCCACAGGTAGAACTTGTTGCCCGCCATGTAGGGCTCGATGCGCCGGTAGCCGGGTGAGCGGCGGTTGTCCATCGGCAGGTCGGTGGTCACGATGTCGGGGATGATGTTGGTCCGGCGCATGGCCAGGCCCCGGACAGGGTCCGGCTCGATCTCCTCGTTCGGGCGGTAGAAGTCGTCGCTCGCGTCGTAGCGGTCGGTGAAGTCGTACGGCGTCTCGAACACGAAGTGCTGGCTCTGGAAGAGGTTGAGCACCGGCGGCGCGGTCGTGCCGGCGAGCAGCAGCGCGGGGCTGGAGGTCGCGTTCACGATGCGGTGGGTGGCGTTGATGGGGATGGTGAAGAGCGAGCCCTTCTGCCACTCGAAGGTGTTGCGCTTCGAATCGCCCTCGCGCCAGACCTCGGTCGAGCCGCGGCCCTCCACCACGAGGTAGATCTCCTCGTAGAGGTGCTTCTCGACGTTGAGCGCTCCGGCCGAGGGGACCTCGACGACGTACATGCCCCACAACCCCTCGGTGCCGAAGAGCTGGATGAAGGTGGCGTTGCCGCCCATGCGCTTCCAGGGCTTGAGGGGCAGGTCCTGCACGCGGCGCACGCCGATGTCACGGAAGATGGGTATGCCCTGCTCCTCCATGAAGCGGTCGTAGGGCGAGAGCGGCCGCTTCCACTTCCCGTAGCCGGACTTGACGTCCGCGGACGATGGCTCCTGCCACTGCTTGGGATCGGTCTTGGCGGCCATGGGGCCTTCTCCTGCTGGACGGCTCGGGACGGGCGGGGCGCGGGGGTTGCACCGGGCCACGGTGCGACGCGGGAAAGTCTAGTGACCGCGCGCACGGGGTGTCAAGAAAGCCCGGCGCACCGCTTCTGGAGCGGCATCGCCTCAAGACCTGACTGGCCGCGTTGCGGGGGTCGGTGTCCCGCGGCCCTTTCGACCATCCCCCCGTCCCCCTTCCTCGCCAGGAAGGGGGTGATAAAGGCGAATACGGGGGACACCCCCGTGCCCCCGGCAAAGGGGCTTCGCCCCTCTGCACTCCCGTTCGGTGCCCGACCCGGGCTTGCCACGAGCACCGCTGCCAGAGGGCTCAGCACGAGCGGCCGTCTCGCAGCGCGTACCTACTCCAGCGTGGCCTCGACGCTGAGCTCGACGTTGCCCTTGAGCGCGCCGGAGATGGGGCAGCCGTCCTTGGCACCGTTCGCGGCCTCCGCGAAGGCGGCGGCGTCGATGCCCGGCACCTGGCCGACGACCTTGAGCGCGCTCGATGCGAGCTTCCAGCCGCCCTCGACCTGCTTGAACGTGACGGTCGCGTCGACCTCGAGCTTGGTCGGCGGTGTGCCCGCCTTGCCAAGCCCGGCCGAGAGGGCCATGCAGAAGCAGGATGCGTGCGCGGCCGCGACGAGCTCCTCGGGGCTCGTGCGCCCGCCCGAATCCTCCGTGCGCGCCGCCCAGCTGACGGGCAGCTCCGAGAAGGCTTTGCTCGAGGTCGCGCTGACGACTCCGCTGCCCTTCAGCAGGTCGCCGTTCCAAGTTGCGTGTGCCGTCCTGATCGCTTCAGCCATGTGGTCATTCCTCCTGGGTTGTTGTTGTGCCGCCTATGCAGGGACGCGGGCGCTCGCGCGGCTCCGGACGACGCGGCCGGGGTAGGCGCCCGTGTGCTCGCCGGCCTCGATGAGCACCTGCCCGTTGACGATGGTGTAGTCGACGCCCGTCGCGAGCTGGCGCAGACGCATCAGGCCGCCGGGCAGGTCGTGGGTCTCGTCGGGCTCAAGCGCCGCGACGGTGTCGGGGTCGAAGACGACCACGTCGGCGGCCATGCCTGGGCGCAGCAGGCCGCGGTCGTGGATGCCGAAGATGGACGCCTGCATGAACGTGAGCTTGCGGACCGCCTCTTCGAGCGACAGCACGCCCTCCTCGCGCACCCAGCGGCCCAAGACGAGCGTCGCGTAGCCGTAGCCCGCCTCGAAGACGACGTGCGCGCCGGCATCGGACAGCCCGATGATGGTGTGCGGGCTCGCGAGCAGCGTGCGCATCACGCCGTCGTCGCCGCCCGACTGGGCGCTCGTGAAGCCGGTCAGCAGGTCTTCTTCGAGCACCAGGTCAAGGAAAGCGTCGAGGACGTCGATGCCCTGCTCCTCGGCGATGGCCGCAACGGTCTTGCCGCGAAGGTGGGCGTTCCCATCGAGCAGCGGCTTCGCAACCACGATGCGCTCCCACCGGATGGGGAGCGCATCCACCGGGATGTCTTTGCCGTCGATCGCCTCGGCGTGCAGCGCGCGTCTCGTCTCTGCGCTCCGGAACGCGGCCTTCTTCTCGTCGGTGGAGCCCAGCATCACGCGCTGCCACGTGGGGAGGCGGTCGAAGATCTGGGCGTTCATCATCGTGAACCGAGTTGCCTGCGGACGCGGGTTGACGACCGGATAGACCCGGTGTCCTTCGCCGATGCGCTGCTCGACGAGCGCCAAGTGCTCCTTCCAGCGCTCGGGCTCGGCGGGGTTGAAGACGATCTGGTTGTAAACGACCGGACGGCCGCTGGCCTGACTCAGGCGCGTCGCGAAGCCGTCGCGTATCTCCAGCGGGTAGGCGGAGCCACACTGGATCACGCCCGCCGGGGCGGCTTTGAGCGCCGTCGCGAGCTCGTAGAGCTCCTCGACCGGAGCGACGATGCCCGGGATGGGCCGCCCCTCCAGGTCGAGGTGGCCGCGGTTGCGGTCGAGCGAGAGGCCGAGCGCGCCGGCCCGGATGGCGTCGCGCACGAGCTCCTTCATCTCATCGAGCTCGGCAGGCGTGGCCTGTTCGCGCTCCTGCGACTCGTCTCCCATGACGTAGCGGCGCACGGCCGAGTGACCGACGAGCGCGCCTGCGTTCACGCCGAGGCGCCGGTCGAGGCGGTCGAGGTAGCCGCCGAAGGACGTCCACGACCAGTCGATGCCGGCTTCGAGGCTCTCCATGGGGATGGCCTCGACGCGCGAGAGCATCATCGCCAACGCCTTGTGGTCGGCTTCGCGCACCGGCGCGAGGCTCAGCGAGCAGTTGCCGAAGATGACCGTCGTCACGCCGTGCTGGGGCGAGAAGGAGCAGACCGGGTCCCACGTGACCTGGGCGTCGAAGTGGCAGTGGTTGTCGATGAAGCCCGGCGCGACGGCGCGGCCGGCCGCGTCGATCGTGCGGCGCGCGCGGTCGTCGAGGCGGCCGATGTCGGCGATGAGGCCGTCGGCGATGCCGACGTCGGCGTTATAGGACGGCATACCGGTGCCGTCCACGACGCGGCCGTTCTTGATGAGCAGGTCGTACATGTCGTTGCGCCTCAGAACCTTGGTCCGCTAGGCGGGGTGCCGGTGGCCGGCAGCCCTTTCGACCATCCCCCCGTCCCCCTTCCTGCCAGGAAGGGGGCGTTAAAGCAGGCTACGGGGGACACCCCCGTGCCCCCGGCAGAGGGGCTTAGCCCCTCTGCACTCTCCCTCTGGTGGGTGAAAAAGGCTCCCCGCCCCGGTGGCACCGGTGCCCCACGGCCCTTTCGACCATCCCCCCGTCCCCCTTCCTGGCAGGAAGGGGGCGTTAAAGCAGGCTACGGGGGACACCCCCGTGCCCCCGGCAAAGGGGCTCTGCCCCTCTGCACGCCCCTCCGGTGCGCAAGGGAGCAGCGTGCCACGAAGCAACCGCCTCGTCACCCTCACCCCAACCCTCTCCTGTCAAGGGAGAGGGGGCCGAACGCCCTCCCCTTCTCGGCAGGCGCCTGATCCTTCCCCCTCGACGGGGGAAGGCGAGGATAGGGGTGGAGCCCCTTTACCCTAGTGGGCCCTGGAAAACCTGGTCGGCGTAGGTGTCGCTCAGGGGCTCGATGGTCTCGGGCCAGGCGCCCTCCGTGCTGCGGCGCTCGGACCGTGGCCGTGGCACGCCCTGCCAGCCCAGCTGCTCCATGTAGTAGTAGATCTGCACGCAGCGGCCGGATGGGTCGAGTGCGTACGCCGCGTAGTCGATGCCGGGGTGCAGCTCCTCCGGCACGTCCTTGAATGCGACGCCGTTCTCCTTGAGGAAGGCGACGGCGTTGCGGAGCTGCTCGTAGCTGCCGACCTCCACGCCGAAGGATGCGAGGGTGCTCTCCTCGCTGAAGCCGAGCTCGCTGCGGAGCGCGATCGGCAGGAGCGTCAGGCTGTGGTGCTCGGTGCCGTTGCGCAAGAACACGGCGCGCTGGCCCATCACTTGGGTTTCCTCGGTGATCGTGAAGCCGAGCTCGCTCATATAGAAGTCCAGCGACCGGTCCAAGTCGTCCACGAACAGGCTCACGGGGCCGATCTTGGTGATCTTGAAGGGCCGGGGGAGCAGCACGCCCTCCACGTCGTGCGTGGCGGGCGTCGAGTCGACGTCGCGGAAGCCGGAGTAGACGTCGATGCCCTTGGCCTTCGCCTCCTCGACCTCGGCCTCTTCCGACATCTGCGGGAGCTCCGGCGGTGCGTCGAAGCGCCGGTAGTACATGTCCCGCGGCTTGCTGCGGCCCAGCCAGCCGATCTGCTCGATGCCGTAGTACAGCTCGTTCGTATGGCCGTCCGGGTCGAGCAGGTAGGTGTGCCAGTTGGAGCCGGGCATGTCGCGGCCGGTGCGCGCGACCGGGATCTCGCGCTCCTTGAAGTAGTCGATGGCGTGAACGATCTCGCCGAGGGAGCCCACCTGCCAGGTGATCTGGTTGATGTCGACCCCGGCCTTGGGCTCACGCCCACGCGCGCGGGCCACCGTGTCGCGCATCTCCTTGGGGAAGAGCACGAAGGCGTGGTGGTCGCCCCCGTAGTGCATGAAGTAGCCCTTGGTCTCCTTCACGTCCTTGAGGAGCTCGGCCATGTTCGGGCGGGCCCCGAAGTCGTTGACGTCGGAGAGCTTGAAGCCCAGCAGGTCGTGGTAGAAGCGGAGGTGGGCGTCCATGTCGCGCACGTCGAGGCCGAAGTGGCCGAGCCGGCGCAGCTTGAACGGCCGCTCCAGGAGCACGCCGCCAACGCTGTAGGTCTTGACCTTCGTGGTCGCCATGTGACTCCTCCCCTAGCGTGTGACGCCTGGCGGGCGCCAGTGCTCGTCCTTGCGTGGGCCGAAAGAGCGGATGTCGAACCGCAGCCGCTCGAGGCCGTCGATCTCGATCTCGATCTTGTCGCCGTCGTTGATGGGAGCGAGGCCCTCGTGGTGCGTCCCGCAGGAGAGCACGTCGCCGGGCATGAGCGTGATCCACTGCGTCAGCCACGCGATCTGCTCGGCGATCGAGTGGGCCATGGCCGACGTGTTGTAGTCCTGCTGGAGCTCCTCGTTGCGCCAGAGACGGACGCGCATGTCCTGGGGGTCGGCGATCTCGTCGGCCGTCGTGATGACGGGGCCGAAGGGCGCCCAGCGGTCCTGGCCCTTGTGGAGGAAGGTCGTGCGCCGGTTCGGGATGTTGCGGGCCGAGACGTCGATGAAGTTCGCGTAGCCGAAGACGTAGCTCAGCGCGTCCTTCTCCGCGACGTGCTTGGCCGTCTTGCCGATGATGTAGGAGAGCTCCGCCTCCGGCTGGAAGACCAAGGCCTCGGGGATGTCGGGCAGCTCGACGGTCTCGCCGTCGCCCATGATGCTGGTGGTGCCCTTGTAGAAGAAGTCGAGCGGGCGTGGCGTCGCACCGGGGTGGTCCAGGTAGTTCGAGAAGGCGCAGAGCACGTTGTGCGGGCGGGGGAGCGGGGGCCGCAGCTTGACGCTGCTCATGGGCACGCCGGTCTCCTTCGCGACGATCGCCTCGAAGCGCGGGCGGTACGCGTCGAACTCGGCGATGACCGTCTCCATCTGCCACTCGGCCGGGATGATGTCGTTGTGGTCGATCGCGCTCGAAACGTCCACGACGTTGGAGTCCTTGAGCACGCCCATCTTGTAGTCGTCGAAGAACAGCAGCTTCATGCTCACCCCCTTGGTATCGGCCTGGTGCGAGTAACCGGCAGTCTAGCCGGGCACCCTCGGAAGTCAAGGCGAGGGCGGCCTGGCTGCCCGGCCTTGTACGACCCAGGGCCTCAAAGCTCAGAATTGCCGTGGGGATGTGGCTGATCCAGCGGATATGCTTCCGATGGAGTGACGGAGACGCCCACGACGTTGAGATCGTGGACTACCACTAGTGGGGTCCCTTGGGAGGTGATGTGATGCCGCACGGCAGACTACCGCCGGTACACCCCGGGGAGGTGCTGCTCGAGGAGTTCCTGACGCCGCTGGGCATCAGCCAATATCGTCTGGCAAAGGACATCGGCGTGCCGGCCCGGCGGATCAACGAGATCGTCCATGGCAAGCGCGCCGTGACGGCTGGCACCGCGCTGCGGCTCTCCCGCTACTTCGGCACGTCTGAGCGCTTCTGGATGAACCTCCAAGCGCAGTATGACCTGGAGGTGGAGAAGGACCGGCTCGGCGACCGACTGGAGAAGGACGTCCATGTCCTCGCGAGGTGACCGGCTGGCAAGCGCCGCCGGGTTCAGCGGGCTGTCTGGTAGATGGCGGGACGGTATCGCGGGAGCGGGACTGACTTGCCCGCTTTGCGAGCGGCCCCCAGCCATGCCTCCTTCGCACGCTCGACCTCCGCCAAGGCGCCCTCCGGGCTGTCGGCGAAGGCAGAGCAGGACTCAAGATCCGGGATGTCGGCGATATAGCCGCCATCCTCTTCGCTGTAGAAGATGTTGATGTGGTAGTCCTTCATTCCTCGTCCTCCTCCAGCTTCAGATTGTACCGCTCGACGATGTGAAGGAACTGCCTGATCTGATAGGGCTTGGCCTCGCCACTCACCAACTGCAGATTCACCAACCCGGAGACGTCTGGATGGGTGAAGAGATGATGGCTGCCGGATACCCGCACGAGACGGAACCCGAAGCCCTCGACGAGGCTCACGACATCGTTGAAGGCGACATTCCGAAGCGCACCACGGAGCAGGCGTCTGAGGAGTCGGCGGCGGTTCATGACTCCGGCAAGGCCGGTCCTCCAACCCAACGCTCGCTGCACTGGCTGCCCGGCCTGGGTTCGAACCAGGGTTTAGGGATTCAAAGTCCCTCGTGCTACCGCTGCACCACCGGGCATCCGGCGTCCATTCTACGGCCCCGTCGCAGGCCGCGGTCAGCCGTCCACCACCGCGATGGCCTGCACCTCGACCAGCATCTCGGGGCGCGCCAGGCCGGCGACGGTGATGAGGGCGCTCGCCGGATAGCCGTTCGTGAACAGCTCCTTGCGTATCTCCTTGAACTCGTCTCCGTAGCGGGCGTCGGTGATGAACACGGTCATGGTCACGACGTCGTCCAGCGCTCCGCCAGCCTCGGCGAGGTTCGCGCGCAGCCGCTCGAACGCGTTGCGCGTCTGCGTGCCGAAGTCGAGCGGGGCGCCGTCGGGGCTTGTCGCCCCGCCGACGCCCGCGAGGTAGACGGTCGTGCCCCCCGTGACCTTGACGGCGCGCGAGTATGCGCTCGCCTCCTCGCGCTCTCCCTTCACGTATGTGCGGCTCACGGTGCACCTCCCCTCAACAGCAGTGGCGCCACTCTAGCAGGGCCACGCATTGACCCCGCGCCCCGCCGGGGGATAGTCTCGGCGCGCAACGGTGCACCGAGCGCCCAGGAGAACTCCGATGCTGACGACGCTCAACGAGAAGGTCGACCCGAAGCACGCGGCGCTCCTCGTCATCGACATGCAGAACGACTTCTGCCACGACGACGGCGCGAAGGCGCACGACGGCGGCGACGTGTCGCTCGTCCAGGCCATCGTGCCGCCGCTCCAGGCATTGATCGACGGCGCTCACGAGGCCGGCGTGCCCGTCGTCTTCACGCAGGCGGTCCACAACCAGTGGACGGACACGGACGTGCGGCTCGAGCGCCACCGCACGCAGGAGCCCAACTGCATCGAGGGCACGTGGGGCGTCGAGTTCTACGGCGTGGCGCCGGAGGAGCGCGACATGGTGCTCCCGAAGGCGCGCTTCAGCGCGTTCCTGGGCACCGAGCTCGACCGCGCGCTGCGGGCCCGCGGCGTGCGGACGCTCGTGCTGACAGGCACGGCGACCAGCGCCTGCGTGGAGTCGACGGCACGCGACGGCTTCATGCGGGACTACTACATCGTCGTCGCGCCCGATTGCTGCGCGCAGGGCGACCTGGGCCGTCACGAGGCTGCGCTCAAGGCGATCGATGGGCCGTTCGGCGTGCTCGCGCCCTCCGGCGAGGTCCTCGGCGCGTGGGCCGAGCTGGCCAAGCCCGCCTTCTAGGGCGGCGCTGGACGCTCTCCGTTGGTCGGCGGGTCCGGCCCCCCCCGGGCTTTGCCCCAAAACCCCTGCTCCACTCTGCGAGAACGTCGGCGCTCCACCGCCGTTTCGACCATCCCCCCGTCCCCCTTCCTCGCCAGGAAGGGGGTGATAAAGCCAAGAACGGGGGACACCCCCGTGCCCCCGGCAGAAGGGCTCTGCCCCTCTGCACTCCCCCTCCGGTACGTGAAGGGGCTTTTGAGCTGCCAGGAAGGGGGAGCTATAGCCAAATACGGGGGACACCCCCGTTCCCCCGGCCCTTCGACAGGCTCAGGACAGGCGCCGGGGCTCCGCCCCCTTCGACAGGCTCAGGGCAGGCTCTCTGCACTCCCCAGAAATACGCGGTGCCGGCGAACGACCGGGGTCTTGAGACAAGATGCTCGCACATACGCGAGTAACCCCTAAGTTAAGTCTCCCTGATCGTCACCAGCACGCCGGGCTCGATGCCAAGCTCGCTCGCCAGGCCCGCGTTGATCTCGAGCACGTAGCGCACGTCGACGTCGCCGGGCGTATAGCGCGGCAGGTCCGCCGAGCTCACGCCGTCTTGCGGCACGGGCGCTTCGTGGGTGACGTGCACGACGCGCAGGCCGGCGTCGACCCACACGATGTCGATCGGGAAGCGCATGCCGCTCATCCAGAAGGTGGCGGGGGCCGCGCGCCCCATGTCGAACCACATCGCACGGGAGGGCGCGAGCGCCTCCCGCCCAGAAAGACCGCGCGCGCGGGTGGCGGGCGTGTCGACGACCACCGCGGTGAAGCGGCCGCGCGCAACCTCGATCTCGACGGTCGCAAGCCCCGCGTCGAGCGGGTCGGCGGTCGGCGTGGGGGGCGCGCTCGGTGGAGGCACGAGCGTCGCAGCCGGAAGCGGCGTCACGGTCGGCGTGGGGGGGGCGCTCGGTGGAGGCACGAGCGTCGCAGCCGGAAGCGGCGTCATGGTCGGCGTGGGCGTTGGGGCGGCGCATGCACCGGCGAGGAGCGCGAGCAGCAAGCCGGTGGCTAGGCGCACGCTATTGCGGCGCCGCCTGCACGACGATGGTGCCCTTCATCTCCTCGTGCCCGAAGAACTCGCACACGTAAGCGAAGCTGCCGGGGCTGGAAGCGGCGATGGCGATCAGCTTTTCGCTGCCGCCGATGATGACCTCGTCGATCCCCAACTCTTCGACAACGAAGGTGTGTACGACCAGGTCGTCGTTCTTCACCACGAGCGTGGCGGGCTGCCCCGCCTGGACCACCACTTCCGTCGGATGGAACCGGGTGTCCTTCATCCCAACCGCGATGGCCCCGGCCTTGTCGTCCGCGCCGACCGTCTCCAAGCTGGCGATGTGCAGGGCGCCGGAAAGCACCAGCAGGCCAACCACGACCGCCGTGGCGCCGACCACCGACCGGCGCTCCGCGGTGGCGGCGGTCTGCCGGACGGTCCCCCGCCGGCGCTGCACGAATGCGGCGACGCCGCCGATGGACGCAGCCAGGACCGCCGCAGTGGTCGTCAGCGCCGCAGCGAAGTCCCAGAAGCTGCTGACGTGCGAGAAGCCGGTCGGCAGGAAAAGGAAGGTCAGAAGGAAGATGAGCACCGCCCAGACGGCGGCGAGGATGAGCGTCCATCCGCCGATCCTCAGCGCAAGGAGGGCGATGACGACCGTCGGAGCGGCGATGCCGGCCGAGGGGACGATGCTCCCCGGCAGGCCGCCGAGCTCAAGAGCGGCCCCCGTGACGAGGGAGGCGAGCGCGAAGACGAGCAGGCCCCCTGCGTTGAGACGCACGTAGAAGGGATTCCTCCGCCAAAGGCCTCGAGCCGGTCCTTCCTGTGCCATGATCGCTCCTAATGGACGCGGATCGGAGTTTCAGCTTCCGCCGCCATCACCCTCCCACAGCGAGGGCTGTTGGCGATCGAGCTTGGCCGGGTAGTCGAGCTCCAGGTGGGCGTAGGCGAGCTTCGTGGCGACGCGGCCCCTCGGCGTGCGGGCCAGGAAACCGAGCTTCATCAGGTAGGGCTCGTAGACGTCCATGATGGTGTCGGACTCCTCGCCGATGGAGGCGGCGAGCGTCTCCAGCCCCACCGGACCGCCGTCGTACTTCTCAGCGATGGTCCGCAGGAGCCGGTCGTCGAGCTCGTCGAGGCCGAGGCGGTCGACCTGGAGGAGGGCGAGCGCCTTCGCGGCAACCTCGGCGGTCACCGAGCCGTCGGCCCGCACCTGGGCGTAGTCGCGCACGCGGCGCAGCAGACGGTTGGCGACGCGAGGCGTGCCGCGGCCCCGGCGCGCGATCTCGACCACGCCCTCGCGGTCGATGGGCACGCCGGTGATGCGCGCCGAGCGCTCGACGATCGCCTCCATCGCGGGCTGGTCGTAGAAGTCGAGCCGGTACACCGTGCCGAAGCGGTCGCGCAGCGGCGGGCTGAGCATGGCGTACCGCGTCGTCGCGCCGACGAGGGTGAACGGCTCGACCTTGAGGTTGATGCTCTGCGCGCTCAAGCCCTTGCCCATCACCCACGAGAGCGAATACTCCTCCATCGCCGGGTAGAGGATCTCCTCGACCACCTTGCCGAGGCGGTGTATCTCGTCGATGAAGAGGACGTCGCCGGCTGCGAGCTGCGTGAGGATCGAGGCCATGTCGCCCGGCCGCTCGATGGCGGGGCCCGAGGTCACGCGGATATTCGCTTCCATCTCGGCGGCGATGATGCGCGCGAGCGTCGTCTTGCCGAGGCCGGGGGGGCCGTAGAGGAGGACGTGGTCGAAGGGCTCGCCGCGCTGGCGGGCGGCCTCCATGCCGATGCTCAAGTTCTCCTTGACCTTCTCCTGGCCGATGTACTCGTCGAGGCGGCGGGGGCGCAGGCCACCCTCCGAGGAGAGGTCCTCCTCGCGAGCGGTGCCGGTGACGATGCGTTCGGTCATGGGTTTCTCCGCTCGACCCTCGCCCTGTCCAGAGGCAGAGGCCCCTCCTCAAAACACGCGGTTGGCTACCCAGTGTCGATGCCCGCGGGCCTTTCGACCATCCCCCCGTCCCCCTTCCTCTCCAGGAAGGGGGTGATAAAGCCAGATACGGGGGACGCCCTGTATCCCCCGACAATGGGCGTGCCCCCGGCAGAGGGGCGCCGCCCCTCTGCACTCCCCCTTCCGGTACTTGGAGGAAAGCCCTCTGCCGAGCAGGTGCGACCGATGACCAACCGCAGGCAGCTCACCGACGGCGGCCTTCGCGCCGGATTCTAGCGACGCACGGCACGAACCCGCAATGCGCCGGTTACGCGCCGGCGCTCGGCTTTGCGGGCCCGTCCTCTTCCGGCTCATCCGCCTCGTCACGCGGGGGCTCGGCCACGGGCTCGCCAACTCCCGGTTCGTCGGGCGCATCGGGTGCGTCCGACTCGATATCCCGGAGCACCTCGTCCACCTCCCGCCCCGCGGCGCGCGCCTGCTCCGTCTCGTAGGGGACTGAGGGCGTGGGCAGCGCCTGCGCCGCGCGTTGCCGGCTGGCCCAGAAGGCGCCCGAGACGATCATGATGAGCCCCAGGGCCGCGGAGATCAGCCCTTGGTTCGCGATGGGGTCGACGAACGAGGTGACGAGGTCGTCGCGTACGTCCAAGAGCTTGTCGATCAACACAGGAGTCGCGTCGATATCGCGGATGGGGCCGTCGGAGAAGGTGCGCAGCGGCCCGCCGGCGGCCGAGAAGATGCCGCCGACCAGCGCGCCGGAGATCAGGACCGGGACGCCCGCCCAGACGAGCCGCGTGCCCCATCGGCGCCCGCCCAGGAACCCGACGAGGAGCGCGATGAACCCGAGCAGCACGACGAGGAGGAACAGCAGGTCGCGGCCGAGCTTCACCCAGCCGCGCGCGTCGTCGAATTGCTCGAAGTCGTCGCCCAGCAGGTCCACGACCGATGACTCGTCGATGGTGTAGCCGTCGCGCAGGTAACCGCGGTATTCGTCGAAGCGGGCCGCGACGTCGGTATCACCGGCGTCGAAGCTCTCGATGAGCCCCAGCAGGTCGCCGTCGGTGAACGTGAAGCCGTCGCGAAGGTAGCCCCGGATGCCGTCCACCGACACGCCGCCAGGCGCGTCGCCGAAGGCATCCAGCAGGTTCCGCTCCGTCACCTCGATGGCGTTGGGGAGCCGATCGACGATCCCGGCGGCGAGCTCGTCGACGACGTTCAGGCCGACCAGCGTCTTGAGCTGCGTGTAGGTGACCAGCGGCGGACGGCACTCCGGCAGCTCGGCGAGCGACAGGCTCAGTCCGAGGAGCTGCTCGATCGTGCAGACGGGCAGCGCGGTGTAGACGGCCTCGAACTTCGCATCGACGGCATCGACCAGCACCTCGGCGGCCAGCTGTGCCCGGTCCTGCAGGGGGATGACGAGGGTGAAGCTGTCGGTCCGGCCCGTCAGGTAGGGGCCGAACGCGCCGATGGCGTCGGTGACGCGCGCCTGGACCCAGTCCGGCGGCAGCACCTGGCTCATGGCCTCGATGACCTCCTCGTCGGTGACCACGATGCCGTAGGGCAAGGCCACGGCCGAGCCCAGACTGGCGCGGACGATCGGAGCGATCTGCTCCTCGAGCAGGTAGTCGTAGGCGCCACCGCCATCGAGGCTCAGGTTCAGCCACCGCGCAACCACGCCCAGGCCGACTTCCGCGCGCTCCTGGACCGGTATGTGGACGGCGAACGAGCCGGTCTTGCCGACCGCGTACGGCACGACCTGGTCCAAGACGTCCTCGATCCGCTCCTTCAGCCACTCCTCGGGCACGACGTCCCTCACGCCGTCGAGGATCTGGTCCGTGGTGAGCCCGGGGTTGAACGGCATCTGCTCGAACAGCGTCTCCTTACTCTCGTCAAGGCGCGGCCTCACGACCTCATCGAGGAGGTACGCGTGGATGCGCGCGTCGCGCAGCAGGTCCCGGACGACCACGTCCGCCGCCTCCACCCGGTCGTCGAGCCGCAGCGTGATCTCGAAGGAGTCCGTCTCGCCCGTGAGGTAGGGCACGGCCTGCGCGATGGCCCCACCGACGTTCTCGGCGAGCCATTCCGGCGGCAGGATGCGCGCGGCGTAGCCCGCCACTCCGCCGGGCGTGAGATCGAGACCCAACGGCAGGCTCGCGAGGTCGACGCCGGACTCCTCGATGATGGATGGGAGGGCATCGTCGTACAGGAACTCGTACACGCTCAGACGCTCAAGCGTGCCCGTGTAGAAGTCGGCCTCGAGCAGCGTCGCGTTCACGCGGAAGACCGTCAGCGTGGCGACGAAGAGGACCAGGAACAGGGGCAGGAGGAGGACGGCGGACAGCCGCCGGATCGTGATGAGCAAGGCAAGGGCCTCGTGGAGCGGCGCTCCGCGGAGTATAGCATCGGGCCTGTGGCGTCCACCCGGCCGCCACCCTCTCGGCAGCTACTCGGCGGCGCCCGCGGGTGCCGGGGCCGGCTCGGCCTCGCCCTCGATGCCGATGCGCGGCACCCATTCCAGGAACCGCGGATAGTACCAATTCCACTTGCCCAGGAGCCGCATGGTGGCGGGTACGAGCACGGTGCGAACGATGGTCGCGTCCAGGAGCACGGCGACGGCCAAGCCAAACCCGATCTGCTGGTTCGCGATCAGGTCGCCGGACGCGAACCCGCCGAAGACCGCCACCATGATGAGCGCGGCGCCGGTGATGAGTCCGGCGGTGGCGCGCAGCCCGTACGCCACCGACCCCGCGTTGTCGCCCGTCTGGTCGTACCGCTCGCGGATGCGGCTGAGCAGGAAGACGTGGTAGTCCATCGAGAGCCCGAAGAGCACCGCGAAGAGGAACAACGGTATCCAGGCATCGATCATGGGGGTCGTCTGGAAGCCCAGCACGCCCGCCCCATAACCCTTCTGGAACACCAGGACCATCAGCCCGTAGGCCGCGCCCACCGAGAGCATGTTGAGGATGATGGACATGAGTGGGATGACGATGGACCGGAACGCGACCGTGAGCAGGAGGAAGCTCAGGCTGAGCACGAAGACGAAGATGATGGGCGTGAAACGGTCCGTTATCTCGAAGAAGTCGTCGTTGAACGCCGTCTCGCCGGTCACCAGAATCTCGGCGTCCACGCCGGCGAACGCGGCGGGCAGGTAGTCGGTGCGGAGCCTCCGGAGGGCCTCGATCGCCTCGTCGCTGGCCGGCTCTCCAGCGACGGGCACCGACACGAGGCTCAGGTCGCCGGCGGCGTTCACCCGGACACGCGACGCACCGACGAAATCGGGGTCGGCGGCCAGCATCTCGCGCAGCGCCGCGATCCCCCCCTTGACGGCTTCGGAGTTGGCGTCCCCATCGATGACGATCTCCATCGGCGAGACGACGCCGAAGGAGAACTCCTCCTCCAAGATGAAGAAGGCGTCCTTGGACTGCACGCCGTCGGGCAGCGAGTCGACGCCGTTGAAGCCGGTGTTGATGTCGAGCGCGGGTAGTGCGGCCGCGACCATGACGCCGCTCGCCGCCAAGAAGCTCAGGACGGGATAGCGCATGACGATCCGCACGACGGTGGCCCAGTACCCACCGCCTGCGTCGGCGGTCGCACCGATGCGGCGGCCGATGAACGGCAGCCTGAGCGCGTTGACGCGCCCGCCAAGGAGCGACAGCGCCGCCGGCAACAGGGTCGTCGTCAACGCGACGGCTGCCACAACCACCAAGATGGCGCCGGTCCCCAGGCTCTGGAACACGCTCGCGGGGTGGATGAGCAGTCCGGCCAGGGCGAAGACCACCGTCAGGCCGCTGAAGAACACCGTCCGGTTCGCGGTCGCGCCGGCACGCTCGATCGCCTCGAGCTTCGAGCGGCCGCGGCCCATCTCCTCCCGGAACCTCGAGACGACGATGAGCGAGTAGTCGATGCCGACGGCCAGCCCGATCATGGTGATGATCAGGGTGACGAAGACGGAGAGGTCCACGAAGAGCCCGACGAACGCCGTCGCGCCGAGCGCCATCACGATGGCCAGCACCGCGAGGAGCAGCGGTATGAAGGCGGCGAGCACGGCCCCGAACAGCACCAGCAGGATCAGGAGGGCTATGGGCACGCCCACGCGCTCGCCCTGCTCGATGTCCTTGAAGGTGAGCTCGTTGGTCTCCAGCGCAACGCTTGCTTCGCCGACGAGGTAGACGTCGAAGGCCTCGCTGGCATCGGCCTCATCGACCAGGGCGAAGAGGTCTTCGATGTTCTCGTTGGCATCGTCGAGCGTGCCAGCCATGACGAACGGGATGATGGTCGTGCGCCGGTCGCCGGAGACGAAGTCCGGCAGACGGAACTGGTAGTAGTTGACGCCGCCTGCGACGACGTCCGGGCCGAGCGCCAGCACGTCGTCGAACAGCCCGGTGACCATGGCCCGGAAGGCTTCGTCGTCGACCGTCAGCTCGCTGGAGCGCACCACGATGATCTCGTTGATCGGACGCGGGCCGCGGAGGCGGTCCACCAGCAGCCGCGCGCCGCGACTGGACTCCGGGTCGTTGGAGAACGCGAACTCGGTCGTGAGCCCGTCTTGGAGGAACGCACCGTTGAGTCCGACGGCGACGGCGATGATGCCGGCCCATACGAGCACGGTGCGCCACGGGTGCCGCGCGCTCGAGCTTGCGAGACTGCGGGTCGAGAGCCGGGACATCATCGTGGCCATCGGATCGTCTCCTGCATCGATGCTTCAGGGCGGGGCTACGCTAGCGCGCTCCGGTCCACGAGGTGCCGCCGAGCAGCGCCGCGACCACGCGCACGTAGTCCGGCGTGTCGATCGTGGGGTCCATCGCCTTCTGGAGCCGGAAGCCTTCGTAGAGGGCGAATCGCGCTGGCGACGGCTCCGGACTCGAGGCCGCTGTCGATGTCGCCTCGCCGCTGCGCCTCGCGGACCACCGCGTCCAGGCCGGCGCGGACGGCGGCGGGGTTGCTGCTGAACGATTCTCGCACACGCTCGTTGACCGCCATCTCGGCCCAGAGCTGGAGCGATGTGCGGTTGTAGACGTCGGCTCCGTCGTCGTCGAAGTGAGAGAAGAACGCGGCCGCGAGGCCGGAGAACATGGCGCTCGTGTCCGGCTCGGCCAGGGCTTCCTCCAAGAGACCGACGTACTCGGCGGCCTGCGCCTCGCCGCACGCGCTCTGGATGATATCTTCCTTGCCGGCGAAGTACCGGTAGACGGCGCCGGGGCTGAGGTGGGCCTCGGCGCAGATGTCCTGCATCGTCGTGGGATGGAAGCCCTTGCGCGCGAAGCAGAGGAAGGCCGCGCTGACGATCTGCTCCTTCCGCGCTTCGACATGGGCCTCGGAGACCTTGGGCACGGGTACAGCTCCAAAAGAAAACGAACGCTCCTTTTTTATCAGCGTACCCGGGACGTATCAACACGCGCGGTGCACGAGGCGCGATGTACAATCGTCGCCACTGCCAGCCCACGGGAGGCCGCCGTGATATCGAGCCAGGACAACGACCTGCTGACCCAGGTGGGCCCGGGCACGCCGATGGGCGAGCTGATGCGGCGCTACTGGCACCCCATCGCCGCAAGCGCCGAGCTCGATGAGCGTCCGACGAAGGAGGTCCGTCTCCTCGGCGAGGACCTCGTCCTCTACAAGGACCGCTCCGGCACCATCGGGCTCATCGACCGCCTCTGCGCGCACCGCCGCGTCAACCTCGCCTACGGCATCCCCGAGGAGCATGGGCTGCGGTGCATGTACCACGGCTGGCTCTACGACGAGACCGGCCAGTGCATCGAGCAGCCCTTCGAGGAGACAGTGCACCCGGACGGGCGCTTCAAGGAGAAGGTGCGGCTCGCCGGGTATCCCGTCCAGGAGCTCGGCGGCATGGTCTTCGCGTACCTGGGCCCCGCACCCGTCCCCCTGCTGCCGCGGTGGGAGCCCTTCACATGGGAGGGCGGCTTCATGGAGGTCGCGCTGGCCGAGCTACCGTGCAACTGGCTCCAGTGCCAGGAGAACTCCCACGACCCGGTGCATCTCGAATGGCTCCACGGGTACTGGGGCGTGCATCAGCAGCGCGAGAAGGCGCGGGTGGCGGGTGGCGAGCCAGACACGACGCCGATCATCCCGCGGCACCACAAGAAGATCGGCTTCAGCGAGTTCGAGCACGGCATCATCAAGCGGCGGATCGTCGACGACGCCACGGAGGAAGACGCGGACTGGAAGATCGGGCATCCGGCGCTATTCCCCCACATCCTGTACGTGGGCGACATGCGCCAGTCGAACCTCCAGTTCCGCGTCCCGATCGACGACACCCACACGCTGCACGTGACGTGGTTCTTCTACAAGGCGGCACCCGGCGCGGAGCCGCTCGTGCAAGAGAGCGTCCCCTACTTCAACGTGCCGCTCTACGACGATGACGGCGCGCTCATCCCCGACCTGGTCAACCACCAGGACTTCCTGGCGTGGATCACCCAGGGCCCGAACGCCGACCGCACGCTGGAGAAGCTGGGCGAGTCGGACCGCGGCATCATCCTGCTGCGCAAGCAGCTCAAGGAGCAGCTCGCCATCGTGGCGGACGGCGGCGACCCGATGAACGTGTTCCGCGACCCCGCGAAGAACGAGTGCATCACGCTGCCGCTCGAGCGGTGGCCGTCGATGAACCAGCTCAGCCAGTTCTCGAGGTACACCGCGCCGCAAGCGGGCGAGACGGACGAGATGAAGGCGGGGATCCAGCGCGTGCTGGACGGTTGGGCGCAGCAGGCGCCGGTCTAGGGACCGCGCAGCTTAGGCAGGGCCGACGAGGACGTCGTCGCCCTCGACGCGCACCGCATAGACGGGGAGCCGCTCGGTCGCCGGCCCGAGAAGCACCTCGCCGCTCAGGACGTTGAAGATGCTGCCGTGGCAGTCGCACTCGATCTCTTCGCCGTCGAGCGCGCCGTAGCCGAGGTCACAGTCCTCGTGCGTGCAGAGGTTCGCGAAGGCGATCGGCGAGCCGTTGAGCTCGGTGAGGACGATCTGCTCGCCATCGACGTCGATGATCTTGAGCTCGGCGGACGTGATCTCGGAACGCTGGGCGACCTTGCTGAATCCTTCCAAATCGTCCTCCTCCGGGTTCGTGCAGACGCTGCGCTGGAGCGCGACGACTGCCAGGAGCGATGGCTTGGTGCCGAAGGCCGGAGTCGAACCGGCACAGGGTTGCCCCCAACGGTTTTTGAGACCGTCGCGTCTACCATTCCGCCACTTCGGCGACCCCTAGATGATACCACCGCGACTTAGGGCATCTCCTCCAGCAGCCGGCCGTAGCCCTGCACCGGCTCGCGGATGTGCAGCCGGCGCTCGATCGCCCAGACCCGCGCCGTGACGGCATGCACGACCGGCACGCCGAGGTCCTGCTCGAGCAGGTCGATGGCGTCCAGGCTGCGCCAGCCGGAGCCGAACAGCAGGATGCCGTCGGCGCCGGGGTTGTCCAAGAAAGCCTTCTTGGTGTGGGCGTACACCTCGAGGTGCGATATCTGACCGACCCTATCGAACGGGACCGTCATCGCCTCGAAGGCGAGCATCTCGATCCCCGCCTGGCCGTAGTAGGCGCGCAGCGCGTCGTTGGTCTCGCCGGAGGTGTACGTCGCGCCGACCGCCCGCTTGATGCCCAGGGCCTGCATCGCCTCGACCTGGGTCTGGGCGGAGGTGACCACCGGCCGGCCGTACTTCTCCTCCCAGGCCGAGGTGATCGCGCGCTCGCCCTCGTAGCCCTGGAGCATGAACGGCGGGCCGCCCTCGGGGTGGATCAGGTCGACCTCGAGCTCGGCGAGCTTGGCGACCTTCTCCTCGTAGGCGTTGATGGCCTCGCGGAACTCGTCGATCGTGCCGCGCTGGATGTCGAGGAAGAGCGGGATCACGCCGAGGCCCTCGGGCGT
>JADFRC010000023.1 GCA_022561455.1 Chloroflexota bacterium | reverse complement strand
CAGGGAGAAACCTTTGCCTTCCAGGATCAGCAGGTGTGCGCCGGGGCCGTGGCGGTGCGCCTTCTTGTACGTGCCGACCTGGAACTGGGAGATGTGTGCATTGACGCTCGACTCCGCCAGCTGGAGGCGGACCTGACTGCCGCCGCCGCCACGCTCCTTCCACTCATAGACCTTCAGCGTGCGGGCGTCTGGCACGAACCCGGTCTCCCAGATGCGCTCCTGGTACAGCTTCCCCTGCCCATTGAAGTAGCTCTCCTCACTGCCGAAGCGGTCGGTGAAGTCGAACGGGCAGTTGAAGATGAAATCGGCGTTGTGGTACCGCCGCATCGTCGGCGGCAGGTTGGTGACGGCGATGTAGCGGGCCGGCTCGGAGCTGCTGTTGAAGTGCTGGTACCACGCGTTCAGCGGGATGGCGAAAAGGCTGCCCTCCGCCCACTCGAAGGTCTGCTTGTGACCGCCCTCGTGCCAGATGCTCGTGGCGCCACGCCCGGAGAGCACGTAGACGGTCTCTTCGTAGAGGTGGTGCTCCGGCTCCGACGTCCCGCCGGGAGCGAGCTCCACGACGTGCGCGTCCTTCTCGTTCGTCCGGTCGAGGTTCAGGATGGCGCCGCGGCCGCCCTTGCGGGCCCACGGCGCGAGCTCGAGACTCGCCATGTCCTCGACGTAGTACCCCTCGACGATGGGCACGCCCTGGGCCTTCGCCCAGTCCATGTACGGGTCGATCCGGTCAAGGACCGGCAGGGACTCAGAGCGTGATTCTGGTGTATGGCTCGTCATACTGTCTGCGCCTCCGTGGTTCGTTCAGGGTCCGATCCCCACCGCGTGGACGGAGGATCGTGGGACGGGAGGGGGCTACGCTTCGGCGCGAGACCGCGCGGAGCGAGGCACCAACGTCCCTGTGCTCAGACCGTAGGGCCGCCCGGCACCCGTCTGCCCGCCGCTCGCGTTGAGGTCGTTCGCGATGTTGGTGTCGATGATGGGGTGGGCGGGGTCCCGGATCACCCCGATCGGATCGAGCCCCTGCTCTACCTTGCTGATGTTCTCCATGGTGAGCCGTCGCAGGAACACGATGGCCCGGTCCCCATCGGCTAGGTGCTCGGCCGTCCGGTCGC
Organism: Chloroflexota bacterium; assembly: GCA_022561455.1. Taxonomy (GTDB): domain Bacteria; phylum Chloroflexota; class Dehalococcoidia; order Lucifugimonadales; family Australimonadaceae; genus JADFRC01. Next base: position 20,844 of record JADFRC010000023.1, on the reverse strand, counting down.
TGATAGGCCGTTGGGTCTCCCACGCCATATGGTCCTGCTGTGGGACCGTGTTCATCTGCATCCGCGTGAATGGGTGTAGCGCATCGGGCGGGTCCTTGTAGGGCTCCGCGTAGCGCACCGGCGGGTCGACGGCGGAAGGGTCGCTGCTGCCGTCGTCGCTCGCCTGGAAATTCAGGTCGACTCGCCAGGTGTGCGTGTCGTCGACGGGCACGCGTATCTGGAAGGTGCCGCCAGAGCGCAAGATGTTGGGGAAGACGAGTGGGTGCTGGTCGCTCTCGCCGTTCAGGAAGTTGCGCTGCTTCATGATCCCGTATTCCACCGGCCAGAAGTCGAAGCTCGGCTGGTCGTCGATGAACCCGCGGGTCGTGTTGACAGGGACCGCCGTCTGACCCGAGTGGTCCTGGTGGAGGATCGGGGCGTGGGTCGGGTCCGCCGCGTTCTCCATGGTCTGGAACCAGTTGCAGTCCAGCATCGGGTGAACGGTGATCCGCCGCTTCCCGTCTTTGCGCGCTATGACGTCATAGGGGGGGATGGCCGGTGCGGGCTGTGGGCCCATATAGGCCCAGATGAGGCCGACGAGCCGCTGTACCGGGTAGGCCTTGTGCTTGACCGAATTCATGATCGCGTCGTTGCGCTCCGGCGGCGTCTCCAGGATGTTGCCCTCGTAGTCGTATAGCCAGCCGTGGTACGCGCAAGAGATCCCGCGCTCCTCGACGCGGCCGTACAGGAGGGAAGCGCCCCGGTGGGAGCAGTGGTCGGCGAGCAATCCGAGCCTTCCCGATCTGTCGAGGAAGATAACCAAGTCCTCGCCCAGTATCCGCACGAACTTGGTGGGGTTCTCGTCCGTCAGCTCATTCGCGACGGCCACGGGGTGCCAGTAGCGCCGGAGCAGCTCGCCAGCTGGGGTTCCCGGTCCCACCCGCGTCAGACGTTCGTTCTCCTCGATGCTCAGCATGATTATCCTCCTGGGATGTACGGGCTCGTACTCTACGCCAACCGAGCCCAGCCTGCGCCCGCGCGCCGGTCGTGCGCTCACCCCGGGCTGACCGAAGCGCGCGCAGGACGCAGGCACTTGGGGGGCTCGGCGTCCCATTCATGTAGACCATCGATCGGCCCTCTGGCAAATACCCGCGGCTTCGCCTGCCCGGGCACTCCTGAGCACCGCAGGCGAGCGAGGCCGCCGACCTAGCTAGTTCCGGGCACGTCGCTTAGGTCCACGCCGGGCGGGGACTCCGCCGTTGCGTGTCAGCTAGAGGACGGGCTGTCCGAGGAATTGTTGCGGGCAAGTTGCCAGGAATCGAGACTTCGCGGGCAGGAGTAGGCGTGGGCCGTGCCTATCCCACCTTCGGACCCCTCGTCAACGGCACGCCGAGCGCGACGTAAAACGGCGCGGTGGCACGGCGGGATGAGCGCGCTCGGCTGACTGTGCGTCAGACGGAGCTCACCGGCTGGCTCGCGCAACAGCGGGAGCGCCAGGAGGCGGTCGGCGCGCTCCCCACCCGCGTGCGATCGTTCCTCAAGGACGTCCAAGCTCTCGACGCGCGGCGGGCCAAGGCGCTGCTGCAGACGATCCTCTCGGCAGCGCACGTCTACCGCGATGGGCGCATCGAGCTTGAGTTCCGAGGACAGCAAACTAGCTAGGTCGCGAAACACGCGGTTCGCCCTACCTTCGCCGGCCTTCCGAACTAGCTGTAGCCTGTTTGCCCGGAGGTGGAGATGGCCTGTACGCTTTCTCCACCGTGAACACCTACGCATCGCTGCAAGCTCAACCATCATCCCTATCTCTCGACGGGGCGCGTGGCTTGCCGAGCTGCCCAGATCTGAAGCCCATAGCGCCCATGTTCTCAGACGGGGCCGAGCGAAGGTCGTAAAGACGGTCGGCCCACCTGCGCAATTCCGTTCTACACCGGGTAGGAGAGTGCCCCTCGTACCTGCGTTGTGCCTGCCCAGGAACAGCATTAGGCTGCGGCGGCCGGCGTGAGCGCGCCCTCGTCGGCGTCGCGCATGACTCCCACGATGGCTTCGTTGCGCCAGACGCCGGCTCCCACACCTCGGCCTGAGACGAGCCCGTTCGTGTGGTTCGATTTCCGAGCGCCGCTCTTGGGTCACGTCCTGGGCCATGGACGCCTTCTGTTTGAGCGGCTAGTCCTTGATATCTTGGAGGAACAGCTCCGTCGGCAGCTCGGTTCCCAGCCCTCGCGCTCTCGCCAGGTCGTAGACGAGTCGTCCCACGACGACGAACGATAGCCCGGAGGTGCCGCCCGAGCCGATACCGGTCGACGCGCTGATCTCTTCGTCGCCCGATCGGCCCTGCGCCTTGCCCTCGATGAGGTCGGCGAGGAGGACCTGGCGCGCCGTCTCCCTGCTCGCAGGCCTGTCCCTGGGCGTGATGGGGCCGTAACGGTCACCTGAGATGGATTCGAGCTCACGGAGCTCCTCGTCGTTGGCGGCGGCGTAGACGGCTGCGGCGCCGCCACGGCCTTGCGACATGTCGATGGGCGCGCCCTGGAACTGGTGGTTTGGCGCCGACCGCGCGCTCACGTCGACCATCGCCGTGACCTCGTCCGACCACTCGCCCGAAACGTTGGTCAGGTGCATGCCGCGGTCGACCATGCCGCCGAACAGGACCGGTTCCATGGAGTTCGTGCAGCAGGCCAGGATGTCCGCCCCGGCCACGGCGTCGTGCGGCGAGTCGACCGCAACGACGTCGATGCCGAGGGACTCGCGCATCTCGGCGGCGTAGGCCTCGCGGTGCGCGGGCGTCGGGCTGTAGACCTTGCAGGACTCGATCGGCCGGACGGCGCAGAAGGAGGCGAGATGGCTCCGGGCCTGCCCGCCCGAGCCAAGCATGCCGACCGTCTTGCTGTCGGCACGCGAGAGGTACTTCACGCCGAGCGCGTTCTTCGCCCCGACGCGGGCTTGCTGGAGAAGTCCGTCTTGGAGCAGCGCCAGGGGCTCGCCGTTGCTGGTGTCGAATAGGAACACCAGGCCGCAGTAGAGGCCGGGGCGGCTCGCGTACTTCTCCTCCACGGTGTGACCGTTCCGCTGCTCGTAGTAAACGACGTCCGATTTCAACCGGATCGCCTGGGTCTGGAGTGCTTTGCTTGCCGCCTCCACGGTGCCCCAGCGGTAGAAGTGGCCCGCAGCCGGCGTCGCGGTAATGGTGTCGAAGCGCGGCCGCGCCGCCAGCTCACCGCGAGCGAGCTCCAACTCGCCCTCTTCGTGGACGCGCACGCAGTCTGCGGGGGTCAGGACCTGGGCGATGTCGTCGTTGTTCAGGAACAGCATCGGCTCCATCCCTCGGCACTCGCCGGTGCCTGGCACTGTCGCTACAAGATCGAAGACGCCATCCCATGCCTGGGATCGGAAGGTGCGCGCCGCCTCGATGTTACACCGGCATCAGAGGGCCGATCCCTCTCAGGAGAGGAGGTCCGGTCGCCATGCGAAAGGAGCCCGAGCAGATGCAGGGGGCTGTCGTCTTCAGGGCGCCTTCACGCGACGCCCCGCTGCAGTCCATGAAGGCCGTTTTGGCGGTGTCCACGGCGGTGGGCGGGACGCTGTCCAGGGTGGTCTCGGCGACGAAACGGGCGGATGCGGTCGGTGGCCGGGTAGGCGGCCATGGCGGTCCTTCTGGCGCCCTAGCTCGCTGAGCGCGGGCCGATCATCAGACCCTGGCCCGGATCTGAGCCTCGGCCGACTCGACCGGTCGGTCGGTGAACGCCACCAGCTTGTCGCCGACCGCCTCCAGCCAGTCGGTCCCGTTGGGCAGGATCGTCGTGGCGGAGCGCACGCGGTAGCTCTCGGGCTGGCCGACGCCGGGCGGCGTCGTGCCGTGGTCGCGCAGCGCCTTCGCGGCGTTGAGGAGCCGCTTGCGCACCTGGATGATCATGGCGTCGGATGTCCCCAGGTGCTCGATGTGCCGCTTCACGATCGGGCCCATGGTCTCTTGGACGGCCTTGTCTTGGAGGTTCACCGACGGCACGCCGGAGAAGCGGCGCTCCTCCTGGGCCTCGTAGTCGAGGAGCCACCCGTTGGACTGGTCGGCTGCAAGGCGGAACTGCGTGTAGGGGTCGAAGCGGTTGGGCTCGGCGAAGCCGCCGGGGTCTCCGAAGCCCAGGCGAGCGCGCTCCTCCTCCGTGATCGGGCGGTTGGGGTTCAGGCGCACGTCCCACTTCATCACCGTGTGGTCGTCCAGCGGTATCCACCACTGCAGGGGGATCTCGGCCGGGCTCACCGGCGCGAACATACCGTAGAACGGCATCAGGAACTGGGTCACGCGCCAGTAGCTGTTGTCCGGGTCCTCCTTGCGCCCAGCGCCGTACATCACGCCGTAGTCGGTCGCCCGCACCTCCATGCGCGGCGTCTTGTCGGCGTACCACAGCCCGCGGTTGCCCCCGCCGAAGCCGTCGCCGTCCGCCGTCAGGCGGGTGTGGAGGAAGGAGAGGTGGGACGAGTCGATATTGCCCTCGAGGCCCTGGACCCAGTTGTTGAACTGGAGGTTCCGCCAGATCACCACCTGGTCCTCCGGCACCATGTTCCACTCGAGGTCGGGCAGCGCGGGTGGGACCTCCCGAGGCCCCATATACGTCCAGACGATGCCGTTGCGCTCGGTACAGGCGTAGGCGGGGTGCCGGATCTTGTCGGCGAAGCGCGTCTCCTCCGGCTCGTTCGGCATGTCGATGCAGCGGCCGGAAACGTCGTACATCCAGCCGTGGTAGACGCACCGGAGCCCGTTGTCTTCGTTGCGCGCCAACGCAAGCGAGGTCGCGCGATGGGAGCAGTGCTCGCCGAGGAGACCGACCCGGCCCGAGGTATCGCGGAACGCGACGAGGTCCTCGCTCAGGAGCTTCACCCGCAGGGGCTGCCCACCTCGCTCGACGTCGGACGACTTGAGGAAGGGCAGCCAGTACTCCCGGAGCAGTTGGCCCATCGGCGTGCCGGGGCCGACCCTGCACAGCAGCTCGTTGTCTTCACGGCTCAGCATCCCGCACCTCCTGCGTGGCCGCGTTCGCCCGCGTTCCACGGAACCGTACCAACACCGCCCCGGTCTGGCAATCCGCCCCGGTGCATGATGACCGGCGATCGTTCCAACCCGTCCCCTCCTCTGGACGCCGGTCCCTTTAAGGGAGAGAATCACGACAACTCGGATCGTACGACGCGGAGGTGGTGCGCATGGTCGTTGGAAAGGCTACTCGAAGGATCAACATCGGCGTCATCGGCATCGGCGTGGGAGGTCTGGAGATCATCCGGTCCGCCGTCCAGCAGCCGGAGACCATCAACCTGACCGCGGGCTGCGACGTCGTTCCCCTCACGCGGGAGCGCTTCCAGGAGCGGTTCCCCGACGCGAAGGTCTACTCGTCCGTGGACGAGATCTGCAAGGACCCGAACGTCGACGCGGTGTACATCGCCTCGCCCAACCGCTTCCACGCCGAGCACACCATCACCGCCGCCCGCAACGGGAAGCACGTGCTCATCGAGAAGCCGATGGCCATCTCGCTCAAGGAGACCGAGCAGATGGTCGACGAGTGCGAGCGGGCAGGCGTGAAGCTCGTCTGCGCGCACACCGCCAGCTTCGGCCTGCCGTACCGCATCATGCGCAAGGTCATCCAGTCGGGCGAGATCGGCCAGCTCAAGGCCATCACACTCCTCGCCTACACCGACTGGATGCTGCGCCCGCGCACGCCCGACGAGCTCGACTTCGCCCAGGGCGGCGGCGTTCCCTTCCGCCAGGGTCCGCACCAGATCGACACCGTCCGGCTCCTGGGCGGCGGCATGATAAAGAACGTATGGGCCAAGGTCGGCCGATGGATGCCCGAGCGGGCCATCCCCGGCTACTACACCGCCCACTTCGAGTTCGAGGACGGTGCAGTCGCCACCGCCACGCACAACGGCTACGGGTACTTCACCCTCGGCGACATCAACGGCCCCGCCGCGGGACGCAGCTCCATCGAGAGCATCGTCGAGGTCCGTAAGCAGATGCGCGCCGGCACCCGCGACGAGGCCGCCGACAAGCAGGAACTACGCATCGGTGGTGCCATCGAGGTCAAGCAGTTCGAGGCCGCCAAGACCGCGGGGCCAGGCCGCGGCAACTTCGGCCGTCAGATCGAGCGCGAGCCCGGCGACCGCACCGGCCTCAGCGACACCGGCGACCCCGGCACGATCATCGTCAGCTGCGAGCGGGGCGACATGCGCATCGGGCCGCGCGGCGTCTTCATCTACGACGACGAGGGCGTGCGGGAAGTCACCGGCGAATCCGCCGTGAACGCCCGCGGCGAGATCCACGAGATGTACGAGGCGGTGGTCAACGACAAGCCCGTTTACCACTCCGGACGCTGGGGCATGGGAACCGCGGAGGCCATCTTCGCCATGGTCGAATCCTCAGAGACGGGCAAGGTCGTGGAGCTCACCCACCAGATCCCCGTGCACCCCGACTACGACGCCGACCTAACGGTCGTCGACCTCTAATAAGGCCCAGCGCGCGTCGATCGCTGACCGGCCAGAAGCGAGGAGAGCCATGGGGATCACGATCGATTCGGACGCGCACGTCATCGAGACCGACCGGACCTGGGAGTTCATGACCGGGCCCGATGCCAAGCACAAGCCCACCACGGTAGCGCCCGTGGCGGAGCAGTCCGATCGGCTGTACTGGATCATCGACGGCAAGCTCAAGGCCCGCCGCACCAACATCGGCGGCGACACCACCGAAGCGACCCGTGAGGTGGCGGACGTCGAAGCGCGCTTACGTCACATGGACGATCTGGGGACCGACATCCAGGTCCTCTATCCCACGATCTACACGCGCAAGATCGCCGACGACCCCGCCGCCGACTTCGCCCTGGGCAGAAGCTACAACCGCTGGCTGGCGGAGACCTGGGAGCGGGGGCACGGGCGGCTGCGGTGGGTGGCCATCCCACCACTCCTGGACCTCTCCAAGGCGGAGGATGAGCTCAAGTTCGCGAAGGACCACGGCGCCTGCGGCATCTTCATGCGCGGCTTCGAAGGGGACCGGCACCTCTCCGACCCCTACTTCTTCCCGCTCTATGACATCGCGACGGACCTCGACATGCCGATCTGCGTCCACGCCGGTACGGCGAACCGCGTGGTCGCGGACTTCCTGGGGTTCGGGTCCGACGGCGGCAGCTTCCTCGTCTCCAAGATACCGGTCATCAGCGCCTTCCATACGCTGCTGCTGCACCGCATCCCCGAGCGGTTCCCGAAGCTGCGGTTCGCCTTCGTCGAGGCCAGCTCCCAGTGGGTGCCGCACATCGTCCATGACCTCGTCCGGCGCCAAGCCCAGAGCGACGGCAGGCACCTCCAAGGAGTGGTCACCGGCGGCACCCTGGCCGAGAACCGCATGTACGTCGCCTGCCAGACCGACGACGACCTGCCCTACGTGCTCACGGTCGCCGGAGAGGACAACCTGGTCATGGGCACGGACTACGGCCACGCCGACACGGCTTCCGAGCTTGGGGCGCTCTCCACCCTTCGAGATACGAGCCCCGTGGGTCCGGGCGTCGTCGATAAGATCCTCGACGACAACGCGCGAGCCCTCTACGCCCTCTAGCCGGCGCCCCCTCGGGGCGGGCCGTCGTGCCTCTGCTAGCTCCACGCCTCCCGAGCCGTTTCGACGACCAGCTCCAGCTTGCGCCACTGTTCGTCCTCGGTGAGCAGGTTGCCGGCGGCCGTCGATGCGAACCCGCACTGCGGACTCAGCGCGAGACGCTCCATCGGCACGTACTTCGCCGCCTCGTCGATGCGGCGGCGCAGCTCGTCCTTGCTCTCGAGCGCCGGCTCCTTCGTGCTCACCAGCCCGAGCACGACGGTCGTTGGGGGGCGCACGAACCGCAGCGGCTCGAACGTCCCCGCGCGCTCGGTGTCGTATTCGAGCAGCAGGCGGTCCACCGGCAGCGAGCCGAACAGCCGCTCGGCGATGGGCTCGTAGCCGCCCTCGGCATACCACTTGCTCTCGTTGTTCCCACGGCAGACGTGGAGCGCCGTCGTGACGCCTGCGCGCGACGCCGCTTCGATGCATGCGGCGTCGGCGGCGACGGCCTCCTCGAACAGCGCATCGGGGTCCTCGCCGAGCTCCCGGAGGTGCTGGCGCCACCTCGGGTCGACGTAGTAGCTGTAGCGTGGCGCGTCGATCTGGATGTACGGCACGCCCTCGTCGGCCAGAGCGGCGATCTCGGCCTTGATGATGGCGGTGATCTCGCGCAGCAGGTCCGATCGCGTGGGGTAGAAACGGTCGGTCAGGCCCGGCTGGAATCCGAGGGTCGGGAACTGGTTGGGGCTCGGGACGGTCATCTTGTACGGCCCCGGCGCGTGGGTCCGCAGGAACGCGGCCTGCTGCTCCGTCAGGCGCCGCACCTGGCGGAGCTTGCCCCCAACGGCGAGCGACGTCCCCTGCTCCCGCGGCGGTCCACCGGGGCCCTGCCACATCCGGCTCACCACCGGACGGTCGGTCCTCACGTACCCCTCGACCGACTCCGGGAAGTCCCACTGGAAGCCGGTGCGGCGGAACTCGCCGTCGGAGTAGACGTCGATACCGGTCTGCCGCTGGCGCTCCAGCGCATCCAGGATCGCCGTGTCCTCGACGTCCGTGAGCTGCTGCTGATCGATGCGCCCTTCCTTGAACGATGCTCGGGCCTCCTTCACGCCGGGAGGCCGGAGGAAACTGCCAACCTGGTCTGCCTTGAGCTCCGCCACGGTGCATCCTCCTTCACGGCTGGCCGTGTGCTCCGAGATGATAAGCGACGCCATCGCTGCGGAATGCCGGTGGCCAGGTCCGGCCCGCGCTCCCACGGCCGGCTGGATGTCCGCGGCGCGGTGCTACCATGGTCGCCATCCTCTCGCGGAGGCTCGTCGTGAAACGAAGCACCGACCGCATCCGGACCATGCACGCCGGCAGCCTTCCCCGGCCGGCCGACGTCCGCGAGCTGGTCGCGGCCAAGGCCGCGGGAGAGCCGTACGACGAGCAGCAGCTCGCGTCGAGGCTCGATGGAGCCGTCGCCGGGATCGTGCGGCAGCAGATCGACTGCGGTATCGACAGCATCAACGACGGCGAGCTGAGCAAGACGAACTTCACCAACTACGCGAACGAGCGGCTGGGGGGCGTCGAGCTCCGCACCTTCGGCCCCGGCGAGGGCCCCGAGCCCCAGCAGATCTCCGCCCGGGACCGCCTCGTGTTCTCCGACTATTTCGAGAACCCAAAGGGGTTCGTGGTCGGCCGGCCCCGCGACAAGCAGCTCTTCTGCGTCGGTCCGTTGACCTACGCCGGCGGAGACCAGCTCCAGGCGGACATCCAGCGCTTCAAGGCGGCATGCGCCGACATCGGCGACCGCGAGCCATTCCTCCCGTCGGTCGCCCCCGGCAGCATCGAGCACTGGCTCTGGAACGAGCACTACCCGACCCAGGAGGAGTTCGTCTACGCCATCGCCGATGCCATGCACGAGGAGTACAAGGCGATCACCGATGCGGGCTTCGTGCTCCAGATCGACGACCCCGACCTCTTCGACGCTTGGCAGATCCACACCGACTTCACCGTGCCCGAGTACCGCAGGTTCGCAGAGATGCGCATCGACGCGCTCAATCACGCGCTGAGAGACATCCCCCGCGAGCAGACCAGACTGCACGTCTGTTGGGGCAGCTACCACGGCCCCCACCAGTTCGACATCCCCCTCGTCCACGTGGTCGACCTCTTCCTCAAGGTCAAGGCACACGCGTATTCGATCGAGGCCTCGAACCCACGCCACGAGCACGAGTGGGCCGTCTGGAAGGACGTCGAGCTGCCGGAGGGCGCGACCCTGATCCCCGGCGTCGTCGGCCACTCCAGCGACTTCGTGGAGCACCCGGACCTCGTCGCCGAACGGCTCCTGCGCTACGCGGACATCGTGGGCAGAGAGAACCTGATGGCCGGGACCGACTGCGGGCTCGGCACGAGAGTGGGCCATCCATCGATCTGCTGGGCGAAGTTCAGGTCGCTCTCAGAAGGCGCCAGGATCGCCAGCGAGCGCCTGTGGGCCTGACAGCACTATCAGCCTAGACACTGTACGAAAGTACGCCGCCACGTGCTCCCATCGGACGCCGATGGCACCGGCAGGAAGATCGTGGCTACGCCCCCGCCGCAGTGGGCTACGGATTGACGCGGTTCTGCGCAGGTCCCCCGTCCAGCACCGCCCTGGCCGTCGCCGTCGCCTTCACCCGCATCTCCCGCTCGCTCTCCTCGCTGTAGAACGCCGCGTGTGGCGTCAGCACGAGATGGTCGCGCACCCACGCCTCACCCGCGCGCCAGGCCTTGATCAACGGTAGCTCGGGGTCGGGCGGCTCCGTCGGCATCACGTCCAGGCCCGCCGCCGCGATCCTGCCGTCGCGCAGCGCGGCCTCCAGCGCCGCCATGTCCATCACGCCGCCCCTCGATGTGTTGACGACGAACGCGCCCGCCTTGATCTTGGCGAAGAAGTCCCCGCTCGCCATATTCCGCGTCGCATCCGTCAGCGGCGTGTGCAGCGTCACCGCATCCGAGCCGGCCAGCAGCTCATCGAGCGGCAGCCGGGTCAGCCCGAGCGTACCGTCCGCCACGTACGGGTCGCAGAAGACGACCCGCATGCCGAACGCCTTCGCTCGCAGCGCCACCGCCCTGCCGATGCGCCCCAGTCCGACGATCCCGAGCGTCCGCCCCGTGAGCCGGTAGAGGGGCGCCGCGCTCGACCATTCCCAGCCTTGGTTGCCCGAATGCACCGCCTCGCGGTACGCCATGAGCCCCCGGCTCAAGCTCAGCAGCAGCGCCATCGTATGGTCCGCGACTTCGTTCGTGCAGTAGTCCGGGACGTTGCAGACGGGGATCCCGCGCCGCTTCGCGGCATCGACGTCCACGATGTCGTAGCCGACGCCCATCCGCACGATGACGCGGCAGCGCTCGAGCTGATCGACCGCCGCCTCGTTGATGCGCGTGCGCCACGTGATGATGGCGTCGGCCTCGCGCACCTCGGCGCCGTCCATGTCGCCGCGGTCGGCGTTGCTCATCACGCGGAGCTCGACGTCGGGCCCGAGCCCGGCGCGCTCGATCTCGTAGGTGGGGTCCATGTGTCCGGGGGAGATGTAGACGAGGTGCGTGGCCATCGATTCGTGCGCTCGCGGCAGGGACGGGTGAAAGGAGAGATGACGCCGGAGCGCCCCGGGCGGCGCAGCCGCACAGCCGCCGGCCTGGTGGGCCAGTGAGGACCGGCCGGAGCCGCAGCGGCGGCCTACGTCGTGGGCAGCATCTCGACGGGGGTCTGGCGCGGGCCGAGGCTCTCGAAGTACACGTGCGTCTCGGTGTCGTACCGCCCCTGGTTGAACGTGCCGCCCTTCTGGCTGCGGATGATGATGGCGACCGTCCGCTCGCCGACCGTCTGCTCGGCGTGTACCTCGTACGGCCTCACCAGGTCGATCTCGCCGGCGCTTACCTCCACGTCCACCGTCCGCTTGATCTCGGCGTAGCCCTCGGAGCGGCGGTCGACGACCCGCTCGTAGCGCTCGATCCGCTCGTGGCCGTCGAGCACGCCGTAGAGCGTGTAGATGTGGCCGTGGTCGTGGATGCGGGAGCGCCCCGTGCGGGCGAGCGACTTGGTCAGGCCATTGATGGCGAAGCCGTAGTCCGGGTCCTCGTAGAAGATGAGGTTCTCGGCTCGGCCGTCGACCGGCACGCAGTCGGGCCAGCTCTTGGACGCCGTGATCACCGCCGGGTCGGCCAGGAGCTCGGCCAGGATGGGCGTCAGCGCCGTCCAGCGGGCGTCCAGCTCGGGCTCTCTCGCGAACAGCTCCCGGGTCTTGGTGACGAAGCGGTCCAGCGCGTTCTCTTTCCTCGTCTCGACGACCATGCCGGCCTCCTTCAACGGTTGGGCTCGGTGCCGCTCAGGAAACGGGGTCCGGCACCTCGGCGATCTGGTAGAAGCGGGCGCAATTGTCCCACAGTATCTTGCGCTTGTCTTCATCGGAGAGCGGCAGCGTGAGGAACGCCTGCACCGACTCCGGGTAGCGCGAATCGCCGTGGGGGTAGTCGGTGGAGAAGACGACCCGCTCGGCGCCCAGCTTGTCCACCATATCCACGGCCGGCAGCTCGTCCGGCTCGATCGAGACGTAGCACTGCCGCGCGAAGTACTCGCTCGGTGCCATCGTCAGCTCCGGCATGAAGACGTCGCCCTCGCGCTCGTAGCCCTCGTCCATGCGCCACAGCAGCCACGGTACCCACGAGCAGTTGGCCTCGAGGAAAGCGACCTGCAGCCCGGGGTGGCGCTCGCAGATGCCGCCCGCGAGGAAGCTGCCGAGGCCCATCATCTGCGTCAGCGGCTGGGCGTACAGGCGGCGCAGGCCGAAGTTCGGGTCGAACTGCTCGCCGGCCTGCGGGGATGCGGAACCGGACGCCTCGTGGAAGCCGAGCGGCACGCCCAGCTCCTCCAGCGCCTCCCACAGCGGCTCGTAGTAGGGCTCGTGCCACGCCTTGCCGTTGACGACGTTCGAGCGCACGAACACCGCCCGGAAGCCGAGCTCCCGCACGGCGCGGCGGGCCTCCGCCACCGCGTCCCCGATGTCGTACACGGAGATCATCCCGGCGCCGAGCAGTCGCGTGGAGTCGCCCCTGCAGAAGTCGGCGAGCCAGTCGTTGTAGGCCCGGGCGATGGCGGCCGCGAAGCGCGGGTCCATCTCCGGCTGCGTCAGCACGCTCAGCCCACGGCTCGGGTAGAGCACCGCCACGTCGAGGCCCTCCGTGTCCATCGCCTCGAGCTGCACATCGGCGGTCCAGCCGCGCTCCGAGTGGTCGCGGTAGAGCGCCTGGTTGCGGTCGTAGTTGCGGCCCCAGTGGGGGACCCCGGTGGTCCGTCGCGCGCCCGGCTGAGCCTGCGGAAAGTCGATGCCCAGGTCGCGCACGTTGTCCGATGTCCGGCCGCGGGGGGCTTGATCGCGGAACTCGGCGTCGATGTAGCGCTGCCACAGGTCGGGCGGCTCCATGATGTGCATGTCGCTGTCGAAGATCGAGAAGCCGTTCTTGGCCATGTCCACATCCCTCCCCTCGGAAACGCTCCGCCCCCTCGGGAACGCCCCGCACTCTACCAGGCTTAGGCATCTCGGCGGGCGCCGTCAGGGGGTTTGACTGCGGACGACGGTGAGAGCATGCTGCCAGCGCCACGATGCTTTATCAGCGGAGGTAGCCATGGACCTGGACCACAGCGTCATCCCGGTTGACGACAAGGAAGCCGCGAGCCAGCTCATGGTGCGCGTCATGGGCTGGAAGTTCCTGGGCATCCGAGGCTCCCAGGGACACGTTCGCGTCAACGACACCCTGGTGTTGCGGTTCGACGACAAGGGAGCGGACGGCGAGCGCAAACCCCTTCACTTCGCGTTCCACGTCGGGGAGGAAGAGTTCGACGCGATCCGAGAACGCCTGGCCGCGGAGGACCTCAAGTACGGCACGAGCACCCGCGACATGAACATGGAGTGGAACGAGCTGAACGGCGGTCGCCGGTTCTTCTTCGGCGACCACAACGGGCACAGCTATGAGGTGATGACCGCCGCGTCGCCGCCAGGTCTCGGTTAGCGTTCAGCCCAACGGGTCTTGGTCTTGCAGCGCGCGAGCCCGCCGGTCACTCGCTCACGTCGATCAGCACGCCGTCCGGGTCGCAGAGCTGGACCTGGCCACGCCGGCACTGAGCGAACTGCCGCAGGCGCACCTCTCCTTCGCTGCCGGCCTTCCAGGGCTTGGGGGCGAGCTCCGGGCTCCGCTCCGACATCGCCTCGAGGTCGGCCAGCACCTGCTCGACGCTCTCCACCTTGAAACCGATGTGCTCCAGGGCCGGGCGCTCGATGCCGCCTCCGGCATAGTCGCCGATGCGCCACGGAGAGATGACGAACGTCACGCGGCCGTCCGTGAGATACGTGTCGGGGTCGCTCGGCGCCTTCTCCATCTCTTCCAGGTCGAACACGTCCATGTAGAACCGGGCGGCCCGCTCCGCCTCGACGACGCGCAGCACGACGTGGTCCACCCGCCGGGGCTGGTCGGCGATCTCCTCGGTGTACAGTCCGCTCCGGTTCGCCATGTCCTTCTGGGACAGATCGAAGACGTTGCCCACCGGGTCGTGGGTGCTGATACCGGCGAAGGGACGGCTGCCCGGCCGCCGGGACAGCTCGATGGACGGATACCCCTCCCGCAGGCGGTCCCGGACCTCGTCGACGTCGTCCACCTCGAATCCGAAGTGGTCGAACCCGCCCTGGCGGCCGGGCACCCGTGGGTTGACGTTGAGGCCCACGTACCCGTCGCTCACGACGGCCGCGGCCCCGGCCTCCGGCGGCGACCCCTTCATGCCGAACAGCTCACGGTAGAACTGGCTGAGCAGGGCCGGCCGGTCACTGACGATGGCGAGGTGCCTCAGTTTCGCGGACATCTGCTGTCCCTTCCGCCCGGCGGCTCAGCGCCGGCCAAGCCGGCTAGATGTAGGTGTGCGTGATGACTTCCCAGCTATGGTCGTTGGCGTCTCTGAAATAGAAGCCGCGGCCCTCGTGATGGTGGTTGATCTCACCGTTGTCCTGGGCGTCGTGTTCACTGCCGAAAACCACGCCCTCTCCCTTGACCCGGCCCAGGATCGCGTCGAACTCCTCGTCTGAGGCGATGAACGCATAGTGGTGGTGCTCGAAGTCCTTGCGGTCGCTGAAGTCCAACGACAGCGTGTCGTTGACCTTGACCGGCGCGAAGGCGTGCCAGAGCCCGGTGTACTCCAGACCGAAGATGCGCGCGATGAACCTGGCCGACGCTTCTTTGTCGTGGGCCGGGATGATGGTGTGGTCGAGATAGAGTGCCATGGTCTCCTCCTTCGTTGTGCTTCTGGCCCGATTATACGATCCCGTAGCGGGATACCTTCGTTTTCTATGTATCAGCCGGGGTGCTCCGGCCCGCACTCGAGCCGCCGTCCACCAAGATGACCTGGCCGGTCACCATCGGTGAATCGTCGGAGGCGAGGAACGCGGCCCACTGCGCCGTGTCGTCGGGGGTCACGTGCCGGCCGAGCGGGATCCCGGTCGGCGGCCTCTGGATGCTCTGGCTCTTCACGCGCCGCTGGCCCTCGGCGTAGACCAAGGCGCCCGGTGCGATGGCGTTGCACCGGATGCCGTGAGGACCGTATTCGACCGCGATCTGCTTGGTGAGCCCCGCGATCGCCGCCTTCGTCGCGGCGTGGGCCGCGTGGCGCGGCGTGCCGCTGTGGTAGCCGGAGCCCGACGACACGTTGATGATGCTCCCGCCGTTGCCCCGCTCGAGCATCGCCCGGATCACGTGCTTCGTCGTGAGAAACACGAGCGTCAGCTCGTTGTCGATCACGAACCGCCAGTCCTCAAGTGTCATCTCGTGCAGCGGGGCGAACCGCACGAAGCCCGCCGCGTTGTACAGCACGTCGATCGCTCCGAACCGCTCGACCGCCTGGCGCACGAGCTCCTCGTTCGTCGGCTCGTCGGTCAGGTCGCCCGTGAACAGCAGCGGGTCGCCGCCCGCTTCGCGCACCGCTATCGCCGTCTCTTCGAGCCCCTCGCCGTCCACGTCCGCCAGCGTGAGCAGCGCGCCCTCGGCCGCGAACACGCTCGCGGCGACGCGCCCCTGGCCGGATGCGGCCCCGGTGATGATGGCCGCCTTCCCGCTCAGTCGTCCCGCCATCTCGCCTCCTTCGCCTCAGAGCGCCGCCACTGCCGCCTGAAGACCGTATGGATTCATCCCTTCAGCGTGAGCTGGCGCGCGATGTGTCTAGATCGAGAAGAGCCGCGCCGGGTTCTTCTCCAGGATCTTCTCGATGGACGACTCGCTCACGTCCCCGCGGCTGGCGAGGGCTTCGAGCAGGTGGTCCTCGCGGAACGAGTCGCCGTGCGGGAAGTCCGTCTGCGTGACCAGGAAGTCGACGCCCACCTTGTCGATGATGTGCCCCAGGTCTTCGTCGACGGCGCACGCCACGAACACCCGCTCGCCGAGCACCCCGTCGATGAGCGCACCCTTCTTCGCGCGCAGCTTGCGGATGAGCGGGACCGTCCACTCGGCGCCCGCCTCCATGAACCCCACCCGCAGCTTGGGGAACCGCTCCAGCATGTCCGTGCCCAGGATCTGCTGGAAGGCGTACTGCACGTACGGCCCGCTGACGATGCCGTTCCCGTACGGGTTGATGTGCGGCGATGGGTCGCCGTAGTGGGCGCGCGGGATGCCCTCGAGCATGCCGCTGATCGTGGGGCTCGTCCCGTTGCCGACGTGGACGGCGATCGGCAGGTCCAAGGCCTCGGCCTCCGCGAAGATCGGCCGGAAGTCCGGGTGCGTCAGCGGCTTGTCCCACTCCATGCCCCGGACGAAGATGCCGGCGGCCGAGCCGAGCGTCTTGACCCGCTGGATCTCCGCCACCGCCAGGTCCGGCCGCCGCCACGCCAGCACCGCCACGTAGTGCAGACGGCCGCCCGATCCGTTGCAAGCGGCCGAGACGAAGTCGTTGTAGCTGGAAGCGAGCACCGCCTCCAGCTCCACGTTCTCGGCGAGGGTCCCCAGCCACAGCGACGGGAAGATCACCTGGTGGTCGAGCTTCATCGTGTCCATCGCCGCGAGGCGTCCGGGGACGTCCGCCAGCTCCTGTATCGGGATGCTCGTCCCCTTCTGGGTCGCACGCGTCATGATCGTCGGGTTGGCCGCGTACAGCCTGATCTTGTAGTCGATGACCCACGCCGCGTCGTGGGAGCCGAAGTAGGTGTCCTTCGGGAACGTCACCGCGAACGGCCGGAACATGCGCCACTCCTCGGGCATGTAGCTCCAAGTAGCGTCGCTCTCCTCGACGTGTGCGTCGCAGTCAATGACAGCCATGGTCCCCTCTTTCCGTCAGCTTTTCTTCAGCGCGCCGTCGAAGAAGTCGATGAGCAGCGCCCACGCCTCGGCCGCCGGCTCCGGGCTCCAGCGCACCGGGTTGAAGGGGTCGTTGAACGCGTGCGGCGTCCCCTCGAAACGGTGGAAGGTGTGCTCGATGCCGAGCCGGTCGAGCTCCGCGTCCACCTCGTCCACGTCGGCCGGGCTCGGGTTCTGGTCGTCGTTGCCGAAGAAACCCGCCAGCGGGCAGCGTATGTTGGCCGCGAAGGAGAGCGGCGACGGATCGCCGCCTCGCGGCCGGTTCATGTCGGTGCCGTAGAAGATGGCCGCCGCCGCGAAAGCGTCCATCGCGCCCGCCGCGTAGAGCGAGAGCCGTCCGCCCAGGCAGAAGCCCGTGATGCCCACCGGGGAGTCGCCCACCTGAGGCAGCGTCCGCAGGTGGGCCAGCGCGCCAAGGACGTCCTGCCGCAGGCTGTCTAGGCCCGTGGCCCGGCCCCTGATGATGGCTTCTTCGCGCCGGCGCGGGTCGTCGAAGGCGATGGAGCTGTACTCGTGCACGGTGAGGTCGGTGTTGCGGTGGAAGAAGTACGGCGCTATCGCGGCGTACCCCTCGTGCGCAAGGTCGTCGCAGAACTTGCGTACCCCCCGGTCCACGCCGTAGAGGTGCATCCCCACGACCACGCCGGGGAACGGGCCGGGCCCGTCCGGCACCGCCACGTACGACTCCATCGGGCTGCCGTCGACCTCGATGGCCGTCCAGCGCGCCGCTTCGCCGGACGCCAAGCTCAAGCCTCCGCGGTCAGCGTGAAGGCGCGCGAGGGGTTGCCCGAGAGGATCTTGTCGATCGTGCTCGCGCTCAGGTCGCCCCGGCGCTCGAGCTCCTCCGCGAGGTGGTCCTCGCGGAATTGGTCGCCGTGCGGGAAGTCGGTCGCCGCGATGAGGAAGTCGTCCCCGAGCCGGTTGACGACGTCCGTCAGGTCGTCGTGCACGGCGCAGGCAACGAAGAAGCGGTCGCCGACCCAGTCGTCCACCTTCGGGTGGCGCGCCCGCATGCTTTTGACCCAGACCGGCACCCACTCGCACCCGAGCTCCAGGACGGCCACGCGCAGCTTCGGGAAGTCCTCGGTCGCTCCCGAGCCGACGAGCTGCGTGAGCCCGTAGAGCGAGTGGTTGATGCCGGAGGCGTAGGGGTTGGTCTGCGGGAACTGCTGTTTGTCCGGACGGGGGTAGTACTCGACCATCTGGCGGAACGAGGGAGAGGTGCTCCCCGTGTGGAGCAGGATCGGCAGGTCCTGGCGCTCGGCCTCCTCGTAGATGGGCCAGAAGTCCGGGTTGGAGAGCGGCATGTCCCACTCGATGCCGTGGGTGTAGATGCCCGCCACCGGCCCCAGAGCCTTCACCCGCTTGATCTCCGCCACCGCCGCCTCGGGACGCCGGTAGGGGATCACCGCGGCGAACCAAAGGCGCCCCTCCGACTTGGCGCACTGGGTGGCCATGAAGGTGTTCCAGCTCTGCGCGAGGGCTGTCTCCAGCTCCGGGTTCTCAGCGACCGGGCCCTGCCATATCGTCGGGAAGATGATCTGCTTGTCCAGTCCCGCCTCCGCCATCGCGGCGATGCGCCCCTCGACGTTCGTCAGCTCCTGGACGTCGATGTCCGCCCCCTTCTGCCCGGCCCGTTTCATGATCGTCGGCGTGCCGCCGTAGAGGCGGATCTTGTAGTCGATCACCCAAGCGGCGTTGTGCGCGCCGAAGACCGTGTCCTCGGGGAACTGCACCGCGAACGGCCGCTGCCGGTAGAAGGCCGGATCGAGGTACTTCCACGTCTCGAGTCCCTCTTCCACGTGCGCGTCGCAGTCGATCACCGTCATGGTGCACTCCTCCCGGCTCGCCGCTCGCCTTGCGAGAGGGTAGGAGCCGCCCGCTCGCGCGTCAATCGGGGCCCGCCATCCCGGCTTCAGCGCCGCGGGGACTCCGCGGCCGGGACGGGCTCGGGCATCCGCAGGTGGTAGAGCCGCGCCACGTTCTCGCGCAGCACCTTCGCGCGCGCTTGTGCCGGCAGCGAGCCGAGGTCCCTCGCGACGATCTCACGGGAGTGCGGCCACGTCGAGTTCCCGTGCGGGTAGTCGTTGGACCACATACAGTTGTCCGTGCCCCACCACGACAGCAGGTGGCCGCCGACCGCGTCGTTGAAGAACGTCGCGTAGACCTGGTCGTGGAAGAACTCGCTGGGCAGCCGGCTCAGGGGCACGGTGCGGTCGCCGGTGCCGTGCCGCTTGAAGTAGTAGTCCCACTGCTCGAGCACGAATGGCATCCAGCCGATCTCGTTCTCCACGAGGACCACTTTCAGCCTCGGGAAGCGCTCCAGCACGCCGGAGAAGATGAGGTCGTAGAGCGAATCGATCGCCTGCGAGAGCTTCCTGTTGACGCTGCGGCGCTCCGATTCGATCCCGCGGCTGCCCCGTGGCGGCGCCGCGTCCGCTGGGGCGGGTGCCGGGGCCAACGCCCGCTCGGCGCTGTACCCATGCCCGCTCAGGATGTGCAGGTTCACGGGCATCTCCAGGTCCTGCGCCGCCGCCCAGAACCGCTCGTAGTGGTCTGAGGTGAACGGCAGCGCAGGAGCCGGGACCTGCCAGATCACCGCCCCATGCAGCCCCTCTTTCCGGGCGCGCTCCATCTCCTCGATGGCGCCCTTGACGTCGTACATCGAAAGCATGGCGAGGCCGATGAGGCGGTCGGGGGCCGCCCCGCAGTAGTCGATGAGCCAGTCGTTGTAGACGCGCGCACAGGCCGCTTCGAGCTCCGGGTCGTCGAGGCTCAGCACCTTGAGGCCGTGCGTCGGGTAGAGGACCTCCGCGCTGACGCCGTCGGCGGCCATCTCCCCGACGCGCCGCGATCCCTCCATCGCGCCCGGCTGGTCTCCGCGCCTGCGGCCGCCGAACCCAGGCGCGCGGTCCAAGAACGCCTCCGGCAGGCGCTCCCGCCACAACCCCTCGGGCTCGATCACGTGCGAGTCCGACGAGATCAGCAGCTCGTCGACGACGGCGCTCGTCTCTTTCCCGTAGGTGCGTTCCAGCACGCTCATAGTTTGTCTCCCTACCCGCCGAAGAACCTGCCCGGGATCGGGGTGCCGTCGACGTGCCCGTTCTCCTCGCGGGTGAGCGGCCGCCCCTGCGTGCCCACGCGGTGGCCGCGCTCGGGCTTCCTGCCGGCGCCCGCCCGCAGCAGCACGAGGTTCTCGTCCCCCGTGCTCGCGAAACGGTAGAAGGCGCCCTTGGGGATCATGATGCCCTCGTACGCCCCGACCACCGTCGGCGTGCCGGCCTCGTCGTAGAATGTCGCCTGGCCCTGGAGGATCACGAAGGCGTGGTCCTCGTCGTTGTGCTTGTGCAGGCCGTTCTCGCCGCCCTCGGCGTACACCTTGATGCGCAGCTTCAGCAGCTCCGTCTGCGCCAGCACCTTGTTCGTCCGCCCGCCCGACAGCAGCGGCGTCCTGAGGGAGAAGACTTCGGCCTTGGGGGCAGCCTTGAGGACCATCATGACCTCCTCGTCCGGCTCCGGATGACGGTGGGCTCGAACGCGGGTATCGTACCCTGGCGGGGCCGCTCCCGCCACGACCGGAGACCGAGGACCAGGCGGCGCCTCACGCGCTCCGCCGAGGAGATCCGCCATGACCCTCGTCCTCGAAGACTCCCACGTCGCCCAGCTCCTGCCGATGGCGGACTGCATCGACGCCATGGAGACCGCCTTCCGCGACTTCGCGAACGGCGGCGTCAACCTCCCCCGCATCCGCTACCGCAGCGCGACCTCCGACCCGGACGTCACCTACGGCTCGAACATCCACATCGGCACCGTGCCGAGCCTGGATGTCGCAGCCGTCCGCATCGGCGGCAGCGCTCGGAGCACGGAGGCCAAGGGCCAGGCCGCCGAGGCGCGCAAGCCGGACGAGCGCAACTGGGGCTTCATCTGCCTCATCAGCATGCGCACCGGCGAGC
>JADFRC010000022.1 GCA_022561455.1 Chloroflexota bacterium | reverse complement strand
CTTGCGGCGTCAGCTCCCAGCCCTGGCCCTTGCGTTGGATGAAACCCGCCTCCTCCAGCCGCTTCGTGAGCTCCTGGAGCTCCTCGGCGTAGTGCTTCGCCTCCTCCCCGAGCAGCCGCCCGACCTCGTCGGCGTCGACGCGGCCGGCGTCGTTGTGGCGGATCGCGTCCCGCATCTGCTCCTCGAGCGCTTCGAGGCTGTTGAGCTCCCCCATCATCCGCAGCGCCTCTTGGAGCGTCACCGGCTCGTCGCCGGAGAAGAGGAAGCGGTTCGGGTCGGTCATGCTGCCGGGGTTCAGCCGCTCCATGTTCTGCGCCAGCTCGAAGAGGTCCCACTGGAGGCGGTGGTCGCGCAGCAGCCCCTCCATCATCTGGTTGAGCTCCTCGCGCATCTCCGATGGCATGGAGTTGAGCAGCGTCTGCATCTGCTGCATCTGGGCCTGCATGTGCTCCATGAGCTGCTCGAAGTTCTCGATGCCCTCCGGGAAGAGGTGGCCCCACTTCGCCATGAACTCCGTGATGTCCGGCTCGTCGCCTTGGAGTTTCTGCTGGATCAGCTTGTTGAGGTCGGTCACCATCTGCTGGATCTCGCGCAGCTGCTCCGGGGTCATGTTTTCGAGCCCCTGCTGGAGGCCCTTGAAGTAGTTCTGCAGCACCTGCTGTTGGAGCATCTGGAGCAGCTCCTCGAACTGCTGGCGCGCCTCCGGGTCCAGGAAGTCGTAGTCGCGCAGCTCCTTGATCCGCCCGCCGACGTTGGACGGCAGACGGTCGAGCTGCTCCAGCCGCTTCTCGGCGAGCTTGCGGAAGAGGTCTTCCAGCGCGGCGTCCCCCGGCTCCCCTGAGCTCTGGCCCTGCCCGGGCTGCTGGCCGGAGCCTTCGCCCTGCCCCGGCTCCTTGCCCTGCGCTCCGGGCTGCGCATCGCCGCCCTCGGGCCCATCGCCTGCCGGCGCGGGTGGGGAGCCCATCTCGTCGAGCCGCTGGCCGATGCTCCCGCGCTCCTTGGCCAAGATGTCCTCGAGACGCTTCGCCAGGTCGTCGAACATCGACGTCAGGTCGTACTGCTCCAAGTTGCGCTCGCGCGCCGCACGGAGGCGGTCGCGGAGCTCCTCGAGGCCCATCATGCGGCGCCCCCGCTCGAAGTCGGCGCCGTGCCGCATCATGCGGCGCAGCACCGAGCTCAGGTCGCCGCCCTCCAGGATCTGCTCGGAGAGCTCGTCGATCAGCTCTTGGGACGACACATCGACGTCCTGGGTGCCGTCCCACCGGGAGTAGAGGTAGTGAACCATGTGCTCCAGCCGCCTCGCCATGTGCTCCAGCCGCCTCAGACGATCCGCCCGCGGGGACGCTCCCGTCCCACGGCCTAATGGTCGTCTCGCGCTTGAGTCTAGTGCAACGGCGTCACGATACGCCAGCGCTCCGGCGGCCTCCCGCGCACGAGTGCAGCGGCGGCGGGACCGCATGGCTATAATGCGGCTCGTCTTCAGGATCAACAACGGCGCCGGCGCGGCGCCTCGATGCTCAAGGGGAGGGGCAGTCATGACCACCACCACCGACCGGTACGAGCTGTGGAACCTCACGCCATTCGAGCAGTGGCTGAAGGACGAAGAGGTCCACATCATCACGGACCAGCTGATCCGCGACGTCTACAGCGTGGAGACCAAGCCGTGGGAGCGCACCGGCTGCTCGGCCGCGATCCTCGACCTCACCCAGGAGCCCACCGAGGGCGCGCTCATCAACACGCAGGGCACCACGCGCTACATCTACGACATCCCGCCCGGCGGCAAGTTCAACGCCGAGCGGCACATGTACGAGGAGATCTTCTTCGTGCTCAAGGGCCGCGGCGCCACCACCGTCTGGGTCGACGACGACGGTCCGAGGCACACCTTCGAATGGAAGGAGGGCAGCGTCTTCTCGATCCCGCTCAACGCCTGGCACGAGATCTACAACGGCCAGGGCGACGCGACCGCACGCCTTTACGCGGCCAGCAGCGCGCCCACCGCCTTCAACCTCTATGCGAGTCCCGAGTTCGTGTTCGACTGCCCCGTGACCTTCCCCGACCGCTTCAACCCGACGGACGAGCAGTACTTCAGCGGCAAGTCCACCAAGCTGGCGGACCGCTTCATGCAGACGAACTTCATCGCCGACGTGAACGCCGTCTCACTCGACCGGTGGCGGGCCCGCGGCCCCGGCGCCAACATGATGATCCTGATGGCAGGCGGGCACTTCATCTGCCACGTCTCGGAGTTCCCGGCGGGCACGTACAAGAAGGCCCACACCCAGCCGATGGTGGGACGTGGGCGGGCGGGCGGCCTCGGCCTCCCCACGAGCACGGCGTACCTCTTCCTCAACGGCGAGGGGTACGACCTCCAGTGGGACTTCGGCGTCACGCCGGGCGAGGGCGTGCCCTTCGAGCGGCTGAACTACGGGGCGGGCACGCTCATGACCCCCGGCAGCAACTACCACCAGCACTTCAACCTGAGCAAGGAGCCGAGCCGCTACGTCGTCTTCCGCTACGGCAACCCGCGTTACACCGGCGCCGGCTCCAAGCGCCAGAGCGACACCGGCGGCCTCAACATCGAGTGGAAGGACGAGGACCCAGCGGTCCTCAAGATGTTCAACGAGGAGCTGGCCAAGCGGGGCCAGGAGCCCTTCGTGCCCACGGAGTCAGAGGCCAAGGACTAGCGCTGCGCGACGGCTTTGGGCTCCGGCAGGTCCAGCACGCCGATGTACGGCAGGTTGCGGTAGCGTCCGCCGTAGTCCATCCCGTAGCCGATGACGAAGGAGTCGGGCACCTCGAAGCCGATGTAGTCCACCGGGACGTCGGCCACGCGCCGGACCGACTTGTCCAGCAGCGTGCACACCTTGACGCTCGCAGGGCCCTTGCCGTCGAGGTGCTGCAAGAGGTAGCGCAGCGTGAGGCCGGTGTCCACGATGTCCTCGACCAGGATGACGTGGCGCCCCTTGAGGTCCGTGGTGACGTCGCGGAGGACCTCGATCGCGTCCTCGCGCTCCTCGCCGTAGTGCGATATCTCCATGAACTCGATCTGGAGCGGCAGGTCGATGTGGCGCATCAGGTCCGCCATGAAGACCACGACGCCGCGGAGCACGCCGATCAGGACCGGCTCGGTGCCCTTGTACTCCTCCGTTAGCTGCGCACCGAGCTCCTTCACCCGCTTCTGGATCTGCTCCTCGGAGAAGAGGATGCGCTCGGGACCCCGGTCGGTGACGTCGGCCAGCGGGCCGAAGCCGTACTTGCCCATCAGCCGCATCAGGTCGCGGCGGTAGAGCAGCTGTATGTTGACCTCGGGGTAGAGCTCCTGGACGCGGCGCAGCTTGCGGTTCTTCTGCGTCACCAGGTTCTGCTTCATCGTCGTCAGCTCGAAGTACTGGTCGTACTCCGGCAGGTAGAAGTCGGGCGTGTGCATCTCGACCACGCGGTTGCCGTCCCACCGCAGCGGGAAGGAGCGCGGCTCGTAGAGGTAGGGGATGCGGTAGTAGTCGAGCAGCTCGGCGAACTCGCGCTCGCTCGGATGCATGAAGGAGATTTCCGCAGTCACGGACGGCTTGATGCTCGGCTCGCGCGCCGGCGCTCGGGACGCCCGCTCGCGCGGCGCCGCCCCCTCGCGCGTCGGCGCCGCAGGCGTCTGCGTTGCCTCTGCCGGCTGCTCCGCTCCGCCGCTGCCGGAGCCACGCCGGGCCCGGCGCCTCCGTGGCGCCGGAGCGGCTGCGCCCTCGGCGTCCGCGCCGTCCTCCGATAGTGCGCTGGGCGGCGTTTCGGCCGGTGCTTGGGCAGCGCCCTGATCGAGAGGCGCGGCGCCCGCCTCTGCCGGCTGCTCCCCGCCGCCGCCGGAGCCACGACGGCCTCGGCGCCTCCGCGGCGCCGGAGCGGCTGCGGGCTCGGCGTCCGCGCCGTTGCCCAATAGTGCGCTGGGCGGCGCCTCTGACAGCGTCTCGGGTGGCGCTTCAGGAGTGGCCTGCTCGGTGGGAGCGGCGCCCGTCTCGGCTGCGGCTCGCGCTGCCTCGGCCAGCAGCTTCTTCGTGATGCCGGAGCCGCGCCGGCCGCGGCGCCGTCGTCGCGCCGGAGCGGCTGCGGTCTCGCCGCCCGCGCCCGTCGTTGCTGTCTCGCCCGCGTTGTCTGTCTGGGGCGTCTCGTTGGTCTCTTCGGTCAAGCTCTCACCCGATGCCGTGGGGAGCGAGGGACGCTCCGCCGCGTCTTCTTCCTGCGCGCCATTGTACCAGCCGCTCAAACGCCGCTCCTCGCCTTCACGTTGCCGCGTACGTAGTCGACGGTCGGCGCGACGGAGTACTCGCCCTTGCCGTAGACCACGGCCTCGATCGCGGCCCTGGCGGTGTCCATCGAGGTGTAGCAGGGGATGCGGCGCTCCGTCGCGGCGCGGCGGATCTCGAAGCCGTCGCGCATGGCGACGGCGACCTCGGCGACGGTGTTGACGACGCCGTCGACGGTGCCGTCGGCGACGATCGAATAGGAGTTGGGCTCCGGCTCGCCGACCTTGGCGACCTCCGCCACCTCGAGGCCGAGGCGGCGCATCAGGGCGGCCGTGCCGCTGGTGGCGTACAGCCGGTACCCCTGCTCCCCGAGCAGCTTGAGCCAGGGGACGGCCTCGGCCTTGTCGCGGTCGGCGATGGTGATGAGCAGCGCGCCGGAGGGCGGGAGCATGAGGCCCGCCGCCTCCAGTGCCTTGGCGACCGCCGGCCGGAGGTGCGTGTCGATGCCCATGACCTCGCCCGTGGACTTCATCTCCGGGCCGAGATAGGTGTCGACGCCCCGCAGCTTCGCCATGGAGAAGACCGGCGCCTTGACGCTCACCATCGGAGGCTCCGGCTGGAGGCCGCCCGTGTAGCCCTGCTCCTTCAGGCTCCGGCCGAGCATCGCGTTCGTCGCGAGCCGCACCAGCGGGATGCCCGTCACCTTGGAGATGAACGGCACCGTGCGGCTGGAGCGCGGGTTGACCTCGATCACGTAGACCGCCGAGAGGCCGGCGTCGGCGGGCACCGTCAGCCCCCACGGCCGGCTCTCGTTCATGATGACGTACTGCACGTTCATCAGCCCCCGCACGCCGAGCGCGAGCCCGATGCGCGTCGTGTAGTCCACGATCGTGTCGCGCTCGGGCGGCGTGAGCGTTGGCGCCGGGTAGACGGCCATCGAGTCGCCGGAGTGGACGCCCGCCCGCTCGATGTGCTCCATGATGCCCGGGATCAGCACGTCTTGGCCGTCGACCACCGCGTCGACCTCGACCTCGCGGCCCATGAAGTACTTGTCGATGAGCGTCGGGTGGCCGGGCGCCGCCTCCACGGCCACCGTCAGGTAGCGCTCGAGCTCCACCATGTTGTCGACGATCTCCATCGCGCGCCCGCCGAGCACGTAGCTCGGGCGCACGAGCACCGGGAAGCCGAGGCGCTCCGCGACCTCCATGCCCTTCTCGACCGTGGTCACGGTCTCGCCCGGCGGCTGCGGCACGCCGAGGCGCGACATGAGCTCGCCGAAGCGCTCGCGGTCCGAGGCGACGTCGATGGCGTCGGCCGAGGAGCCGAGGATCGGCAGCCCCGCCCGGGCGATCGCCTGGGAGAGGTCGATGGCCGTCTGCCCACCGAACTGGACGACGGACGGCGGATAGTCGGGCGCGGCCTCGTCGCCCAGCGCCTCGTTCTCCAAGATGTCGCGGACCGACTCCTCGTCCAGCGGCTCGAAGTAGAGCCGGTCCGACGTATCGAAGTCGGTCGAGACGGTCTCGGGGTTGGAGTTGACCATGATGCTGCGGACCCCGGCCCCCTCCAGCGCCCACGCCGCGTGGACGGAGCAGTAGTCGAACTCGATGCCCTGGCCGATGCGGATGGGGCCGCTGCCGATGACCAGCGCGCGCGGCGCCGGGAGGGGCAGGGCCTCGTTCTCGGTCTCGTAGGTGGAGTAGAAGTATGGCGTGACGGCCTCGAACTCGGCGGCGCACGTGTCCACCATCTTGTAGACCGGCTTGATGCCCATGCCCCTGCGGAGCTCGCGCGCCTGCTCGGGCGTCCGCCCGGTGAGCTCGCCGACCGCCCCGTCCGGCACCCCGAGGCGCTTCGCCTCCCAGAGCAGGTCCCGCGTCAGCTCCTCTGTGCTCAAACGGCGCTCCATCGCCACGATGCGCTCGATGCCGGAGAGGAACCAAGGCTCGACGAGCGCGGCCTTCGCGAGCTCCGCGACGCTCATCCCGCGGCGCAGCGCCGCGGCGAGCGCCCACAGCCGGAGGTCGGTGGGATTGAGCGGCAGCTTGTCCGGCGCCAGCCCCTCCCATTCTGGGTCCTCCCACCGGAGCGAGCGGCCGCCGATCTCGAGCGAGCGCACCGCTTTTTGGAGCGCGGCCTCGAAGCTGCGGTCGATGGCCATCACCTCGCCCGTCGCCTTCATCTGCGTGCCGATGTCGCGGTCGCCCGAGGCGAACTTGTCGAACGGCCAGCGCGGGATCTTGATGACGCAGTAGTCGAGCGCCGGCTCGAAGGCCGCGGATGTCTTCTGCGTCACCGCGTTCGGTATCTCGTCGAGCCGCTTGCCAACCGCGATCTTGGCGGCGACGCGCGCGATCGGGTAGCCGGTGGCCTTGGACGCGAGCGCCGAGGAGCGGCTGACCCGGGGGTTGACCTCGATGACGTGGTAGGAGAGTGGCTCCGGCGCGCCGCCGGGCAGCGTCTCGCCGATGACGGGGTGTGGGGCGAGCGCGAACTGGACGTTGCAGCCGCCCTCGACCCCGAGCGCGCGGATGATGCGGATGCTCGCGGAGCGGAGCATCTGGTACTCCTTGTCGGAGAGCGTCTGGCTCGGCGCGATGACGATGGAATCGCCCGTGTGCACGCCCATGGCGTCGAGGTTCTCCATGTTGCAGATGGTGATGCACGTGTCTGCGCCGTCGCGCATCACCTCGTACTCGATCTCGCGCCAGCCGACGAGCGAGCGCTCGATCAGGACCTGGTTGATCGGGCTCGCCGCGAGTCCGCTGCGCACCACGTCCGCGAGCTCCTCCATCGTCGTCGCGAAGCCTCCGCCGGTACCGCCGAGCGTGTACGCGGGCCGGACCACCAGCGGCATCCCGAGCCCGCGGGCGACCTCCATGCCGTCGGCGAGCTCATTCACGACCGCGCTCTCGGGCGTCGGCTCGCCGATGCGTTTCAGCAGGTCTCGGAACAGCTCGCGGTCCTCGGCCGTGCGGATCGTCTCGATCGGCGTCCCGAGCGAGCGGACGCCGTAGCGCTCCAGCACGCCCGCGTCGTGCAGCGCCACGGCCAGATTCAGCCCCGTCTGCCCGCCGAGCGTCGGCAGCAGCCCGTCGGGGCGCTCGGCGGCGATGATGCGCTCGATCACGTCGACGGTGAGCGGCTCGATATAGACCGCGTCGGCGATGTCCTCGTCGGTCATGATCGTCGCGGGGTTGGAGTTGACGAGCACGGTGCTCACGCCCTCCTCCCGCAGCGCCTTGCAGGCCTGGGTGCCGGCGTAGTCGAACTCGGCCGCCTGCCCGATCACGATGGGCCCGCTGCCGATCACAAGTACCTTCTTCGGTTTGGCGGACGTCGTCACGCGTGCTGCTCCATCAGATCCAAGAAGCGGTCGAAGATGTACTCGTTGTCCCGCGGCCCCGGCGAGCCCTCGGAGTGGTACTGGATCGTCAGCACCGGGCGGTCGCGGTGCCGCAGACCCTCGATCGTGCCGTCGTTCAGGCTCCGGTGCGTGACCACGATCTCGGGCGGCAGGCCGTCGTCGGAGACGGCGAACCCGTGGTTCTGCGCGGTGATGGTGACGCGGCCCGTCTTGAGCTCCCGCACCGGGTGGTTCGCGCCGCGGTGGCCGAACTTGAGCTTGTAGGTGGTGGCGCCGAGCGCACGCGCGACGACCTGGTGCCCCAGGCAGATGCCGAGCGTCGGCACGCGCTCGATGATGGCGGCCGCCGTCTCGACCGTCGCCGTGTTGTGGACCGGGTCGCCGGGGCCGGGCGAGAAGACGACGCCGTCCGGCTCGAGCGCCAGCACCTCATCGGCCGACGCCGTCGCGGGCAGCACGGTGACGGCGCACCCGCGCGCGGCCAGCAGCCGGAGGATGTTGTACTTCACGCCGCAGTCGACCACGGCGACCCGCTTGCCGCCGTCGCCGCCGGGCCAACCGTAGGGCTCGGCCACCGTCACGCGCTCGACGAAGTTGACGGAGTCGTAGGCGGGCAGGGCGGCGAGCTCGGCGAGGGCGGCCTGCGGGTCGCCGGTCGTCAGCGCGCCCATCATCACGCCGCGGGCGCGGATGCGGCGCGTGACGGCGCGCGTGTCGACGCCCCAGATGCCCGCCACGCCCTCGCTCGCCAGGTAGTCGGAGAGCGTGCGGGTCGAGTCGAAGTGGGAGGGCGTCGTCGAAGCCTCCCGCACGACAAAGCCCGCCACCTGTACCCGGCGCGACTCGATGTCGCCATCGTTGATGCCGTAGTTGCCCTGGAGCGGGTAGGTCGGGACGACGATCTGTCCCGCGTACGAGGGGTCGGTGAGCATCTCCTGGTACCCAGCCATGCTCGTGTTGAAGACGACCTCGCCGAACGCCCCCGTCCCGGCGCCCATCTCAGCGTGAGACGCGGGTTTCGGAGGGGCGCCGAAGGAGTAGCCAGGGTAGATGGTGCCGTCGCTTAGCACGAGGTGCGCGGCTGTCATGAAGCGAGCCCGTCATACGCGATCTCGCCGCCCGCGATCGTCAGCTTCACGCGGCCGACCAGCGTCTCGCCGTCGAGCGGCGTGTTCTTGCCCTTCGAGGCGAAGCTCGCCGCGTCCACCACCCACGATTCGTTGGGATCGAACAGCACGACGTCGGCCGGCGTGCCCTTCCGGAGCGTCGCGAGCTCGGCGTAGCGCTCGCCGAGGACGCCCGCGGGCCCGGCCGTGAGCCGGTGCACGAGCGCAGCTAGATCGAGCGCGCCGCCGTGCACAAGGCCCATGAGCGAGCCGAGCGCCGTCTCCAGGACCGACAGCCCGACCGTGGCCTCCTCGAACGGCACCGCCTTGTCGGCGAAGGTGTGCGGCGCGTGGTCGGTCGCGATGGCGTCGACCGTGCCGTCGGCCAGCGCCTCGACCAGCGCCTGGCGGTCGGTCTCGGCGCGCAGCGGCGGGCTGACCTTCGCCCGCGTCTCGTAGGCGTCGTTGCTCAAGGCCTCATCGGGGCTCCCACGGCCGTGGGAGCCGAGCACCCACGCCTCGGTCATCGTGAGGTGGTGCGGCGTCGCCTCGGCGGTCACCCGCAGGCCGCGCTCCTTCGCGCGGCGCACCTGCTCGATGCCGCCCGCGGTGCTCAGGTGCGCGATGTGCAGCGCGCCGCCGGCGAGCTCGAGGAGCGCGATGTCGCGCGCGACGATCGACTCTTCGGCGGCCGAGGGGTACCCGGCGAGCCCGAGGCGGGAGGCGACCCAGCCCTCGTTTACACCGAGTCCATGGGTGATGGAGTGGTCCTCGCAGTGGTCCATGACGGGCAGCCCGAGCTGGCCCGCATACAGCAGCGCCATCTGCATCAGGTGCCCGGTCGCCACCGGGTTGCCGTCGTCGGTGAAGCCGGCGACGCCCGCGCGGGCGAGCTCCTCCATGTCCGTGAGCTCGACCCCTGCGCGGCCGCGCGAGACGGCGCCGAACGGCAGCACGCGGACCGGCCCCGCGTCGGCTGCCTGACGCGCGATGAACCCCACGACCGCCGCGCTATCGATCGTGGGCGTGGTGTTCGGCATGCAGCAGATGGTCGTGAAGCCGCCGCGCGCTCCGGCGGCCGTGCCGGTCGCGATCGTCTCCTTGTCCTCGCCGCCCGGCTCGCGCAGGTGGGCGTGGAGGTCGATGAAGCCGGGCGCCACGACCATCCCCGTGCCGTCGACGACGCGGGTACCATCGGGGACACCCCCGTTGGCGGAGCCCCGGCGCGCGATGACGCCGTCTTTGACGAGCAGGTCGCCGATCTCGTCGGACCCGTCGGAGGGGTCGATGATCCGTGCGTTCTTGATGAGCAGCGGCGCGCTCATGGGCGCTCCTCCGTGCCCGTCAGCAGCTGGTAGAGGAGCGCCATCCGCAGCGCGACGCCGTTCGTGACCTGCTCCTCGATCTGTGCAAGGCCGCCGTGGGCCAGCGAGGATGCGATCTCGACCCCCTCGTTCATCGGGCCGGGGTGCATCAGCAGCGCGCCCGGCTTGGCGAGGCTCATGCGGGCCTCGTTGACCTGCCACCGGCGCGTGTACTCGCGCAGGCTCGGCAGCATGCCCGCCTCCTGGCGCTCGGACTGGAGCCGCAGCGTCATCACGACGTCCGCACCCTCGATGGCCGCATCCAGGTCGGGCTCGACGGTGACGTTCGGGAGGCTCGGCGTGCGGCCGGCGTGCAGCAGGTCGAGCGGCATCATCGTCGGCGGGCCGCACAGGACCACGCTCGCGCCCGATGTGGCGAGTCCGAAGGCGTTGGAGCGCGCCACGCGGCTGTGGAGCACGTCGCCGACGATGACGACCTTTGCTCCTTCCAGCGAGCCGAGATGGCGCCGCATCGTCATCAGGTCGAGCAGTGCCTGCGTGGGATGAGCGTGCATGCCGTCCCCGGCGTTGACGACGGCCGTGGACGTCAGGTTGCGCGCCAGGAAATAAGGCGCGCCGGAGTGCGGATGGCGGATGACGATGAGGTCGGCGTGCATGGCCTGGAGCGTCAGCGCCGTGTTCAGGAGCGACTCGCCCTTCTCCGCAGCGCTGCCCGCCCCGCCGATGTTGATGACGTCGGCGCTCAGCATCTTGCCGGCCTGCTCGAACGAGACGCGCGTGCGGGTGCTCGGCTCGAGGAAGAGCGTGATGACGACCTTGCCCCGGAGCGACGGCACCTTCTTGATGCTGCGGCCCAGGACCTCGCGCATGGCCTCGGCCGAGTCCAGCAGAGCGTGTATCTCGCCGGCCGAGAAGTCGTCGAGGTCGAGCACGTGGCGGCGCGGTGCCACGCTCGTGCCGGGAGCCGTTTCCGCCGGTGCGCGCGTCGTCATGACGGCACCTCGCGCTCGCCGGCCACGAGGTCGTCCTGGACCAGGACGACCTCGTTCACCGAGTCGAAGTCGTCCACGCGCACGCGGACCTGCTCGCCGGCCGCGGTGGGGACGTTCTTGCCCACGTAGTCGGCGCGGATGGGCAGCTCGCGGTGGCCGCGGTCGACCATCACCGCAAGCTGTACCTGCGTCGGCCGTCCGAGGTCCATGAGGGCGTTGAGGGCAGCGCGCGCGGTGCGGCCGGTGTAGAGCACGTCGTCCACCAGCACGACGACCTTGTCGTCGACGTCCACCGGCAGCGTCGTCGCGCGGACGGTCGGCTGCGGGCGGCTCGTCAGGTCGTCGCGGTAGAGGTTCGTGTCGAGCGCGCCGACCGGGACCTCGACGTCCTCGAACGCCGCTATGGCGCTCGCGAGCCACTTGGCAAGCGGCACGCCCCGGCGCTGGAGCCCGACCAGCACGAGGCCGTCGGCGCCGCGGTTGCGCTCGACGATCTCGTGGGCGATGCGGCTGATCACGCGCCGCATGTCCTCGCCGGTCATCAGGAGCCGCTCTGTGGGCACGAAAAAGCCTCTCGCCCAGGGCCGGCAGAGAGGTTGCGTTGGCGCCGTTGCGCCGCGTGGACCGCCCCGCATGGGCGGGGCATGGCCACGACGCTGTCCCTTGCCAGCCTCGCGGGACTGGATTTAAAGGTCTGCGTCACTCTTATCTGGTTGTTCCGTCGCGCAGAGTATAGGCCGTCGTTCGGCGGGGCGGCAAGTAGCGAGACGCCGCTCCGAGCGGGAACGGCGTCTCGTGAGGTCCAGGTCTAGGGCACTAGGGCCAGATCGCGCTAGGAGCGTGCCCTTCGCGCGACGACGGTGGTGAGGACGGCGCCCGCTCCCGCGACGCTGCCCCAGAACAGCGCCGGTGCCGCGCCGCCGGTGAAGAAGGCCACGAGCACCGCGCCCGTGGTCAGCCCGAGGGCCAGCTCCTTGGGCATGTCCAAGAGCAGGTGGCCGATGAGACTGTCGCGCGGGTCGACGCGGTCGTAGTGCCCCACCAGCTGGCCCGCGTGCTCACGGACGTGGAGGCCGTCGAGGCCGCGCCACTGGCGCGTGGCCCCGAAGGACCAGCCGAGGCGTGTCTCCTCGCAGCCCGACGGCAGGTCGTCGAGCTCGAACTCTTTGACGAACGCGTGACGGAGGAAGTAGTAGAGAGGTCTTAGCAAGGCGGGATCCTCGAAGTGGAAATGGGGGAGAGGGGCGAAGCCCAGCGCACCATACGGGCACGGGAGGCGAAGAGTCAACGGGGAGCACACCATTCTACCGCAGGTGCGGGGTCCGTTACACGCCCCCACGCTGCTGCGAGAGGTCAGATAATCGATGAGGAAGGCGCGGGGCCCCCCCTGCTACAATGCCGCGCAGCCCCCTCTTCGCCCCGGAGCCAGCCCATGACCATCGCCTCCAAGACGCGCATCGGCATCGCGTCGCCGCACATCTTCGCCGACGGCAACGTCGACATGGACCTCGTGCGCCGCTACGCCGTGCGGGCCGAGGCGTTGGGCTACGCCAGCTTGTGGACGCAGGAGCGCGTGACCGGCACGCAGACGTCGCTCGACCCCATCACCTTCCTCAGCTACCTCGCCGGCCAGACGAGGAGCGTGCGGCTCGGCGTCTCCGTCTTCGTCCTGCCGCGGCACAACCCCGTGCACCTGGCGAAGCACCTGGCATCGCTCGACCAGCTCTCGGGTGGGCGGCTCATCGTGGGCGTCGGGCTGGGAGGCAACGCTGCCGAGCTGCCGATGTACGGCATGTCTCCCGAGCGCCGCGTGCGGCGGTTCATCGAGCACGTCGAGATCATGAAGGCCCTGTGGACGCAGTCGCCGGCCAGCTACGCCGGCGACTTCTACTCGTTCGACGGCGTGAGCATCGCGCCGCAGCCCGCGCAGAAGCCGCACCCGCCGCTGTGGTTCGGCGCGAGCGCCGAGCCGGCCGTCCGCCGCGCGCTCCGCCTCGGCGACGGCTGGACGGGCGCAGGCAGCGCCGGGCGCGAGGCATTCAGCGAGAACCTCGAGCGCGTGAAGGGGTGGCTGGCCGAGGAGGGCCGCGACCCCGCGAGCTTCCCGATCTCCAAGCGGGTGTACCTCGCCATCGACGACGACGAGGAACGCGCGCGGCGCCGGCTCAAGGAGTGGTTCGCCTTCTACTACGGCAACGCGGAGCTCGCCGAGCGCGTGGGCGTCTGGGGCGCCGCCGGACGCGTGCAGGAGCAGCTCGCCGCGTGGTCGGAGGCCGGGGTCAGCGAGTTCATCCTGAACCCGGTGTTCGACATGGAGGAGCACCTGGAGCGCCTGGCCGAAGTCACCGGACTCGTATCCTGAGCCAGCTCACACCGCAGGCCGAGGTCACGAAACCCTCCCGCCTCGGGGCGCTGCGGTCGAAGCAGTTCCGCCGGTGGTGGACCGGCTATGTGATCTCGATCTCCGGCCAGCAGATGATGTGGATGGCCGAGGGCTGGCTCATCTACGAGCTGTCGGGGTCGAAGCTGCTGTTGGGGCTCCACGGGCTGGCGCAGGCCATCCCGTCCGTGGCGCTCACGCTCCTCGGCGGCGCCATCGCCGACCGGGTGGACCAGCGGCGCCTGCTCATGTGGCTCCAGCCCCTCCAGATGCTCGTCGTCCTGGTCCTGGCCGCGCTCGGCTTCGCGCAGATACTCGAGGCCTGGCACGTCATCGCGGGCGGCTTCGCGCTCTCCGGGGTCGGTGCGTTCGAGCAGCCGGCGCGGGAGTCGATGTTCCCCCACCTGATCGAGCGCCGCTTCATGAGCCAGGCGATCGGGCTGAATGCGATGGTGCACCCTGGGAGCCGGGTGCTGGCCCCGGTCATGGCCGGGTTCGTCCTCGCGCTGGTGTTGGGGGCCACGTCGTCGGCGATGACGGCTGGAGGCGTGATCTTCGTCGTCGCGGCGCTCGGCTTCGCGGTCTACGGCGTGTTCCTCTATGTGATCGACCTCCCGCCCGTGCGGCGGGTGTCGAGAGGCAACCTGCTCCAGAACGTGGGCGAGGGGCTGCGGTTCACCTGGCGCAACCGGATCTTCGCGCTCCTCCTCGGCACGATGTACTGGAACACGGCCTTCGCGCTGGCCATCTCGATCCTGTTCCCCGTCATCGCGAAGGACATACTCGGCCTCGGTCCCTCCGGGCTCGGCTACATGTGGATGGCGCAGGGGATCGGCAGCTTGATGGGCGCGGCGTGGGCCGCGAGCCGCGGGACCACTGACGGGCAGGGCCGGTACATCATCGGTGGGTCCATCGCGCTGGGCCTCTCGGTCATCGGGGTGGGACTCTCGGTCTGGGTACCCCTCACGTTCTTCCTGCTCTGGGTGACGGGCATCGGTGGCTCCTCGGCCAGCGTGGGGATCCGCACCGCGATCCAGCTGATGGTCCCCGACGACTTCCGCGGGCGCGTGATGTCGCTGTGGGGCATGACGCATACCGCCGTGCGCCCGTTGGGCGAGATGCAGTTTGGGGCCATGGCGGCCGTTGCCGGTGCGCCGTTCGCACTGACCCTCGGCGGGGTCGCGGTGCTCGTCTTCGCGGCCCTGGTCGTGATACCGAACAAGCGCATCCGTGCGCTGCGCGTGACTGCATAGCGCGCGTATGCGCTTGTGCCGGGGACGCGCCGACCGTATGGTTCGCCGCACGCGCGCCGGATAGGCCCGAGGATAGGCCCAGATAGAGAGGGTGCACATGCCGACTGTCGCCATCATTGGGGGGACCGGTCCCGAGGGTCGTGGCCTGGGACTGCGCCTCGCCATAGGCGGATATCCGGTCATCATCGGCTCCCGGGAAGCTTCCCGCGGGGCCGATGCGGCGGCCGCCCTGCTCGAGACCCGCTCGGGGCTGCCGATCACCGGCGCCACCAACGCCGAGGCTGTCCGCGAGGCCGACTGGGTGCTGCTCGCGTTGCCATTCGAGGCGCTCAACGACACCGTCGGCCCGCTGGCGTCCGCGGTGGAGGGCAAGCTCGTCGTCAGCGTCGTCGCGCCGCTCGCGATGGAGAACGGCCGCTTCAAGCCCGTCGCGCTCCCGCAGGGCTCGGCGGCGGAGCTCGTGCGGGCGCTGCTGCCCAAGAGCCTCGTGACCTCCGCCTTCCAGAACCTGAGCGCCCGCGACCTGCTCCGGCCCGACCAGGTGCTCGAAGGAGACGTCGTCGTGTGCGGCGACGACGCCGAGGCCCGCAAGCACACGATGGAGCTGGTGCGCGCCATCAAGGACCTGCGGCCGGTGGACGCCGGCCCGCTCGCCAACTCCCACTACGTCGAGGACCTGACGGGGCTGCTGCTCAACCTCAACCGCATCCACAAGGGGCACGCCACGGTGCGCTTCCTGGGGATCTAGGGGCCGGCGCACCGCAGACCACAGGCGTGGCCCGTCACCCTCGCGGCATACGTCTTCATGAGTCCTTCGGCCTGGCCCGAAACTCCTTTTCGTGCACCGGAGAGGGGTGTGCAGAGGGGCAAGCCCCTCTGCCGGGGGCGGCTTTGCCCCAAAACTCTTTTTCGTGTACCGGACAGGGTGTGCGGAGAGCCTGCCCTGAGCCTGTCGAAGGGGGCGAAGCCCCTTTGCCGGGGGCACGGGGGTGTCCCCCGTATCCTGCTCTATCACCCCCTTCCTGGCGAGAAATGGGGACGGGGGGATGGTCGAAAGGGTCGTGAAGCGCCGACGCTCTCGCAACGAGAGTTGAGCTTCTCAAGGCGAACCCTCTCCGTGGATTGACGGACCCGAGCCTCAGGGTTAAGCTATTGCTTAATGACCGATCTTTCCGAGTGGAGCGCAGACCACCACGCCGTGCTCGCCGACCCGGCCGAGCGCATCGCCGAGGGCCGCCGCCGCGCCCGCGCGCCCTCCGAGTACGCCCACGCCGCCGAGATCTACCGCGTGCTCGGCGACCCCACGCGCGTCAAGATCATCGACGAGCTCCTCCACCAGGAGCTGTGCACGAGCGACCTCGCCGAGATCGTCGGCACCTCCGAGCCGGCCGTCTCCCAGCACCTGCGCCTTTTGCGCGCACAGCGCGTCGTCACCAGCCACCGGCACGGCCAGCGCGTCTTCTACGCGCTCGACGACGACCACGTCCGCGACCTGCTCTCGCTGACGATGGCCCACGTGCAAGACCGCGCAGCGGCCAGGGCGGCCGGGTAGGGCGCCATGCACGATCACGCCGGCCAAGATCAGACCGAGGGGCAGCCGCCCCAAGCGCTCCCAGCGCGAGCGGGCGCGCGCCAAGCGCAGGCACGGCGGCCGCTCGTTCTCGCGGCGGCCGTCGTCGCCGCATACCTCGTGGTCGAGGTCGCCGGCGCGCTCATCTCCGGCAGCCTCGCGCTCCTCGCGGACGCCGCGCACACCGCCTCGGACGTCGGCGCGCTGGGGCTCGCGCTCTTCGCCTCGTGGGCCGCCGGCCGCCCGGCCTCGCCCGAGCGCTCCTTCGGCTACCTGCGCGCCGAGGTGCTGGCGGCCGTGGTGAACGGCGCCGCGCTGCTCGTGATCGCGGCCGTGATCTTCGGCGAGGCCTTCGGGCGCATCGGCTCGCCGCCCGAGGTGCGCGGCGGCGTGGTCTCGATCGTCGCCTCGGGCGGGATCGCCGCGAACGTCGTCGCGGCCGTGCTGCTGCTCAGGAGCTCGCGGACCAACATGGCCGTGCGCGCGGCGCTCTTCCACGTCGGCGGCGACGCCTTGGGCTCGGCGGGCGCGGTCGTGGCCGGGCTCCTCGTCGTCGCGTTCGGGTGGCACGCCGCCGACCCCATCGTCAGCGTGTTCATCGGCCTGCTGCTCGTCGTCGCGGCCGTCCGCGTGCTGCGAGAGGCCACGCACGTGCTCCTCGAGGGCACGCCCGTGCACGTCGACCTGATGGCGCTCCGGGACGACATCGAGGGCATGGCGGACGTCGAGGGCTGCCACGACCTGCACACCTGGACGATCGCTTCCGGCTACCACGCGCTCTCGGCGCACGTGACCATCTGCGACGACTGCGCGGGGCAGCGCGTGCGCGAGCTCCAGGGCCGCCTGCGGAGCATGGTGAGCGAGACGTACGGGATCGCACACGTGACGATCCAGCTGGAGCGCAGCGACGGTGCGTGCGTCGAGGAGGGCCACGTCCCCGCCCCCGCGGCCGGAGCAAGGCCGCGGTAGCGGGGCAGGGCGCGATGAACCGGGCCGCGGCGCCCAGCGTAGGTCTTGGAGAGGGTGCGGCGGCGGAGACCTACTGCTTCGCCGGGAAGCCTGGTATGCTCGGAGCAACGCAGCGCCCGCAGCACAGCGTGGAGGCGGGGGAATGGCGCATCAGCGTTACGAGCGCGAGATCGAAGAGATCCTCGGCCAGGTGAACGAGGAGGCTCCGGCCGCGGCGAAGTCCCGGCGGGGGGCGCGACGGGCAACGAGGGAGGCCCGGCCCGGTGGGCCGCCGCGCCTGCGTCCGGCTTTCGACTTCTCCTCCGGCCGTCTCTTCCTGATCGGCGCCGCCCTGCTCGTCGGCTCGTTGGTGCTCACCTTGGTCGGGTTCGCATTCGCGGCGCCGTTCGCGTGGGTCGGCATCGGCCTGTTCATCGTCGCCTACCTCCGTTTCTTCACGAAGCCGCGGCGCAGCGTGGACCGCATGTGGCGGGGCCAGAGCATCGAGGACCCGCCCTCACCGAGCGCACCGGCGCGCTGGTGGCGCTGGATCACCGGCCGCTAACCCGCCCCGGGACGCCGTCAAGTGCTCGCCTGGATCCCCCAGTAGCGTATCCCCGTAGGGGCGCACGGCGTGCGCCCTCCCCCCGAGCCGCCGGGGCCGCCGATTCCCCCTCCTCCTCCCTCGCGGGGAGAGGATCGAGGTGAGGGGGGAGCCGTCGCGCGCCCCATCCTTAGATAACGCGAAAGCAGGGAACGCGAAAGCGCCCCGCATCGCGGGGCGCTTTCTTCTTGGTCACCCTTTGGTCCGCTCTGGAGCGGAGGCCGCTTTAGAAGCGGCGGGGCTCCCGCGGCCTGGCCTGGTTCACCACCAGCGCCCGGCCCTCCACGCTGTGCTCGTTGAACATCTGGATCGCCTGTTCAAGAGCGCCGTGGTCTTCCATCTCGACGAAACCGAACCCACGGGGCCTGCCCGTCTCGCGGTCTGTCGGGATATGGACCGACACGACGTTCCCCGCCTGCGCGAAGAGGTCGTACAGCTCGTCTCGGGTCATTCGGAACGGCAGATTGCCGACGAACAGCCTGTTCCCACTATCTTCCATCGTCACAACGGTACCTCCACTTGTCCGTCACCATCGGATCGGACCTGAGCATTTCCAGCGCACTGTCCGAACCTTGGGGCCTGGACCTCAACGGAGGGACACACACGCCATTCGCCGTCCCATTCTAGCCTTGCTGGTGAGTACCCGCAAGGTGACCCCGTCCCGCGGCGTTTTTCTTCACCGCGGCTGCTCCGCAGCGGCCCCTTCGGGGGGGTGATTGCGGCCGTGGCGGCCGTCACGCATAATGGGGCGCGGCCGCCACCGGCGGCCTCCATCCCACCGCGCTGGAGTCAGGAGTACCGCCCTCGTGCACCCGTTCCGCTACGTCGCTGCGAGCAGCATCGACGAAGCCGTGGCCGTGCTCCGTGAGCACGGCGCGCGGGCGCGCTGCCTGGCGGGCGGCACGGACATCCTGGTGCAGCTCCGCGTCGGACGCTACGAGCTCGACGCGCTGGTGGACGTCAAGGGCGTGCCGGAGGTCTCCGCGCTCCGCCTCGACCGCGCCGGCCTTGAGATCGGCGCGGCGGTGCCCTGCTACCGCATCTACGAGGACGCCAAGGTGCACGCCGCCTACCCAGGGATCGTCGACGCCGCCACGCTCATCGGCGGCATCCAGATCCAGTCGCGGGCGAGCCTCGGCGGCAACCTCTGCAACGCCGCGCCCAGCGCCGACGGCATCGGACCGCTCATCGTGCACGACGCCACCGTCGTCGTCGCTGGGCCGAAGGGCACGCGTACCGTGCCGGTTGAAGGCTTCTGCACGGCCCCCGGCCGCACGGTGCTGGACGACGACGAGCTGGCGGTCTCCGTCCACGTCCCCCGGCCGCCCGCGCGCTTCGGGGCAGCGTACGAGCGCTTCATCCCCCGCAACGAGATGGACATCGCCGTCGCCGGCGTCGCGAGCGCCGTCGTGCTCGACCGCTCGGGCAAGCGGATCGAGTCGGCGCGCATCGCGCTCGCATCGGTCGGCCCGACCCCGGTCGTTGCGGCGAAGGCCGCGGCGTCGCTCGTCGGCGAGCTCGCGAGCCTGGACGCGTTCCGGGCCGCGGCCGAGATCGCCGCGGGCGAGGCGTCGCCCATCGACGACATGCGCGGCACCATCGACCAACGCCGGGACCTCGTGCGCGTGCTCACGCGCCGCACGCTCGAGCTGGCGGCCCAGCGCGCGGCCGCGGGGGCGGCGCGATGACGCAGGCGCAGCTTTCCAAGGCGCACGTGCGGTGCGAGCTCAACGGCCAGTCCGTCGAGTTCCTCGCCGACCAGCACATGAGTCTGCTCGAGGCCCTGCGCGAGGTCTTGGACATGACCGGGACCAAGGAGGGCTGCAACGACGGCAACTGCGGCGCCTGCACCGTGACGATGGACGGCCGCATCGTCGACTCGTGCCTGGTGCTCGCACCGGAGGCCGACGGCCGGAGGGTCGAGACCATCGAGGGCATGGCGCCTCCCGGCGGCCTGCACCCGTTGCAGCAGGCCTTCTTGGAGGAGGCAGCCCTCCAGTGCGGCATCTGCACGCCCGGCTTCCTGGTCGCGGCGAAGGCATTGTTGGAGCGCGAGCCCCAAGCTGGCGAGCACCGCATCCGGCACTGGCTGGCGGGGAACCTCTGCCGGTGCACGGGCTACGACAAGATCGTCAGGGCCGTGCTGCGCGCCGAGACGCCGCAGCCGAAGCCGAGGGCGCGCAGGAGCAGAAGCGCATGACCACGAAGCCCAAGCAGACCGAGCCGAAGCGCAAGTTCCGGGTCGTCGGGACGCGCCCCATCCGCCACGACGGCTGGGACAAGGTCTTGGGCCGCGCCCTCTACGGGGCGGACGTCAAGCTCCCCGGCCTCGTCCACGGCGCCGTGCTGCGCAGCCCTCACGCCCACGCCCGCATCGTGAAGATCGACACGTCCCGTGCGCTCGAAGCGCCGGGCGTGCTGGCGGTGATGACCGGCGACGACATGCCCGTCGCCGCGAGCAAGGTGCTCGACCTCGGCGAAGAGGTGACGAACGCCATCTTCGCCAGCGACCGCGTGATGGCCCGCGGCAAGGCCGTCTTCCACGGCCACCCGGTGGCAGCCGTCGCGGCGGTGGACCACAACACCGCGCTCGAGGCGCTGAGCCTGATCGAGGTCACGTACGAGGTGCTGCGCCCCGTCGTCACCGTCGAGGCGGCCATGGCCCCCGACGCCCCGATGGTCCACGAAGGCCTCGTCGGAAGCGACGTCGGCGAGCCCGTCGAGCACACGAACGTCGCCGAGCACATCCGCTACGAGGTCGGCGACCCGGAGGCCGGCTTCGCCGAGGCGGCGACCATCGTGGAGCACGAGTGCCGTCTGTCGCGTGTCCACCAGGGCTACATCGAGCCGCAGAACGCGACGGCGCTGTGGCACCAGGATGGCAAGCTCACCGTATGGACCAGCACGCAGGCGTCGTTCGGTCAGCGGAACTCGCTGGCGAGCGTGCTCATGATGCCGGTCTCCAGCATCAAGGTGGTCCCGATGGAGATCGGCGGCGGCTTCGGCGGCAAGATAGGCATCTACCTCGAGCCGCTCGCCGCCATCCTCTCCCGCAAGTGCGGGCGCCCGGTGAAGCTCGTCATGGAGCGCCGCGCCGTCTTCGATGCGACCGGCCCCGGCCCCGGAGGCATCATCCGCGTCAAGATGGGCGTAGACGCCAAGGGAGTGATCACGGCTGCCACGGCGGACATCCGCTACGGCGCCGGCGCCTACCCTGGTGCGTCCATCAACCCGGCGTCCGTCTGCGTCTTCGCGTGCTACCGCGTCCCCAACGCCCGCATCGACGCCTACGACGTCGTCATCAACCTCTCGAAGACGGCGGCGTACCGCGCGCCGGGCTCGCCGCAGGCGTCGTTCGCCACCGAGACGGTCGTCGATGAGATCTGCCGGCGCATCGGGATGGACCCGGCTGAGTTCCGCCTGCTCAACGCCACCAAGGAGGGCGATCGGCGCACCGACGGCCCGGTGTTCCCGCGCATCGGCAACGTCGAGGTGGTCGAGGCCATCAAGGGCTCGGCCCACTACCGCTCGAAGCTCGGGCGTGCGTCGTCGCCAACGAAGAAGCGCGGCCGTGGCATCGCCAGCGGCTACTGGCAGGGCATCGGCAACAAGTCGACCGTCACCATCAGCGTGAACAACGACGGCGTCGTGTCGCTCATCGAGGGCAGCGTCGACATCGGCGGCTCGCGCGCGTCCATCGCGATGCAGGCGGCCGAGGTGCTCGGCATCGCCGCCCACGACGTCCACCCGGCGGTCGTCGATACCGACTCCATCGGCTACACCGACCTGACGGCCGGCAGCCGGACGACGTATGCCACCGGCGCCGCCGCGATCCAGGCCGCCGAGCAGGTCATCGAGGAGATGACGAAGCGCGCCGCCCTCGTGTGGGAGACGGACGCCGCGAACGTGCGCTTCGACGACGGCGTCTTCTCGAACGCCGCCGCCAAGGAGCAGCGGCTCACGTTCAAGGAGCTGTGCGGCAAGCTCGATACCACCGGCGGGCAGATCAGCACCACCGGCGTCGTCAACATCCGTGGGAGCGGCGGCGGCAGCTTCGCCACGCACCTGGTCGACGTCGAGGTCGACACGGAGACCGGCAAGGTCGAGATCCTTCGCTACACCGCCGCCCAGGACGCCGGCAAGGCCGTGCACCCCGCCTACGTCGAGGGCCAGATGGAAGGCGGCGCCGTCCAGGGCATCGGCTGGGCGCTCAACGAGGAGTACGTCGTCGGGGACGACGGCGTGATGCAGAACGCGACCTTCCTCGACTACCGTATGCCCACGGCGCTGGACGTGCCGATGATCGAGACGATCATCGTCGAGGTGCCGAACGAGCGGCACCCCTTCGGCGTGCGCGGCATCGGCGAGACCGGCATCGTGCCGCCCATGCCCGCGATCTCGAACGCGCTGCGCGACGCG
>JADFRC010000131.1 GCA_022561455.1 Chloroflexota bacterium | reverse complement strand
CACGCCGTCGGCCGACTCCATCCAGACCTCTTCGTAGGCCAGGCCGACGTCGGACGGTGAGTACTCGACCTCGCGCGCGGGGGCGTAGGAGAAACGGCGCTCCAAGAACCCCGAGCGGACGAACAGC
Source organism: Chloroflexota bacterium (assembly GCA_022561455.1). GTDB lineage: Bacteria > Chloroflexota > Dehalococcoidia > Lucifugimonadales > Australimonadaceae > JADFRC01. Next base: position 4,912 of record JADFRC010000131.1, on the reverse strand, counting down.
AGCGCAAGCGCGACGGCGATGCCGACCCCGGCGAGTCCGATGAGCTCCGGCACGCGCTAGCTCCCGGCTTCCGCGACGGTCTCGGATCCCAGCAGCGCGCCGATCCGGGAGTCGTCGTAGCCCAGGACGTCGCGCAGGACACTCCGGGTGTCGGCGCCGAGCTCCGGCGGCGGGGTGAAGGAGTCCGCGCCAGCGCCGGAGAGCTTGATGGGGTTGCCTGGCGTCCGGTAGGTGCCGCCTCGGGGATGCGGGACCTCGGCGATCATGCCGCGCGAGCGCACCTGTGGGTCGGCGACGGCCTCCTCGACGCTGTTGACCGGCGCCGCGGGAACGCCCGCCGATGTGAGCAGCGCGACCCAACCCTCGCGCGGGCCGGTCGCGAGCAGCGCACCGAGCGCTTCGTTGATGCGCGAGCGCTCCTCGAGGCGCTGGACGCGGTCGTTCAGCCGCTCGGACCGCAGATACGCCAGGTGGCCCTCGAGCTCGGGCAGCGCCGGCGGGTAGCTCGCGGCGCCGAGCGCGTCGACGAGGCGGGGCCAGTGGGCGTTGAGGACGATGGCGACGAACACCCAGCCGTCCGATGTCCGGTAGGCGTTGTAGGGGGCGTGCAGCGCGTGCTCGTTCCCCATGCGCTCCGCCGGCAGACCCGACATCAGGTGCATCGTCGCGGTGTAGTTGAGCATGGAGAGCTGGACGTCGAGCATCGAGATGTCGACCTGCTGTCCGGCCCCGGTGCGCTCCCGCGACGCCAGCGCCGCGAGGATGCCGAGCGCGCCGGCCATCCCGCTGCACAGGTCGCTGTAGAGGGGGCCCGCGCGGAGCGGCTCGCCGTCGGGCTCGCCGGTGATGCCCATGACGCCGGAATAGGCCTGGATGCAGGCATCGAGCGCCGCGCGGTCGCGGGCGGGGCCGGTGAGGCCGTAACCGGTGATGGAGCAGGCGATGATGCGGGGGTTCACCTCGCGCAGCGCCGGGTAGTCGACCCGCAGCCGCTCGGTCACGCCGGGGCGGTAGTTGTCGAGCACGACGTCGGCCCACCGCACGAGGTCGTAGAAGGTCTCGCGGCCGGCGTCGTGGCGCAGGTTGATGACGACGCTGCGCTTGTTGCGCTGGAGCGTGAGGATGTGCGGGGTCATGCCGTCGAGGAGGTAGCGGGGCTCGGTGCTCGTATAGCTGCGGGCCGAGTCGCCGCCGGGCGGCTCGATCTTGATGACGTCCGCGCCGAGGTCCGCGAGGAGCGACGCGGCGTAGGGCCCGGAGACGACGGTTGTGAGGTCGACGACCTTGAGACCGTCCAGAGCTTTGATCGGCGCCGTGGGCGCTTCTTGGGGCGCAACCATGGGTTCTCCCGCGCGTGATTGGCTGCCTAGTGTAGTCGAGCGTCACGCGGCGGTGCGCCGATGCGGGCAGGGGCGCTGCTCAGAGGGTCAGTCCAGGCTGACCGGCCGCAGGTAGAGGCGGCCGGAGCGGTCCTCGAGGTACCCGGCGCGCTCGTTCACCGCGTGACTGAAGACGAGCAGCCAGCCCTCGCGCACGGCCTCGCTGAGGATGGCGCGCTTGTTCTGGAGCGTCTCTTCAGGCTGGCGATCGGTGGCCGCGATGCACGAGAGCTGGAGGTGATAGGGCGTTGGCACGAGGTCCCCCAGGAAGGCGATCCGCTCGCCGCCGTGCGTGATGACGACGATCTGGTGTCCCTGCGAGGGGCCCGTGACGCGGCGGACCGTGAACCCTGGCGCGATCATGACCTCGCCGTCGACGAGCTCGAGCTGGCCGCGCTCCTCGAGCGGCTTGAAGTCGTCGCGCACGAACCAGTTGGCGTGGCGCTCGGTGGGGGAGCTGGCCTCTTCGAGCGCTTCGCGCTGGATGAAGTAGCGGGCCTTGGGGAACGTCGGCACGACTTCGCCGCGGCGGCTGACGCGCGTGGCCCCGCCGGTGTGCTCGAAGTGCAGGCTCGTGAGGATGACGCCGTTGATGTCCTGCGCGGAGAGGCCGTACGTCTTGAGCTCGCTCAGCAGCTGGCTCGTCGAGAGTCCGTAGGCGTCGCGGGCCTCGGCCGAATGCTTCTGGCCGGTCCCGGTATCCACGAGGTAGTTCTGGTCGTTGACGCGGATCAGCAGGCAGTTGAGCCCGAGCTTGACCCGGTTGCGCCGGTCGGCCGGCATCCACTCCTGCCACTGGCTCTTCGGGATCTGGCCGAACATGATGCCGCCATCAATCTTGATAGCGCCGTCGGAGAGCAGGTGGACCTCGGTCCTGCCGAGCGCGGCAGGACTCCTCGCGGTGGTGCTTTCTGTAGAGCGAATGAGACCTTCCCCCGGATGGTGATGGGCGGCAACACGGTCAGTGAAACGGGCGGTTGGCCACCCGGGGCGCCTCGTATGGAGTGAGCGGCCTGGCGCAATGTAGAGGTCGTTCGAGGGTCTGTCAATGGGGGCGGACGAAGCCGTGTGGCCAACGGAAAATGGCGATGTCGGCACTCGGTTTCCGGATGTCGCAGACGGTCGTAGAATGCAAGGCGGCGGCTTCCTGTGAAGGCGTAACGTTTTTCTGCGAGGAGTGTCCATGACTCGTGTCATCGCGATCGACCACATCGTCTTGAAGTCGTCCGATGTCGAGCGCTCACTCGCGTTCTACACCGACGCGCTCGGGCTCGAACCGCTGCGTGTCGAGGAGTGGCGCAAGGGCGAGGTCCGCTTCCCGTCGGTCCGGATATCGGGCGCGACGATCATCGACCTCTTCCCGACGGACGACCCGGCCGGGCCGGCCGACGGCCAGCAGCTGGACCACTTCTGCCTGGTCCTGGAGCGCGGCGCGCTGGACGAGGTGCTGGCCAAGGTCGAGTCGTTCGGCCTGGAGCCGGGGCCGAAGCAGTCCCGCTGGGGTGCCCAGGGCCGCGGCGAGTCGTCGTACGTGGCCGGGCCCGAGGGCGTGACGATCGAGCTGCGGCATTACCCTGACGCGTAGGGCCGGACGCGTAGGGCCGGCTGCCCGCTCACCCTGAGCCTGTCGAAGGGTTGGGAGAGGCTTGCCATGAGCAGAGTGACTCAGCGCGAGCCTTCGTTCGTACTTCGAGAGCCTCAGCACGAACGGGGACGGACCGGCCTCTCGCCTGCTCAGCCTGAGCGGCGCTGTCGCCATGCGGGCTTGGACCAAGCCCGCTGCGCTACGGGTAGCTGACGAGCCCCTCGCCCATGATGTGGATGGGCTCACGGTGGTGGACGGTGCGCGGGTCCTCGACGGTCTCCGCGAGGGAGGCGCCGGGCGGCACCATCGGGTAGACGTTCTCCTCCGGGGAGATACGGAAGTCGATGAGGTACGGGCCGGGGTGGGCCGCCGCCGTCGCCAGCACCATGCCGACGTCGCCCTTGTCGCTGACCTTGGCTGCCTCGATGCCGTAGGCCTCGGCGAGCTTGACGTAGTCCGGGGAGCTGACCGACACGGCCTTGTACCGGTGGTCGTAGAAGAGCTCCTGCCACTGGCGGACCATGCCCAGGTAGCCGTTGTTCATGATGGCGATCTTGATCGGCAGGTGCTCCTGCGCGATCGTCCCGAGCTCCTGGAGCGTCATCTGGAACCCGCCGTCGCCGGCGATGCACCAGACCGTCGCGCCGGGCCGCCCGACCTGCGCGCCGATCGCGGCGGGCGTCTCGAAGCCCATCACGCCGAGGCCGCCGGAGGAGACGAAGCTGTTGTGCGTCGGCAGGAACATGAATTGGGCGGTCCACATCTGGTGCTGCCCCACGCCGGTGACGACGACGGGATCGGCGCTGTGCTCGACGATCTTGTTGAGCTCGCGCAGCACGTACTGCGGCGTGAGGACCTCCGAGGCGGGCACGTCGATGCTGGGGTGCGCGCGATCGAACTCGCGCATCCACTCGAGCCACGCGTGCCGAGGCTGGCGTTCGATCAGCGGGAGCAGGGCCAAAAGCGTCTGCTTGATGTCGCCCTGGAGGGCGACGTCGGCCGGCACGTTCTTGTTGATCTGGCTCGGCTCGATCTCGAAGTGGACGATCTTGGCTTCCGGCCCGAAGGTCCCCGGACGCCCGACGACGCGGTCGTCGAAGCGCATGCCGACGCCCATGATGAGGTCGGCCTCGGTCGTGGCGATGTTGCTGACGTACATGCCGTGCATGCCGAGCATGCCGTAGCCGAGCGCGTGGTGGCGTGGGAAGGCGGACGTCCCGTGCAGCGTGTTGATGACGGGGGCGTTCGCCTTCTCCGCGAGCGCGAGGACCTCGTCCCACGCCTCGGAGATGTGGACGCCGCGGCCGGCGATCAGCAGCGGCCGCTCGGCTGCGTTGATGAGGCGGGCCGCCTCCTCGATCGCCGCCGGGTCCGCCGCCGAGCGGCCGGCTCGCGGCTTCGCCTTCGGATAGACGAAGTCGAAGGTCTCGGCTTGGACGTCCTTGGGGATGTCGATGAGGACGGGGCCGGGGCGGCCGTCTTGGGCAACCGCGAAGGCGTCTTGGAAGATGCGGCCGATGTCGGCGACGTCCATGACGAGATACGTCTTCTTGACGGCCGGCCCGGCCATGCCGACCGTGTCGACCTCCTGGAACGCCTCGGTGCCCATGAAGGCGCGGGCGACCTGGCCTGTGATGGCCACGATCGGCGTCGAGTCCATCTTCGCGGCGGCGAGTCCCGTCAGCAGGTTGGTGGCGCCGGGCCCGGAGGTCGCCACGCAGACGCCGACGCGGCCGCTCATGCGCGCGTACCCCTCGGCGGCGTGGGCGGCGGCCTGCTCGTGCCGGACGAAGATGTGCCTGATCTGCGGGTAGTGGTAGAGCGCGTCGTAGAAGGGCAGGATCGCCCCGCCCGGATGCCCGAACATGACGTCGACACCCTCCTTGAGGAGGGCCTCGCACACCGCGCGAGCACCGGTCATCTGCATGGGTTCGATGGGTCCTGCGGA
>JADFRC010000130.1 GCA_022561455.1 Chloroflexota bacterium | reverse complement strand
GAACAAACGGCAAACCTGGTGCGATGTTCTCGAACAACTCTTCTATGGGGCTGTCGAGCAAGTCCGCCAAGGGCGCCGCAACCTGTCCTTCAATAGCCTCGTCCCTGATGCCGCTGCTAAGAATGGCTTCTATCTGGTCGCTTGCAGCTTCCTCCGTGGCAAGGACTCTTATGTCCGGATACTTCTCTAACGCTTCCTTGACATAGCCGAGACTATCCGTTGCTTTCAGTTGTAGCTGTTCGGCGATGTTCCCGTCACTGTTGACGATTTCGAGGTCAAACCCGGGTTGGGTTGGGCTGTCGGCGAGCCGCGCCATTTGACCAAGCCCAAGGCGGAGATCACCGACTTGCTCTCCCGCGTTGAGCCTATCCTCGACCACCACCTCAAAGAATTTCCCTTTCCACGCGGCCAGCCAACCCTTCGCGGATTCGGGCGACAGATCGTTTAGGTCACTGAGCGACTTGTTGGGGAAAGCCAGCGCAAACGCCCTTCGCATCTGCGGCGTGACCTGCCCCAGGTCTAGCTGGTCGCTCAGAAAGAAGGCGTCGATCGCAGCTGTAGCGGTGACCGCGTCAAGCAGCGAAGCCTCTGAGCGCCGCGCGTATTCGTCGTGCAGCTCCTGCAGCCGGTCTGCCGAGCGAACGGCGTCGCCATACAGGTCCACGTAGTGGTTGCGTACTTCGTCTAGATCGGTGCCCATATCCCCACGCCGAGTGCTGCGATCGCGATGGCCAGTGCGCCCATCGCGACAACGTAGATCTTCGTCAGCCGAGACAGTGATCGATCCCGCGACGTCTGTGCGGTCCTCAGCTCGGCTACGGCTGATTCCAGATCGCCGATCTGTCTGGCGGCCGCCGTCAGGTCTTCGTGAAGCCCGAGAGCCACTTGGGTAAATACTTCGGAGTACTGAGCAACCTCTTTTTCAATGCCCCGCCCCGATATAGCGTCAGCCGCCGTGGTTAGGGGCTCAGTCGCTCGACGAGCGGCTTCCCTCCCTCGCTCACGCCAAGATTGCTCTTTCCCCTCCGCCATAGCGAACCTCCGGGCCACGTTTCTCGGCTACTTCACGACCACGCTGACGAGGTGCCGGCCCGGCACGAAGACGACCCTTGAGACCTCGTGGCCGTCGGTGTAGGCGCGCACGCGCTCGCTGGCGAGTGCTTGCTCCTTGGCGTCGGCCTCGCTGATGTCGGCCGGCACCGTGATGCGCTCGCGCACCTTGCCGTTGACCTGCACGACCAGCGTCGCCTCCTCGGCCGCGGCGAGCGCGTCGTCCCAGGCCGGCAGCGGCTGCGCGTGGATGCTGTAGGGGTTGCCGGTGCGCTCCCACAGCTCCTCGGCGACGTGGGGGGCCAGCGGGGCGAGCAGCAGCAGCAGGCTCCGGACGGTCTCCGCCCAGACGGGCTGCGACACGCTCCGGGCCTCGGATGCCGGGGCCATCTCGTTGGTGAGCTCCATCATCGCCGAGAGCGCGGTGTTGTACTTGAAGCGCTCCAGGTCGGTGATGACGCGCCGGATCGTCTGGTGCATGCGCCGCGTCATGTCGCGGTCGGCGGGGCCGTCGTGGGAGGGCAGGCCGTCGGTGGGGCTCGTGGCGAGGTCCCACACGCGGTTCATCCAGCGGGCGAGGCCGTTGATGCCGGCGTCGCTCCAGTCGCCGCCGCCTTCCCAGGGCCCCATGAACATCAGGTAGAGCCGGACGACGTCGGCGCCGAGCTCGCTCACGTAGGCGTCGGGCGCGACCACGTTGCCGCGGCTCTTGCTCATCTTCATGTGCTCCGAGAGCACCGTGCCCTGGTTGAAGAGACGCAGGAAGGGCTCCCCGAAGTCGATGAGGCCGAGGTCGCGGATCATCTTGGTGAAGAAGCGTGCGTAGAGCAGGTGCATCACGGCATGCTCGGCGCCGCCGGTGTACTGGTCGACCGGGTTCCAGAGTTTCGCCTTGGCCTGGTCGAAGGGGCTGGACCCTTCGTGGGGGCTTACGTAGCGTAAGAAGTACCACGACGAGTCCACGAACGTGTCCATCGTGTCGCTCTCGCGCGTCGCCGGACCGCCGCACTGCGGGCACGTGGTGTTGAGGAAGCCGGCGTGCTGCTTGAGCGGCGACTCGCCGGTCGGCTTGAACTCCGCGTCCTCCGGCAGGACGACCGGCAGCTGGTCCTCGGGCACCGGCTGCGTGCCGCAGTCGTCGCAGTAGAGGACCGGGATCGGCGTGCCCCAGTAGCGCTGGCGGGAGATCAGCCAGTCGCGCATGCGGTAGGTGACTTTGCGCTCGCCCCACCCCTGCGCCGCGATGTGCTCCGCGATCGCCTCGTAGCCTTCGGCGTTCGCCATGCCGTCGAAGCGCCCCGAGCTCACCTGCGAGCCGTCGCGCCCGAGGTAGGCCTCGGAGAGCGGCTCGCCGTCCCAGCCCGGCGGCGCGACGACGACGCGGATCTCGAGCCCGAACTTGCCGGCGAGCTCGAAGTCGCGCTGGTCGTGGGCCGGCACGCCCATCACCGCGCCGGTGCCGTAGGTCGAGAGCACGTAGTCGGCGGTCCAGATGGGCACGCGGTCGCCGTTGAGGCGGTTGAGCGCATACGCGCCCGTGAACACGCCCGTCCGCTCGCGCTCGGTGGACAGGCGATCGATCTCGGATGCCTCGGACGCGGCCTGCACGTACGCTTCGACCTCAGGCCGCCGGTCGCCGGTGGTGATGCGCGCGACGAGCGGGTGCTCGGGCGCGAGCACGAGGAACGTCACGCCGAACACCGTGTCGATGCGCGTCGTGAAGGTGGAGATCTGCTGCTCTTCTAGGCCGAGGTGCGAGATGTCGAACGACACCGTGACGCCCTCGCTGCGCCCGATCCAGTTCGTCTGCATCGTCTTGATGCGCTCGGGCCAGTCGAGGACGCCGGAGAAGTCCAAGAGCTCGTCGGCGTAGGCGGTGATCTTGAAGAACCACTGCTCCATCTCGCGCCGGACGACCGTGTCGCCGGTGCGCTCGCAGCGGCCGTCGATCACCTGCTCGTTCGCGAGCACCGTCTGGCAGGTGGGGCACCAGTTGACGGGGGCGGAGGCGCGGTAGGCGAGGCCCTTCTCATACATCTTGAGGAAGAACCACTGGTTCCACCGGTAGTACTCGGGGAGGCAGGTGACGATCTCGCGGTCCCAGTCATAAACGCACCCCATCGAGCGGAACTGGGCGCGCATGCGCTCCATGTTGTCCATCGTCCATGCGTAGGGGTGGATGCCGCGCTTGATGGCGGCGTTCTCGGCTGGCAGGCCGAAGGCGTCGAAGCCCATGGGATGGAGCACGTTGTAGCCGCGCATCCGCATGAAGCGCGCGTGGGCGTCGGACGGCGCCATGGCGTACCAGTGGCCGATGTGCAGGTCGCCGGAGGGGTAGGGGTACATCGTGAGCGCGTACCACTTCGGGCGGGGGTCGTCGTCGTCCACGTGGTAGACGCGGTCGTCGGCCCAGCGCTGCTGCCACTTGGCATCGATGGCGGCCGGGTCGTAGCGGAGGCGGGCGGGTCGGGACGGGGTGGCCATGCGTGCTCCGGGCGTGGGGGGGGCTCGAAGGGCTAGTTTAGCAGCCGAGGACAGGCGTGAGTGCTGAGAGAAGATGTACAATCCGCCCATGCCTACGGGTACAGAGAAGCAGCGGGCGATCGAGGCGTTGGGCGGACTGCCCGAAGACGCGACGCTCGCGGACGCGATCGAGCGGCTCTGCTTTATGGCGAAAGTCGAGGAGGGCCTTCGCCAGTCTGAGGCTGCTCGGGTTGTCTCCCATGAAGAGGTCAAGAAGCAGTTATTGGCGTGAGGTCCCTCCTCTGGACTAATCAGGCCCGCGATGACCTGGCAGCTATCCGAGAATTCATCAGCCGGGACTCGGCGCACTACGCTGACATTGTCGTCGCGAGGCTGATCGCCGCCGTAGACAGGATCGCCCGTTTTCCCGAATCTGGCCGCGTGGTGCCGGAGTTTGTGGACGCCTCGCTGCGAGAGGTGATCTCGCGGCCGTACCGGATCGTTTATCGACTGGTCGGGCCCGACAGGATTCACATCCTGACGGTTCACCACGGGGCGCGGATGTTCCCAGGCTGACTTGTAGTGATCGCGCAGCCTGACCGTAGACTCGCTAGTCTGGCGCGGCGGCGGGATGCGTTGACGGCCCTAGCGCGCCGTGCTATCTTTGGAACGTAAAATCTTACGGTTTAAAGAGGCGCATATGATGACGCCCCATACCGTCCAGCAATTGCTTCGCGTTTTCAGCACGTTCCAGGACAACTATGGATCGGGCGTGGGTCTTCGTCATTCGTATACCAGAGCGGTTCGCACAGTTGCAGATGCTTCCTCCGTCACCTATCAGACCATCGGCGACGGGTGTCGCAGACGACTTGGCCTCACTGAGATCAGTGAGCTCTACGAGCTCCTACGTGCTTGGATGAATGGCGAGCCGCAAGGCCTCGTGCGCCAACTCAAGGAGCACTCCGCTCGCTCGTCTCACTTGGGCATCGAGCTATTCTTCTCGAGCCCAAGCGTCGCCGCTCCTCACGTCACTCACGGTTCGCCGCTCAGCTCTGTGGATGATTGGACGGAAACCTTCCAGTTCCGTCTACCCGAGCCCGATGCACGGGTGCTCAAGGCGCTAGCTGCGCTCGCCGGAATCTCGGCGCCTGAACTCATCGCCCAGATGGTGACGGCGGGCATTCGAGATCGAAAGGTGGAGATCGGGCGAGACTGGGGCCAGTAGGTCGGTAAGCCACTGTCGGCCCGTAGTTCGCCGGTCACCCCTCGCTGTGCCTGCGGCGGTTCGGGTCGTACTCCGTCCGGCCGTAGCGCCGCAGGTAGAAGTCGCCTTTGCGGGGGAAGTCGACGTAGAGCCCGAGGCCGGTGCCGCCGATGACGTGCAGGTGGCCGTGCTCCTGCGTCTGGAGCGCGTCCTCTCCGAAGTTCGAGACGACGCGGAAGCCGCCCGGCGCGTCGGAGGAGCCCAGGTCGATCGCGAGGGCGGCGGCGCGGGCGAAGAGCGGCGAGCGCCAGAACTCCTCCTGGGTCATGTGGGTCTTCGGCG
>JADFRC010000129.1 GCA_022561455.1 Chloroflexota bacterium | reverse complement strand
CTGACGATCGAGCTCAACCGGCTGGAGAACGAAGCCGACCAGGTGACGTCGAAGGCGGTCGGCGAGCTCTTCGCCAACGAGAAGGACCCGATCGAGATCATCAAGTGGCGTGAGATCTATGGGCTCCTCGAATCGGCGACCGACCGCGCCGAGGATGCCGCGAACGTCATCGAGGCCATCGTCCTGAAGCATGCCTGAGCTGGTCCTTGGAGCGAGCATCGCGCTCGCTCTCGCCTACGCGTACGCGAACGGTATGAACGACGCCGCGAACGCGGTCGCCACCGTCATCTCGACGCGGGCGCTACGGCCGACGACCGCGGTGATCATGGGCGGCGCGCTGAACGCCGCCGGCGCCGTGGCCGGTCTGCTTCTCGGCTCGCTGGTCGCCAAGACCATCGGCAAGGGGATCATCGACCCATCGGACATGACGCAGCTCGCGGTCATGTCCGCCATCGGCGCCTCGGTGATCTGGGTGTTCCTCGCGACGCGGCTCGGCTTCCCGGTCAGCGTCAGCCACTCCCTCGTGGCGAGCGTGGTGGGCGCGGGGGTTGCGGTGGCGGGCTGGGGCGGGCTCAACGCCACCATCGTGCTCAAGGTGCTGCTCGCGCTCGCCCTCTCCCCGCTGCTCGGGTTCCTCGGTGGGTTCTTCCTGATGCTCGCGCTGTATTGGGGGCTGCGCCGGCGCACCCCGCACGTGGTCAACCTGTGGGGCCGGCGGCTGCAGATCGTGGCCTCGGCGTTCCTCGCGTTCAGCCATGGACGGAACGACGGACAGAACGCGGTCGGCATCATCGCGCTGGCGTGGGCGGTGTTCTACGGGCGGGATATGGAGATCGAGGTCTGGATGGTGCTGCTGTCCGCCGCCGTCATCGGCATCGGGACGGCGTTCGGCGGATGGCGGGTGATCCGGATGCTGGGGATGCGCGTGACGCGCCTCGAGCCGATCCAGGGGTTCGCGGCCAACATCACCGCCGCCGCCGTCATCGAGGCCGCATCCAACATCGGCCTGCCGGTCAGCACGACGCATACCGCGACCTCGAGCATCATGGGGGTCGGCGCGATCCGGCGTTTCTCCGCCGTGCGGTGGGGCGTCACGCGCAGCATCGCGGTGGCGTGGCTCGTCACCTACCCGTTCTGCCTGGTGCTGGCTTGGGTCCTCTCGAAGGCGTTGTCGGTGTTCGACTAGCCGCCGGCCGCCACCGAGTCACCGTATACTCGGGCCGGACTCCACGCGGCCCAGACAGCAGGAGCACGAGATGGCCGAGCGCTACTGGCTGTTCAAGTCCGAGCCCACGACGTACTCCTACGACGACCTCGTGGCCGACGGCGTGGCCGAGTGGGACGGGGTCCGGAACTTCCAGGTCCGCAACTGGCTGCGGGACGACATCAGGTCAGGCGACAAGCTGCTCTTCTGGCACAGCAGCGCGAAGCCCATCGGCATCGTCGGCACCGCGGACGTGGTCAAGGACGGCTACCCGGACCACACGGCGTGGGACCCCGGCTCCGACCACCCCGACCCCAAAAGCACGCCCGAGAAGCCGATCTGGTACATGGTCGACATCGAGGCCAAGATCAAGTTCCCGGAGATGGTGACGGCCGAGCGGATGCGGACGGTGCCCGAGCTCGCGGACATGGCCGCGCTCAAGCGCGGCAACCGCTTCTCCATCACGCCGGTGACGGCGGAGGAGTACGAGATGGTCGTCCGGCTGGGCTCCGGCTAGAGGGAAGTGCAAAACTCTCTTCGTCGTTCCTCTTCTTCAGGATGACAGGCCCTTGCCGTACTTGATGACAAGAAACTTGCCGTGCTGGTGACGGCCTTCTTCGACGTAGTCGTTTGACTCGTACAGGTGACGGGCGACGGTCTGTTGCTCGGTGGTGTCGAGGAACAAACGCGTGATGCCGCGTTTGGCGGCCGCAGCTTCTAGGTGCTTCAGTAGAGCTTTGCCTATCCCTTGGCCTTGTTGATCTGGCTCGACGCGCATCCGCTTGATCTCACCGGTGCCGTCGGAGTGGGGCACGAGTGCGCCCATGCCGACGACCTTGTCATCTATCGTCGCGACGAGGAACTCGCTACCGGTGTCGAGATACGTGCGCTCGATGTCGTGCAGGTCGTCGTCCCACGGGCCGTCGCCTGCGTGGGCACCGACTGCGTTAAGAGCGCGGTTGTGCAACGCCCACACCACCGCGGCGTCCTTGCTCTCGAATGGCCTTATCTCGAACATGGGGTAGGGTTATATCGCTGAACGCCATGCCTCGTGGTTACCGAGGAGGGTATCAGTTTAGGGGAATTATGCCACTCGCCACGATGCGGTGGTCGCTGCGGCGGGTGGCGTAGAATCGCGCCAGTCAAGACATGGCGAGCTTCACCCCGAGCCGATCGCAAGACAAGCTGATGCTATGATTCCGTCATGAAACGCTTGGTGGCATTTGACCTCGATGGCACCCTAATTCCAGGGACTACCTCGGCGAAGCTGATTGGGGAAGCTCTTGGGCACAAGGACGTTGCCGAGGCGTGCGAACTCGAGTTAACTCAGGGCAAGATTGACAACATTGAAGTCGCCAACCGGCTCGCGTCCTATCTGAAGGATGTGTCGCTTGGCGACATCCAACGCGTGTACTCGATGGCGCCGAAGATTCAAGGCATCCGTGAGGTTGTCGATGCCCTACGGACCCAAGACTGCTACATCATCCTTGGCTCAATTACATGGAAATTCTTCGTTGAAATGTTCGCGACAGAGTTCGGATTCCACGATTACTGCGGGACCGAGATGGGCTCGGCCGACGGCAAACTTACAGGTGTGGTCAGTCGGCATTTCACATCCGAGGATAAGGCGACCTTCTTCACGAACACCGCTGCCAACCTTGGCATTCCTCTGGCCAACTGCATCGCCGTGGGCGACTCTCGCTCGGATCACCCGGTATTCGCGTCTGCTGGTTTGTCGGTCGCCTTGAACGCTGATGAGGAGACGCGTCGACGCGCTTCCCTGTCTTTGGACACCGATGACCTGACCCAGTTGCTTCCACTAATCGTGGGTCTGTGACCTGAGGCTAGGCCACACCGAGTTTTGCACTTCCCTCGGCTAGGAGCAGCGGCGCGCTCTTACGCGAACGCCGGCGCGACCTCCGCCGCGAAGCGCTCCATCATCCTTCGGTCGAACGGGCGCGGGGTCATCAGGATGAAGTGGTCGATGCCCGCCTCGACCCACCGGCCGACCTGCTCGGCGATCTCACCCACGCTCCCCAGGAGCATGCTGTCGCGGACCTGCGACTCGGGGTCGTCGTAGCGCTCGGAGCGCTTCGTTGCGAGCGGCGCGCCGCGGGCGAGGGCCGCCTGGACCGCTCCGGCGTCGTCGGTCAGCTTGATCTGTAGCTGGACGGAGTGGCGCATGGCGCCGAAGTCCTTGCCGGTCTCGGCGCAGATCGCCTCCATCTTGGCGAGGTTCGCCCGCACGTCCTCGAGCGGCGCGATCTGGTTGTAGTCGGTCGCGTGCTTCGCGGCCACGCGCATCGTCCGCTCGCTGGTGCCGCCGACGATGATCGGCGGGTGCGGCTGCTGCACGGGGTGCGGGTCGGTGGGTGCGTCGTGGAGGGAGTAGTAGCGGCCCTCGAAGTTGGCCTTCTCCTGGGTCCACAGCGCGCGGATCACGGACAACGCCTCGTCGAGACGGTCGAGCCGCTCCCCGAAGCCGGGGAAGGGGATGCCGTGCACGTCGAACTCGGCCTTGTAGTTCCCGCTGCCGATGCCGAGCTCGGCCCGCCCGCCGGAGGCGTGGTCGATGGTGTTGACCATCTTGGCGGTGATGACCGGGTGGCGGAGGTTGTTGTTCATCACGAGCATGCCGAGCCGGAGGTTCTTCGTATGACCGGCCATCGCGGCCATGACCGTGAGCCCTTCGAGGCGCTTCGGCGTCGGGCCCCTGCCCGAGCCCACCTGCATGAGGTGGTCGGAGGGATAGAAGCCCCAGAAGCCGAGCTCGTCGCACGTCTGGCAGACCTCGAGGAAGTCGGACCACCCGAGGCCCGAGCTGCCGCCCATGCTGAAGAGCGCTTTCGCCACAGCCGTTTCCTCCTCGCGCCGGGTTGCGCCCGCATGATACGCGGGCGGGCCGGGCTCCTGCATGACCGACGCCGCGGCTTTGGCTCAGACCTCCGGCCCGCTCCTGTGACGTCGGTGCCCCACGACCGTTTCGACCATCCCCCCGTCCCCCTTCCCTTCGACAGGCTCAGGGCAGGCGCTGGCCAGGAAGGGGGTGGTAAAGCCAACTACGGGGGACACTCCCGTGCCCCTGGCAAAGGGGCTTCGCCCCTCTGCACACCCCGTCCGGTGCACGAAAACGAGCTTTGAGGCAAGGTCCGCCGCGGCCGGGTGAGCGCCCCGGCCGCCGCTCTGGTAGCACCCCTGCCCGGAGAGTAGAATGCGCGGCGTGCTGAGCGCGGCAGCACTTCGGCGGGGAACCCAGAGGAGGGAACGAGCATGGCGGAGAAGCAACTGAAGCTCGGTGTCATCGGCATCGGCGTGGGCGCCTCGGAGATGCTGCCTCACTTCGAGGCCGCTGATTTCGTGAACCTCTACGCAGGCGCGGACATCAACCCGGACGTGCGCAAGCGCTTCGGCGAGCGCTACCCCGAGGCCAAGGTGTACGCGAGCGCCGAGGAGATGGTGGCGGACCCGGACGTCGACTGCGTCTGGATCTCGACGCCGAACATGTACCACGCACCCATGACCATCCTGGCCGCGCAAGCCGGGAAGCACGTGGTGGTCGAGAAGCCCATGGCGCTGGACATGAAGCAGGCCGAGGCGATGGTGGAGGCCTGCGAGAAGGCCGGCGTCAAGCTCGTCGCCGGGCACACCCAGAGCTTCGGGCCGCACATCCGCCTCATGCGCCAGATCGTCAACTCGGGCAAGATCGGCGCGCTGGGCGCGATCAACGCGATCGCCTACACGGACTGGATGATCCGCCCGCGCACGTGGGAGGAGCTGGACCCGAAGCAGGGCGGCGGCCTGGTCTTCCGCCAGACCCCGCACCAGATCGATTCCATCCGCTCCATCGGCGGCGGCAAGCTGCGGAGCGCACGCGGCTCCTACGGCCAGTGGATGAAGACCCGGCCGATCCCCGGCTACTACTCCGTCTACATGGAGTTCGAGAGCGGCGTG
>JADFRC010000021.1 GCA_022561455.1 Chloroflexota bacterium | reverse complement strand
GTGATGATGACGATGATGGGGATCTTACAAGACGACCCTGGCGTGGCCCCCTTCTTCCGCCAGGTGCTTGAGATCAGCGAGGACCACACGGGCAGGCAGAGCGTGGTGCTCTACATGAACACGGGGGACCCCCCGTTGAAGTCCGTCCTCGAGATCCCGGACGAAGCCGTGGAAACAGTACGGGCATCCCTCGCTTTTGCTACAGGAGGGGCTGCATACACAAAGGACGCCGCGTAAGGCCGAGGAGGAGGAGTAGCCATGAAAGGCAGTATTCGACGGCGGGAAAATGTACCTTCCCGTGTACCTTAAAGGCACACTGCTATGGACTGCGGTGGACTAGCCCTCGTCCGTTTTCATGGTCGTGGCCATGTTGCGGACTGCTATGGACGAGGCTGGGGTGACTCTTAATCAGTAGGTTGTCGGTTCAATTCCGACGCGGGTCACCAGAACCTACCGCAACCATTACGATGTAAACGAACGGGCCGCCCACGCAATAGCAGGTCGCCCTTAGGCAGTCCCTCACGCTGCCTGGCGGTCAACAGTGACGGTAAACCCATCCGAGAGTGGCTTCGATGCGCCGTCGGTACTCAGTGTCAATTTGTGGAGGGGCGCAGCGAACGTATTGCTCAGCAATATCTCGACGCGGACCTGTGAGTCCCTGGAGATGGTCTAAAACCCACTCGACCGACGGCCGCTCCATCGTCGGTTTACTCTCACCTTGCGTCGTGTACTGTGGCTCCAAGGCAGTCCAAATGGCAGCGTCGATCCCGTGTGCTTGGGCCCACATCGGGAGGGAGGGAAGGCTTTCAGGGGGCTCACGGTCGGTGGTCCAGTTTCCAATTTGGGATTCCCAGTTTGAAGCGGTTATTCCCTCCCGCTTGCTCAACGCTCTCATGGCTTCTGTCACATCCACCGACGTCATCTGTGCCCACAGCAATCGAACTGGTTTTGCTTCCTCATCTAACACCAGGGTGATCCGACCGTCGCGCGATTGACGGGTGAACTCGACAGAGGCAAATGGACCGTCGTCGAACCACCGTCGCCGAATCGGCAGCTCTCTTGCGTTCCAGACGAGAGAGCCCCAGGCAAGACACACAATGTTCATTGGCGTCACCGCCTCATGCTATGGCTCAACCGGCGATGAGGAGCGAAGCACAACAGCGTGGAGTTATGTGGGATTCCCATTTCAACCATCTCCCCCCAGCCTCAAGGCTTTGCCTCTTTGCCCGCTTCGCGCAGCTTTTCCAGTTCGCGCCGTGCCCCTAGCACAATTTGGCGGCTCTGGGGGTCGTCGCGGTTGCGGTACTCGTCGATGAAGCTCTGTAAGGAGAGCGCCTTCATGTGATACAGGTGCCGCTCCCACTTCCGGTAGCCCTCACGGTTGAATAAGCCCCGCCACGGACGGGCCGCAGCACTCAACCGTCTGCGCACCTCATTGTCCGTCGCCTCCCACCAAAGGCTCTTGCCCGGCTCGCCCTGCACTTCGAGAGCGCGCTCATGGAAGCGCATTAGCTCGTCGTCAGAGAGGGCACGGAGTTCGGCCTCCTTTTCCCATATCCGGCGGTTCTGCTCTTGTAATAGCTCTCGTTGGAAGTCATTCATATGGCAGACTCCGCGCCCTTAGTCGCTCACCTCGCGTATCCCGGTCGGCCGCGAGTTCGATCAATCTTACCAGCCCCGCCGGGCCGCGGAAGGCCGGGCCGCCTACGACACCGACAGACGTTCCTACGCTCAGGCGGCCCATGCCTGCGCCGCAGCCCCTCCACGCCCGCCGCCGCACGGGCCGCCCGCGCCGATCGCGTGTCTCCGTAGGTTCGGCCCCCCCAACTTCTTTAGCGCGGAGCGCGTCGACCTGCTCACCGCTATCGCCGGGGCCCTCGGCGCGCTCATCGAGCGCTCGGCGACGCGGAGGGCGCGCATCGCATCCCGAGGCCGTCGCTGCCCCACGGCCCCTTCCGAGCCCGCTTGTGAAATCCTTCATTTGTGACGAGCGGGAACAAAGTGGGGTCCCGTCCGGCTTATGCTTACGTATGTCCCCACCGCGCCTAGCGGTGCTCAGCCCCACCGCGCCTAGCGGTGCTCAGGAGGAGTGCGTATGTCGTTGGCCGACGATGTCTTTCGGCTCAAGCGCGAGCGGAACGCCGTTGTGCTCGCCCACAACTACCAGGTGGGCGAGGTCCAGGACGTCGCCGACTACGTGGGCGACTCGCTCGGCCTCTCCCAGCAGGCCGCCGCCACCGAGGCGGACGTCATCGTCTTCTGCGGCGTGCACTTCATGGCGGAGACCGCCGCGGTGCTGGCGCCTAGCAAGAAGGTCCTGATCCCGGACCTCGAAGCCGGCTGCTCCCTCGCCGATTCCATCACCGCCGAGCAGCTCCGCGAGTGGAAGGCCGCCCACCCAGGCGCAGCCGTCGTCTCCTACGTGAACACCACCGCCGAGGTCAAGGCGGAGAGCGACTACTGCTGCACGTCGGCGAACGCCGTGGCCGTCGTCCAGTCCATCCCCGAGGACCAGGAGGTGCTCTTCCTCCCTGATATGTTCCTCGGGAACCACGTCAAGAAGCTGACGGGCCGCAAGAACCTCTTGGTGTGGTGGGGCGAGTGCCACGTCCATGCAGCGGTCCGGCCCGCCGACATCCTCCGAGCGCGCGACGACCACCCGGACGCCGAGTTCATGGTCCATCCTGAGTGCGGCTGCACGACCCCGGCCATGTACTACGCCGCCACGGACGACCGCTCGATGCGCGGCGCGCACATCCTCTCCACCGGCGGGATGCTCCGGCATGCGAAGGAGTCGGCGGCGGACGAGTTCGTCGTCGCGACCGAGACCGGCATCCTGCACACGCTCCGGAAGCAGAACCCGGCCAAGACCTTCCACCCGGTCTCCGAGTCGATGGTCTGCCGCTTCATGAAGATGATCACCCTCGAGAAGCTCGTCCGCTCGCTCGAGGAGGACGTCTTCGAGGTGACCGTCCCGGAGGACATCGCGGCCCGCGCGCGTCTCCCCATCGAGCGCATGATCGCCATCACCTGAGGCTCCGCGGTCCGTCGACGCTTGCCTCGAAACCTCTGGATGCGATGGTTGCGTCGATCCCTCCCGCCCTTTCGACCATCCCCCCGTCCCCCCGGCAGAGGGGCTTTGCCCCTCTGCACTCCCCCCGGGCTAGTCCCGCCGCGACCCACTCTGTGGGGCCGCCCCCGAGGCAGCACTGGGTCCGGCTCGCGCTGGGCCTGTCGCAGTGCGCGCCCAAGTCAGCCCGTTGCGCAGGCTTCGTCTCGCCAGACGACTCCTCGTCCGCAGTCGGTCGAGGGCGTGAAGCCCCATTGCCAGGAGGTGGGCTTGCCCAAGAGGCTCTCACGCTCCGGAAAGGGGAGTGCAGAGGGGCTTTGCCCCTCTGCCGGGGGCACGGGGGTGTCCCCCGTTCTTGGCTTTATCACCCCCTTCCTGGCGAGGAAGGGGGATGGGGGGATGGTCGAAAGGGTTGCGGGGCCACGACGCTAGGGGAGGGGGCAGCAAGGCCCGTCCCGGGCTGACGACGGCCCCGGCCTAGTCCGGCAGGAAGTCCAGCAGCGCTGCGTTGAGCTCGCTCGAGACCTCGGTCGGTATGTTGTGCCCGCACTCGAAGACCACCATCTTGGAGCCGGGGATGCCCTGGTGCGTCATCTCGCCCATCTCCAGCGCGTTCGTCTTGTCGTCGCGGCCCCAGACCACGAGCGTCGGCACGGAGATGTGCGGGAAGCGCCGCACCGTGTTGTAGCGCGCCCGCGTCTCCATGTTGTTCATGTGGTTCAGCACGTGCTGGTAGGCCGTCAGCCGCGCCGGGTTGTCCGTGAGCGCGTAGTTGTAGTCCGCGAGCGCTTCGAGGTCCACGCTCTTGTCCTTCACCGTGCTCTTGAGGCTCTCCAGGATCTGGTCGCGCGCCGGTGGCTTGAACGTGACCATGGAGTTGAGCTGCCGCGGCATCGCGCCGCCGCTGGCCACGAGCACGAGCTTGTTGAGGCGGCCCGGGCTCTCATAGGCGAACAGCGATGCCAGCCAGCCGCCCATGGAGTGGCCGACCAGGTTCGTCTTGGGGAGCCCCAGGGCGTCTTGGAACTCGCGGATGAAGTCGACGAGGTAGGCGAAGGAGTACTCCTGGTCCAGGTATCCCTCGCCCTTGCCCCACGCGGGGCAGTCCACGGCCAGCACCCGCAGCTTGGATGAGAGCGGCCCGATGTTCAGGAGCCAGTTGTGCGCGCCTCCCGTGTAGCCGACGCCGTGCACCAAGATGGTGGGATAGCCGGACCCCGCCTCGATGTAGCGGGTGGTCCCGTGGTTCAGCTCGACGTACTTCTCTTCGGCGTTCGGGATCTCGTGGCTGCCGATCGTTACCGCCATGTCGCCTCCTTGCTAGCCCGGTCCTGAGCCGGGGCCGCGCCATTATCGACGCACGATGGCGGCTCGGCAAACGAGGGCGCTAGCGGGCAGGCCCGCTCGGCCGCGCCGAAGGCTCCGCCGCACCTGTAGGGGCGCACGGCGTGCGCCCTCCATCGCTCGCAGAACGCGGGCTGCATCACGGCGTGCGCCCACGGCCACTCACGAGATGGCGTCGAGCCCCGTGAGGTGGCGGCCCAGCACGAGCTGGTGCATGTGCTGCGTCCCCTCGTACGTGGTCACCGTTTCGAGGTTCAGCGCGTGGCGCAGCGGCGAGAAGTCGTCGGTGATGCCGGCGGCGCCCAGGAGCTCGCGGCAGGTGCGCGCGATGTCGAGCGCCACCCGCGCGTTGTTGTACTTCGCCATGCTGATGTGCGACCAGTGCAGCTTGCCCGCCTCCTTGAGCCGGCCGATCTGGAAGGCCAGGAGCTGTGCCTGCGAGAGCGCCGTGGCCATGTCCGCGAGCTTCGCCTGCACGAGCTGGAAGGACGCGATGGGCTTGCCGAACTGGTGGCGCGTCTTCGTGTACTCGAGCGTCTGGGAGAGGCAGTCCGACGCGGCGCCCGTCACGCCCCAGATGATGCCGTAGCGGGCCTGGTTCAGGCACTCAAGCGCCGATCCGATCCCCTTCGTCCCCGGCAGCAGGCACTCTTCTGGGACCACCACGCCGTCCAGGCCGACCGCGCTCGTCACGCTGATCCGCATCGACAGCTTGTTGTCGATCTCGTGCGCGCTGAAACCGGGGAGCTTGGTGTCCACGATGAAGCCGCGGACCGTGTCGTCGAGCTTCGCCCAAACGACCATGATGTCCGCGATGCCGCCGTTCGTGATCCAGTGCTTCGAGCCCGTGATCTCGTAGCCGCCGCCGGCCGCGACCGCGCGCGTCTCCATGCTCGCTGGGTCGCTGCCGTGGTCGGCCTCCGTCAGACCGAAGGCGCCGAGGATGCGGCCCGCGGCCATCTCCGGGAGGTAGCGTTGGCGCTGCTCCTCGGAGCCATGCAGGTGGATCGCCCCCATCGCGAGGGAGGACTGCACGGAGGAGAAAGACCGGAATCCGGAATCGGCGCGCTCGAGCTCCCGGCTGATGAGCCCGTGCGCGATCGGCCCGACCCCGGCGCAGCCGTAGCCCTCGATCGGCGCGCCGAAGATGCCGAGGCCGGCGAGCGCGGGCACCAGGTCCATCGGGAACGTCCCCGCGCGGAAGTTGTCGTTGACCACGGGCAGGGCCTCGCGCTCGACGAAGCTCCGCACCGCGTCGCGCACCTGGCGCTCCTCGCCGGTTAGCTGCGAGTCGAGGTCGAGCAGGTCGATGGGCTGGTATGCCATCACTTCCTCGGTCGGTCGGCGGTGGTTATCGGGACTCGCCTACGAAAAAGCCACCCGGCTGCGAGAACCGGGTGGCTTCCTCATCCCCCGTGCTCGGCCCGTGGCCGGGCTTAGATCGAGGACCGGATCCGGTCCCTGTCGCCGACCGGTGATGCGGAGCACCACTCGGGAACGGTGATCATGATGATGTCGGGGACCACGCCATCGAGCGAGCCGGTGTTGAAGTTATCGAAGTGCGACACGACGGCGAGGTTGTCGAAGCCGTCCGTCACCGTTGCGAAGTTCCGCACGATGACGGTGTCGCTCTCGTTGGCGATCGCCGCATCCTTCGCCACCGACCTCAACCCTCCACCATCGTGGAAGGCGATCTTGGCGGTCGGGTCTGCCTCGATCGCGTCGGCGATCGCCTCAGCGAGGCCGCCCAACGCCACCTCGACGGCGTCGGGGTTCGCCTCGGCGAAGTCGGCGCGGCCGCTCGTGTTGCAGAGCGCGATCGGCGTCGTCGCCAGGTCGTTGAAGGCCGCGTCGGTGATGAGAACCGTTGCCATCGACTCATCGCCCACGTTGCGGCGCGTGATGCGGCCCAACCGCCAGTTGGTCGCGAACGTGCCGAACTGGTTGGTCACCAGCGGCCAGACGCTGCCGCCGCCATCGCGGCGGTCCCTTCTCGGCTGCGGGTTGATGTCGTAGAGCACCCCGTTGAGCGAGATGAAGAGGTTCAGCTCGATGTTCGGTGCGAATCCGGACCCGTAGATCCAGACCTCTTTCTTCGAGCGGCTCGCGAGGGACTCGAAGTCGACCTTGACCGGGTTGACGACCACCGTCTCGAGGCCGGTGGGCGGCGGCGGGGGCACCGGCGGTCCGGCCTCGACGATGAACTTGGCGACGCCGTGCTCACCGGGGTCGGTGGAGTCGTCGATGATGAAGGTGCCCGGCTCGGTGAAGGTGAACTCACAGTTGTTGTTCGGGTCGTCGGAGTCGCCGACGGCGCCGCCGCCTTCGTCGGCGCTGAGGATGTGGTCGATGCCGAGGGCCTCGATGGTCATGCGGTGGGGCTTGGTGCTGCGGCTACCGCTCTGGCGGCAGCGTGCGAAGGAGATCGTGTCGCCGACCTGCATCGGTCCCATGACGATCTCGATCAGGCCCGGGATCGTCGGGATGCGCTGCTCGGCTTCGTAGCCGAAATAAGCGGTCGAGCCCATGCGGAGCTCGAACTTGCCGTCCTCCAGGACGAAGTCGCCCATCACGTAGGTCGTGCCGTGCGAGTCAGCCCTGACCATCACCGTCGCCATGGCAAGGCCGGCGAGGAGCATGGCAGCGAGCCACACCAAGACGGCCTTTCGGTTGAGGAGTACACCCGCTCTAATCACGTCTTCCTCCTTGCCGCGACCGCCGAGGCGAGTTCTGGGCCAGCCACAGAGAATCCTCCGTGGCCTTCGCCCCCACAGTTATCGGGAGACACTACCCATCGGGCGGCGGTCTGTCAACTCCGGGCGCAGGCCGTGACGCGGCGCGGCCCCCTTCCGGCGTGCGGTGCCGGGGCGCACATGGGGCCAAGGAATCCGTCAGACTCCGCGCTAACATCCCGCCGGGTACCGGCCCCCGATACGAGCGCGTTTCTTTCAGGGGAACCGGGGCACTTCCGCGGGACATATCCGTGAGGCCGGTAGCTGCGGCGCCAGCGCTCGGCGAGCGCCAACTCAGGCTTGAAGACAAGTGCCGGCCGGCGCGAGCGCGTGGGTCAAAGGCAGTGCCCTTGTGGTGGGGAAGAAGGGACTCGAACCCTTACGCCCGTAGGCACGTGGTCCTAAGCCACGCCCGTCTGCCAGTTCCGGCACTTCCCCCGCCGCTCCTAGCGTACAGCACCGGTGCGCGAGCGAGCGCTAGTAGCGCCGGCGGCGCCGGCCGTGCTCCGGCCTCGGGCGCGGCGGCGTGGCCAGGTCCGATGGACGAAGCGGCGGCAGCGTGCGCTGGTCCTGCGTCGGCGGCCCCGGCGGCCCTTCGTCCTCGGCGTCCGGCGGCTCCTCGCCCTCCTCGTCCTCCTCCGGCGCCTCCGCTTCGGCCGCCGCCGCTGCGGGCCGCGGCCGCTCGGCCAGCAGCACCACGCCGACGACGGTGGCCGATGTGAGGAACGGCTGTCCCCCTCCCAAGAAGCCGAGCACGAGCCCGAACAGCCCCCAAAGCCACCAGCGGCGGCGCTTGGTCCACGCGATGAACGGGGCGGCGAGGGCCGATCCGCCCAAGATGCTCAGGAAGATGACCTGGTCGGCCGTGGACCGGGAGACGACCCGTGATCCCGCTGCATAGCCGAACTGGGTTTCCGTCTCCGAGGTCAGGAGCTCGAACCGCGCGTCATAGACGATGAAGGCGCCCGTGACGATGCGTCTGCCCCCGCCGCCATCGCCGTCGGTCACGACGAACCTGGCCGAGCCGTGCGTGCGCGGGTGGAGAGAGTCGCTGATGGTGTACTGGCCGGGCTCGGTGAAGGTGATCTCGTAGCCGTCCAGCGGGCCGCCTGGTGGGTCGGAGCCGAAGCGGCCGTCGTCCAGGTTGAAGTCAGCCAGCAGCACCTCGTTGCCGTCGGCGTCAAGCCCGGTGACCGTGAAGAAGTGGGCCGTGGTGGCCTCGGCGCTCAGCCGCACCTGCGCGAACCGGATGGTGTCGCCGGTCCGAAGAGGGATCACGATGCCGCCGCCGACGGTGGTGGCGATCCAGAGAAGCAGGGTCGACGCCCCCAGGAACGCCACGATCGCTGCGAGCCACAGCGGCATCCTCCCTGGGATCAGCGACCGATACCAGCGCATCATGCGCCAAGCCTACAACAGGCCCCCGCCCGCCGCCTGGCTCAGAGCGGGTTCAGTGCCTCGGCCTCCAGCCGCTCGATGTCGGGGAAGCCGCTTTGGCGGTGCCGCTCGCGGCCGTCCGGCGCGAAGACGATGAACGTCGGCGTCATGCGCACGCCGAAGCGCCGCGCCGCAGCCCGTCCGACGTCCTCGGCCAGGTTCAGGCGGAGCACCACCGCCTGACCCTCCAGGTCCCGTTCGAGCGCGTCGACCGACCGCTTGGCGATGAGGCAGATCGTTCAGTTGTCGGAGTAGACCTCGAGGACCACCGGCGCGCCGCTGGCGAGCACCGCGTCGACCTCGGCCAGCGTCGCTACGTCGCTCGGGCCGTGGCGCGCGCTCAGGTAGCCGCCCACGAGCACGATGGCGACCACGGCGAAGACGGCGAGCACACGCTTGGACCGCCGGTAGTCCCAGGCGTACCAGCCGAGAATGATCAGCAGGATGCCGATCAGGATCACCGCCGAGTTGTTGTTGAGGAATTCGCCCATAGATCGCCCCGTGCGAGCGCGCCGTACAGGGTACCAGCCGCGCCATGTCGTCTCCCTCTTAGGATGCGAGCAGGCCGGCCGGCGTTGCCTCCTTCGCGGCGCAGGGCCCGTTGCGGGCCGCGCCCCGCGTCTGCTACCGTTCATAGCGCCGACGAAAGCGCTGGCAGGAGGACCCACGTGGCAGCGAGCTGGGAGCACCTCACCGTCGACGGCGTCGCCATGAAGACCTACCTTGCCGTTCCGTCCGGCGATGGGCCGTTCCCCGGTGTCGTCGTCGCGCAGCACGCTTCGGGCGTCGATATGTTCATCCAGACGGTCTGCGACCGCCTGGCTCAGGCCGGCTACGTCGCCGCGGCTCCCGACCTCTACCACCGCCAGAGCGGCATGGCGTTCGAGGAGCTCGGCCGTATGCTGCGTGACGACCCCAAGCGCTGGCCGAGCATGATGGAGAAGGCTCAGGCGATGCGCGACGACGAGATCGAGCGCGACGTGAACGCGGCCATCGCCCACCTGCGCGGGCTGGCTCGGGTCGGCGAGTCGTCCATCGGCATCACCGGCTTCTGTGGCGGCGGGCGCATCGCGTACCTGATGGCGGCGCGCAACGACACGCTCGCCGCCGCGGCGGTCTTCCACGGCGGCGGCATCCTGACGGCCCGCGGCGATGCTCCGGCGGCGTTCGACCTGACGGCGCAGATAGCCTGCCCCGTCGCCGGCTTCTTCGGGGACGACGACGAGAACCCATCCAAGGAAGACGTGGCGAAGATCAGCGCCGAGATGGACCGGCTCGGCAAGACGCACCAGTTCCACTCCTACCCGGAGACCGGGCACGCCTTCTTGGACTTCTCCAACCCCAAGGCCTACCGCGAGACCTCGGCCGCCGATGCGTGGGACAAGCTGACGGCCTTCTTCGGCGAGACGCTCAAGGCGGCCGTCGCCGCGGCCAGCTAGCGCCCTAGCGCCGTGCACCAGATCGTAGGCACCTTCGCCGGCCGCTCCGCCCTCGATGCCGCGGGCCATCTCTTCGGCGCGGCCGGCTACACCGCGGAGACGCTGACGCTCCTCGCTCCGCCCGAGACCGCCACGCGCGCCGCTCCGCTCACCCAGCGTGGCGAGCTCACGCTGCGGGCCGCCGTGCGTTGGGGCATCATCGGCGCGCTCGTCATCGAAGTGCCGTCGGTCATCGCGATGCTCCTGCTGCCGGTGGACATCAACGTCAAGGTGCTCATGGCGGCCATCATGTGGAAGTTCGGCGCCGGTTTCGGCGCCTGGTTCGGCGCGGCTTCCGCCGGCGAGCGCGGGCTGGACCAGGAGGTGGCCGAGGACTACGAGGCGCGCCTCGAGCGAGGCGGCTGGGTGCTCGCCGTCAACGTCCGCCGCGGCGACCGGCCCTTCGCGCGCGGCGTCATGCTGGAGAGCGACGCCTTCGACGTGCGCGACGTCATCGGCACGTTCGAGACGAAGCCCGCGCCCGGCCCGCAGCCGGCGCACCGGCGCTAGGCGTGCGCTCGGTCACCCTCGCCGGCCGTGAAGTCTCGGTCATCGGCCTCGGCGCCTGGCAGTTCGGCTCGACGTCCTGGGGCTGGGGCCGGGGGTTCGGCGTGCGCGAGGCCACCGCCATCGTGCACCGTGCGATCGAGCTGGGCATCGTCTTCTTCGATACCGCCGAGGTCTACGCGGGCGGTGCATCGGAGCGGATCTTGGGAGAGGCGCTCCGCGAGCAGCGCGACAAGGCGTTCGTCGCCAGCAAGGTCTGGCCGACGCACCCGCTGCGCCCCCAGGTGCTTGCGGCGGCGGTCGGCAGCCTCGCGCGGCTCAAGATGGATCGGATCGACCTCTACCAGGTCCACTGGCCGAACCCGCTGCTCCCCATCTCCTGGACCATGGCCGGGATGCGCGACCTCCTGGACGCCGGGCGCATCGGCGCCGTCGGCGTCTCCAACTTCAGCCTGGGCCAGTGGAGGCGGGCCGAGGCGGCGCTCGGGGCGGTCGTGCCGTCCAACCAGGTGCGCTACAACCTGCTCCAGCGCGCGCCCGAGCGCGACCTGCTGCCCTTCGCCCGCGAGGAGGGCAGGGTGATCGTCGCCTACAGCCCGCTGGCGCAGGGGTTGCTCTCCGGACGGTACGGTCCGGCCCACGCCCCCGGCGGCGTCCGGCGGCTCAACCCGCTGTTCACGCGCGAGAATCTGGAGCGCGTCCGCCCGGTGCTCGATGTGCTCGGCGAGGTCGCGAGGGCCCACGCCGTCACGCCGGCGCAGATCGCCCTGGCGTGGGTGGTCGCCAAGCCGGGCGTCGTCGCGATCCCAGGCGCCAAGTCGGTCGAGCAGGTGGAGCAGAACGCCGCGGCGGCCGGCATCGAGCTCTCCGCCGGCGAGACGGCCGCGCTGGAGGAGGCGTCCCGCGCCTTCAGGCCGGCGGGGCGCCTGCGGAGCGCGCTGCCGATGGCTCGGCGGCTGCTCAGCGTGTCTTGAGCCGCTCGATCACGCGGAGCGGCTCGATGCGGATCACCATGCGCGTCTCGCCTTCGCGGACGTTGTAGACGGGGTTGTCCCGGTATTTCAGCGAGAAGCTGTTGATGAGCTTCTGGTCCGTGTCGGGGGTGATGTCCTTGACGATGCCGCGCACCACGATCCCCCGGTGCGGGTCCTCCGGAGGGGCGATCGAGAGCGCCACGCGGGCGTCGCGCTGCATGTTGACGACCTTCTGGCGGCCTTTCGACGAATTGATCAGGATGTGCTCGCCGTCCGTGTCCACCCAGACGGGCGTCACCTGCGGCGAGCCGTCCTTGTTGAGGGTCGCCACGTGGGCGTACACCTTCTCGTGCAGGAACGCCACTGCTTCGGGACTGAGTGCAACGCCCATCGGTCGTCCTCCTATCCAGGGTTCTATCCAGGGTTCGCAGTCCGGAGTCGTCGGGCCGATTATAGCCACGCTGCTATCATCCCTTCACTCCTCTGCCGGATGGGCGAATGGGGCCGTGATGAAGCTCAGCACCGACCGCATCCTGACCACCCACGTCGGCAGCCTGCCGCGTCCGGCCGGCGTCGCCGATCTGCTGCTTGCGAAGGAGCGCGGCGATCCCACCGACCCCGCGCTCTTCGACGAGCGGATGCGCGGTGCGGTCGCGGATGCGCTCGCCCGCCAGCGGGAGGCCGGCGTCGACGTCGTCAGCGACGGCGAGATGAGCAAGATCGGCTATGCCACCTACATGAAGGACAGGCTCACCGGCTTCGAGGGCGACAGCGACCGCCAGGTCTCCCTCGACCAGGCCCCGTACCCCGCGTTCCGCGAGAAGATGCTGCGGCTCACCGGCCCGCAGCCCTTCCGCCGGCCGCGCTGCACCGGCCCCGTCGCCGTGGCGGACCGGGAGCCGCTGCGGAGGGACATCGACCGCTACCGCGCGGCGCTTGAAGGGGAGGACGTGGCCGTGAGCTCCGGGGGCGCATTCATGACGGCGGCCTCGCCCGGCGTCATCTCCGCCTTCCAGCCGAACGACTACTACCCGACGCACGAGGCGTACGTGCGGGCCGTCGGAGAGGCGATGCGGGAGGAGTACGAGGCCATCGTCGAGGCGGGCTTCGTGCTCCAGGTCGACTGCCCGGACCTCGCGATGGCTCGTCACACCGCCTTCCAGGACCTCTCGGAGCCGGGCTTTCTCGAGCGGGTCGAGCTCCACGTCGACGTGCTCAACGACGCGCTCCGGAACGTCCCGGCGGCCTCGACGCGCATGCACCTGTGCTGGGGCAACTACGAGGGCCCCCACGACCACGACATACCGCTCGCCAAGATCCTCGGCGCGGTCATGCGGGCCAAGCCCACGGCCGTCTCGTTCGAGGCCTCGAACCCGCGGCACGCCCACGAGTGGACGGTGTGGGCGGAGGCGGACATCCCCGCCGACAAGGTCCTGATACCGGGCGTGATCGATTCGACGACGAACTTCATCGAGCACCCGGAGCTCGTGGCCCAGCGCATCGCCACCTTCGCCGCCATCGTGGGGCGCGAGCGCGTGCTCGCGGGCGTCGACTGCGGCTTCGGCACCTTCGCCGGCTACGGCAAGATGGACCCGGACATCTGCTACGCGAAGCTGCGGGCGCTCGCCGAAGGCGCGGCCATCGCGTCGGAGCGGCTCTGGGGATAAGCGTCCATGCACGCTGCGCGCGCCCGCTTCTCCCAGTGGTTCATCAACACGTTCGTTCCAGCCGTGTTCCCGCGGGTGAACCCCGTGGCGCGATGGCTGTTGAGCTCTCCCCTGCACCCCGTGGCGAGCTGGTACGTGATGAGCCTGCGGTTCCCGGGGCGCCGGACAGGCCGGGCCTACGACGTGCCCGTCGTTTACCGTCGCGCAGGAGACGGCGTCTTCGAGGCGATCACCAGCCGGCGCGGCATGTGGTGGCGCAACCTGCGGGGTGCCACCGGCGTCACCGTGCTGCTGCGGGGCCGCGATGCTCCCGCCTGGGTCGAGGTGGTCGAGGACGACCTCGACGTCATCGCCCACGCCCTGCGCTCTCGTGACCTCGTGCGCCGTCTCCTGGTCACGGTGCCGCCGGGCGATGGCGTGCTCCTGCGGGTCCACGTGCCGTCGGAGCGGCTCTGGTCGTAGGGGCGCACGGCGTGCGCCCTCGGGGCGCGCCCCCTATGCGTCCAGCGGCTGCGCGCCGTCGAGGATGCGCTCGAGAGGGACCGGCAGCGGCCCCGCCAGCCGTGGGCCGACCTGCGCGACGATCAGCGCCGCCGCGAACGACCCCAGCTTGCCCGACTGCGCCGGGCTAAGCCCGTGCGTGAGGCCGTAGAGCACGCCGGCGGCGTACAGATCGCCCGCGCCCGTCGTGTCCACCACCGGCACGTCGTAGCCCTCGACCTTCGTGACCTCGCCCCCGTCAGCGATCAGCGAGCCGTCTTTGCCAACCGTCATGAAGACGAGCGGGCAGTCCTTCGCGAGCTCCGCGAGCGACTCCTCGCGGCGCTCCCGCCCGCTATAGACGGCGGCCTCGTGCTCGTTGCAGAACAGCAGGTCCACCTTCGCGCGGGTGGCGTGCCGGATGGCGTCGCCGAAGTTCGCGACCATGCTGGGGTCGGAGAGGCTGAGCGCGATGCGGGTCCCGGCTGAGGCCGCGGCGTCCATCGCGTGGCGCACCACCGCTTCGGTGAGCGGCGACGCGAACAGGTACCCCTCCACGTACAAGACCTGGCTGCGGGCGATGCGGCCGGGGTCCACGTCGCCGGCCCCGAGGTGGGACGACGCACCGAGGTTCGTCTGCATCGTGCGCTCGGCGTCGGGCGTCACCAGGATCAGCGCCGACCCGGTGGGCGAGCCGGCGGCTTCGTCGCCCTCGAAGGCCACGCCGGCCTCCGCCATGGCGCGCCGGTAGAGCGCCCCGTCCTCGTCGCGCCCGATCTTGCCGGCGAAGGCCGCCTTGCCGCCGAGCTGCATGATGCCGACCGCCGTGTTGGCCGCCGAGCCCCCGGCCGCGCCGTGCCTCGGGCGCCCGGTGAGCCGGTGCGCCAGGGCCGCCTGACGCTCCTCCGAGACCAGCGTCATCGTCCCCTTGGACAGGCCGTTCGCGGACAGGAAGTCGTCGTCAACCGAGATCTCCGTGTCCACGATGGCATTCCCGAGCGCGTACACGTCGTAGTCGTATGCCATCTGGCTGCTCCTCGCCTCCCGGCGCCCGACGCTACAAGCCCTCTGACGCTCCGTCAACGGGGCGGGCACCCAGGCTGCGGGTATCGCGTCGTTGACACCGCGAAGCGCCTGCCCGTACACTGCTCCTCGCCTTCCACTTGGCAACGGCGCCACCGGAGCGACCCTGCCCAGTCGGCCAAGCCGGAGCGACCCAGACCGGAGCGAAAGAACTAGATGTACGGAGACCGTCGGCCGGAGTTCGATCCTGATCAGCTGATCAGGAACCTCCAGCAGAGTTGGGACAAGATACGCGCCCGCCTTCCCGGCGGGGGCGGCTTCGGCCTGATCTTCTTCGGCGGCCTGTTCGTCATCGTGGCGCTCTGGGCGGCGAGCGGCGTCTACACCGTCGGGCCGTCGGAGCAGGCGGCCGTGCGTCTCTTCGGCGAGTTCCGCGGCACCGAGGGAACCGGGCTGCACTGGTATCCCCCTTCGCCCATCGGCACGGTGAACGTCGAGAGCGTGCTCGAGACCAAGCGCATGGAGCTCGGCTTCCGGTCGGTCGGGAACCTGAGCGTGCCCGTCGAATCGGAGATGATCACCGGCGACCTGAACATCGTGGACGTCAACCTCGTCGTCCTGTACCGGATCAAGAACCTCGGCGACTTCCTCTTCAACGTGGACGACCCCGGCGACCCCGAGCGCCCCGAGTCGCGCGAGGGCGTCCCGGACGGACGCACGCTCAAGGACGCCACGGAGGCGGCCCTGCGGCAGGTCGTGGGCCAGCGCAGCATCGACGACCCCCTCCGCGTCGCCAAGACCGAGGTACAGGACTCCACCAGGACGCTCCTCCAGGAGATCCTCGACGACTACAAGACCGGCATCGAGATCCTCTCCATCCAGCTCCAGGTCGTCGAGCCGCCCTCCGTCGTCCGGGACGCCTTCGACGACGTCAACCGGGCCCGGGTCGACAAGGAGACGCGCACCAACCAGGCGCTCGCCTACGAGCAGGACCGGCTACCGAGGGCCATCGGCTCCGCGCAGCAGGTGATCCAGGCGGCGACCGCGTTCAAGAACGCCCGCGTCGCCCGCGCCGAGGGTGAAGCGTCCGAGTTCCTCTCGGTCCTCGCCGAATACGAGAAGTCCGTCAACGTCACCCGCCAGCGTCTCTACCTGGAGGCGATGGAGGAGATACTGCCCGGCATCACGATCTACGTGATCGATCCCGAGGCCGGCGCCGGCGTCCTGCCCTTCCTCTCGCTCAGCGGCGGGGACGTCCCGTTCGCGCCGCCTCCGGCAACGGAAGAGGAGGAGCAGTAGCCATGCGCCCGCTCATCCTCCTCGGAGTGTTCCTCATCGCCCTCCTCGTCGGCGTGAACCAGGTCCTCTTCACCGTCGACCAGACCCAGTCCGTCGTCATCACGCGGTTCGGTGAGATCACCGATGTGTACACCAGTCCGGGTCTCAAGGTGCGGGTGCCCTTCATCGACACGGTGAACCGGCTGGACAACCGGGTGCTGCGCATCGACGTGCCGCCGACCAGCATGCCCGACGTGGACAACCAGTTCCTGGAGATGGACGCCTACGTCCGCTACCAGATCACCGATCCCCGCAAGTTCATCCAGACGCTGCGCAACGAGGTGTCGGCCGCCTCCACCATCGGCCAGATCGTCATCGCGGCGCTCCGCAACGAGGTCGGCCTGAGCACGCAGGAGGAGATCATCGGCGGGCGTCTCCTGGAGATCCAGCAGGACCGCACGGTCGTCGAGGCGCTCCTCACGGCGGACGGCGTGCCGACGCGCCTCGCCATCGTCACGGCGGCGCGCCTGAGTGCCAACACGGCGGTCAACGCGCCCGAGAACGACTTCGGCGTCCGGATCGTCGACGTCCGGATCAAGCGCGCGGACTTCCCGGAGACCACCGAGGAGAACATCTTCAGCCGGATGCGCTCCGAGCGCCAGGTCCAGGCCGACCGCCTCCGCGCCGAGGGCGAGCAGGACTTCCGGACCCGCACGGCAGACGTCGACCGCAGGGTCGAGATCATCTCGGCGGACGCCGACAAGCAGTCCAACGAGCTCCGTGGCGAGGGCGAGGGAGAGGCGATCCGCATCCTGGCCGAGGCCCTCGAGCGGGACCCCGGCCTCTTCGCCTTCCTGCGCAGCCTGGAGGCCTACAAGGTCTTCCTCGGGGGTCAGACGACCGTCATCCTCTCCGCCGACAGCGACCTGTTCAAGTTCCTCCAGCAGCCCGGCATCGACGAATAGCCTTCGCCTCGGCCGGCGTTTCCCTTGGCCGCGCACCCCCGGCCCCGCATAGTCCCAGCCGCGCCCCCCCCTACGAAGACCACAGGCGCGGTCACGACCCCGTTCGTGCTGAGCTTGTCGAAGTACGGACGAAGCCCTGCCCGCGCGCTACCGTCCTCCTAGGCAAGCCCCCCCCTCGTCCTTCGAGAGCCTCAGGACGAGCGGGTTGCCACCACGCATGGTGTGCATAGGCGGAGCGGGAGGAGCACAGGGCGGTCCCTTGGAGCCGGCGGAGCCCCGCGGCGGCCCCGCGCGTGGCTGCTAGAATGGGAAGCCCATGGACCCAGCCTTCATCCGCAACTACTGCATCATCGCCCACATCGACCACGGCAAGTCCACGCTGGCGGACCGCATGCTGGAGATCACCGGCACCGTCTCCGCGCGCGAGATGCAGGAGCAGCTCCTCGACTCCATGGACCTCGAGCGCGAGCGCGGCATCACCATCAAGGCCCAGGCCGTCCGCATGGGCTACAGCCACCCCGGCGGCTCGACCTACGAGCTCAACCTCATCGACACGCCCGGCCACGTCGACTTCAGCTACGAGGTCTCCCGCAGCCTGGCCGCGTGCGAGGGCGCCGTGCTCGTCGTCGACGCCACCCAGGGCATCCAGGCCCAGACCCTCGCCAACGTTTATCTGGCCATCGAGCACGACCTGACCATCATCCCCGTCGTGAACAAGATCGATCTGCCCGCGGCCGAGCCGGAGCGCGTCATCGCGGAGCTCGGGACCGCCTTCGGATACACCCCCGACGAGGTGCTGCTGGTCTCGGCCAAGAACGGCACCGGCGTCGCCGAGCTGCTCGAAGCCATCGTCGAGCGCATCCCGGCGCCCGAGGCGCACCGTGACCGGCCGCTCCGCGCGCTCGTCTTCGACTCCAAGTACGACTCCTACAAGGGCGTGCTCGCCTACGTCCGCGTGGCCGACGGCATCGTGCGCGGCACCGAGCGCATCCGCATGATGGCGACCGACACGCAGACCGACGTGCTCGAGGTCGGCGTCTTCAAGCCGGCCATGGTCCGCGTGCCGAGCCTGGAGGCGGGCGAGGTCGGCTACGTGGCCACGGGCCTCAAAAGCGTCGGCGAGGTCCGCGTCGGCGACACCATCACGACGGCCCGCAACGGCTCGTCCGAGCCGTTGCCCGGCTACGGCGGGCAGAAGCCGATGGTCTTCGCCGGGCTCTACCCCGCCGAGGGCACCGAGTTCCACGACCTGCGCGAGGCGCTCGAGCGGCTCCAGATGAACGACGCCTCCCTCGTCTACGAGCCGGAGAACAGCCAGGCGCTCGGCCCCGGCTTCCGCTGCGGCTTCTTGGGACTGCTCCACATGGAGATCGTCCAGGAGCGGCTGGAGCGCGAGTACGACATGGACCTCGTCGTCACCGCGCCGAGCGTCGGCTACCGCGTCTTGATGAACGACGGCACCGTGCGCGACATCTCGCGCCCCACCGACCTGCCCGAAGGCGGCACGTACGACGCGATCGAGGAGCCTTGGCTCGATGTGACCATACTCACGCCGTCCCGCTTCGTCGGCGCCATGATGGAGCTCGTCAACAGCCGCCGCGGCACCTTCAAGCGCACCGAATACCTCGAAGCCGCCTCCGCCAAGCCGGCCTCGGGCGAGGGCATGCCGTCGAGCGACCCGCGCGTCGTCCTCGACGTGGCCCTGCCGATGGCCGAGGTCATCGTCGACTTCTACGACCAGGTGAAAACGCGCAGCCGCGGCTATGCGTCGCTGGACTACAGCTTCGGGGGGTACCAGGTGGCGCCGCTCGTGCGGCTCGACATCCTCGTGAACTCCGTGCCCGTGGATGAGCTGTCGCTCATCATGCACCGCGACCGCGCTCAGTCGCAGGGGCGAGCGCTCGTGGACCAGCTCCGCCGCCTGATCCCGCGCCATCTCTTCGACGTCCCCATCCAGGCCGCCATCGGCAGCCGCGTCATCGCGCGCGAAACCATCAAGGCGCTGCGCAAGAACGTCTTGGCGAAGTGCTACGGCGGCGACATAACCCGCAAGCGCAAGCTGCTCGAGAAGCAGGCCGAGGGCAAGAAGCGCATGAAGCGCATCGGCAGCGTCGAGGTCCCGCAGGAGGCCTTCCTGGCCGTCCTCAGGATGGGCAAGAGCTAGGGCTGCACGGGGCCGGCCTCGCCGCGGCAGTCGGTGAGCTGCGCGCCGTCCTCGCTCACGTGGTACTCGTAGCGGACGCCCTCGTGCTCGTAGAGCAGCTCGAACCCCGGGACGAGAGCCTCCGTATACCCGAAGCCCGGCTGTGGGCAGCCCAGCGCGCCGTCGGAGAACGTGACCCCGGCCGCGCGCACCAGCAGCAGGCTGTCCGCCGGCACGCCGAGCCGCTCCGCCAGCGCCGCGCGCGCGGCAGCGTCCGCGGCCTCGGAAACGACCGGCACGTCCGGCTCGGCGATGGTCGCCCCGCCCGCGAACTGCGGGCCGAGCACGCTCGTGAGCAGCTCGACGACCGCGTCGTCGCCGCCGACGTACAGCGCGAGGAGCTCGGCGTCGCGGAAGAAGTGCGGCGGGCTGGCCCACAGCACCGACGTCGTGCCGATCGTGTCCCCCCACGGGGAGACCTTGGCCGCGTCGGCCTCGGCCATCTCGACCGACGGGTACGCGAAGACCTGCACGGCGGCCCCGTTCACGGTGAGCAGCTGACCGGGGACCGCGAAGAACGGCTGGTCCACGGCGCCGCCGGCCTCCACCTCCGCGCCTGCATCCCGGAGCCGCTGCGCGAGCGCGGCGATGCCCCCACCGGCGTCCCCGGGCTGAGCGGGCTCCGGGTCCCCGCCGCCGCAGGCAGCGGCGAGCGCGAAGACGCCGATGGCGATGATGAGGAACGCGTGCCTTGGTCGCATGACTGGCCTCCTAGCCGCTACGGGGCTTCCCATCCACCAGTCTTGACGGACGAGACCGGCCCGAAGTTCCATCGCGCGCTAGAATACGGCCCGGCAAGCTTCTGGTAGACAAGCTTCTGGTAGGGGAGGGGCGATGCTCTCGCAGGAAGACACCGAGCTGCTGACACGCATCGGGCCGGGTACCGCCATGGGCGAGCTCATGCGCCAGTACTGGCACCCCGTGGCCTATCCCTGGGAGCTCGAGCCCGACGGCCAGCCCCAGCGCATCCGCATCCTCGGCGAGGACCTGCTCGCCTGGCGCGACACCAACGGCACCCCCGCGTTCACGCAAGCGCGGTGCCCGCACCGCGGAGCCAGCCTTTACTTCGGCCGCAACGAGGACGGCGGGATCCGGTGTGCCTACCACGGCTGGAAGTTCGATCCCAGCGGCGCATGCGTGGACATGCCCAACGAGCGGGAGGAGAGCAACTTCAAGCACAAGGTCAAGATCACCGCGTATCGGGGTGCCGATTTCGGCGGCCTCGTGTGGATCTACATGGGACCCCACCAGTCCGGCCCGCCCGGCATCCCGCAGTTCGAATGGGGCCTCGTGCCGGAGGAGCAGCGCAGCCACTACCGCAAGGTCGTCTACGAGTGCAACTGGATGCAGGCGCTCGAGGGCGAGATGGACTCCACCCACGTCTACTTCCTGCACAGCCGCCTGCGCCGGGAGGACACACCCAAGTACGGCACCTTCCACACCTCGCTCTCGGCCCAGTTCCACCTGCGCGACGCGGAGTTCGGCATGACGTACGCCGCCGAGCGCCTCGAAGAGGACGGCAACACCTACTGGCGGACCACCCACTTCCTCTTCCCCGCCTACGGCATGTTCCCCGGCGCCGAGAACTCCATCCCGCTCTCGATCTACGTCCCGATCGACGACGAGCACACCCTGCACATGGGCATCCGGTGGAGCCCGTCCCAGCCGGTGGCCGGCTCCCGTTGGCCCACGCCCGAGCTCTCGGACGAGCCCGGCATCCTGATCGAGGGGATGGGCCCCATGAAGCCGGAGCAGAAGGGCAGGTACTTCGCGAAGTGGTGGCCGGAGGCCTCCCCGGAGACCGACTTCCTGATGGACCTCGACGTCAAGAAAACCAAGAACGCCACGGGGATCCCGAGCGTCCGGCTCCAGGACTCGGCCGTCTTGTGGAGCATGGGGCCGATCATGGACCGCACCCTGGAGCACCTGTGTACCACCGACTCCGCCATCATCAAGGTGCGCCGCAAGCTGCTCGCGGCCGCGCGCCAGCTGCGCGAGGACGGCACGCCGCCGCCAGGGGTCGAGCACCCCGAGCTCTACAACGTGCGCTCCTGCAACGTCTCGCTGCCGCCGGGCGCCAACTGGGAAGAGGAGCTCGCCGACTGGCACTACGCGCGGACGAAAGAGTACCCGCGCTCGGCGACCGGCGAGCGCAGCGCGCCCGCCCACACCCGGCGTTAGTCGAGCGGGATCACCGCCGTCACGCGCGGCACGCCGCCGACGACCCTGGTCGTATGGCCGCGGCCGGTCAGGTCCTCGGCCAGGTTGACGTGGCCGGGCCCGTAGCGGTGCACCGTGCCGTCGCCGAGGCCGATCTCCACCTCGCCCGATATCGTGATGACGAACTGGCGCCGCGGCGCCGGGTGCCAGTCCAGGAAGTTCCCCGGCTCGGCGCTGCGGAAGACGATGCCCGAGGCCGCCTGGAGCTTGGCAAGCTCCGGGTGCGACTCCAGGGTCATCTCCTCGATGTGCGTCTCCCCGTCGTCGCCGCTATAAAGCCGCGTGATGTCCATGCGTCCCTCTCCCTCCGTGGTGCGCGCTGCGTGCCGCGGGCAGTCTACCCGCTCGCTGCGGGCGGCGCTGGCGCTGGTAGGGGCGCACGGCGTGCGCCCTGCCTCCGACTGGCCGCTACCGTCGGCGCTGCCAACCAGCCGTGCGGCGCTCGACAAGCCCGCTCACCCTGAGCCTGTCGAAGGGCGAGGGAACGTTCGCCTGGCACCTGGCCGGCGGTGCGTGGCAAGCGGGTAGGGGCGCGATTCATCGCGCCCTCGGGCGCACGCCGTGCGCCCCTCCGACGCCGTGGCGGAGCCGCGGAGCAACCCTACCCCTTGCGGCACCACATGAGGCACATCGGTATCTCGCGGTGGTCTTGCACGTACAGCAGCCCGCCGAGTTCCTCCGGCAGGCACACCTCGAATACGGCGTGGTCGTCCATGTGCTGGAAGACCGACTCGCACATCGCGAAGTCGAAAAACGGGTGGCCCGCTCCTACGCGAAGGCGGGCATGACCTCCTCGATGAATGATCCCAGCGCGTCCCAGTCGAAGGGCGCGCGGACGGCGATGTTCAGCTGCTCGGCGCCGGCGCGCGCATATTCGCCGATGCGCTCGACCGCCTCGGCCGGCGCCCCCACCAGCTGACCGCCGATGCGCGGGTCGTCGGCTGGCCAGGGCATCAGCTTGCGCTTGGCGGCGGCGTCCGCTTCGTCGACGCCCATGTAGAAGCCCACGTTGACCGCGCGCCCGATGCTCGCCGGGTCGCGTCCCTCCCGCTCGCACGCCCGATCGAGCACGCGCATCTTATCGACGAACCGCTCCGGCGGCACGTACGCGACGTTCCAAGCGTCGGCATAGCGGGCCGCGATCGGGATCGTCCGCTTCTCGCCGCCCCCGCCGACCCACAAGCGCAGCTCCGGCTGCACCGGCCGGGGGAAGTTGGTGGCGTCGCGGACCGTGAAGTGGCGCCCCTCGAAGCTCGTGCGCTCCTGCCGCAGCATCGAGCGGATGATTTGCGCGCCCTCCTCGAGCATGTCCTCGCGGACGCCCGGCCGGGGGAAGTCGTAGCCGTAGGCATGGTATTCCGGCTCGTGCCAGCCGGCGCCGATGCCGAGCTCTGCCCGGCCGTTGCTCAGATGGTCGATCGTCGTGACCGCCTTGGCGATCAGCGCCGGGTTGCGGTAGCCCATCGAGTAGACGAGGCATCCGACGC
>JADFRC010000020.1 GCA_022561455.1 Chloroflexota bacterium | reverse complement strand
AGTGTGCGGAGTCGATGCCGCCCTCGATGGCCTGGGCGAAGTTGTTCTCCTGCCAGTTCCAGGAGACGAACCGGTGGGTCTCAGGCACGTTCAGGTACTCGAACTCCGGCATCTGCGCGGCGAGCCCAGGCGGTCCCATGTAGGTCCAGAGCACGCCGCCGCTCTCCTGCACAGGATAGGCGGTGATCCTGATCTTGTCTTTGTAGGAGCTTTCCTCGGTCTCCGTCGGCATGTCCACGCAATTGCCGGCGCCGTCGTACTTCCAGCCGTGGTAGGTGCAGCGCAGGCCGCCCTCCTCGTTACGCCCGTAGAAGAGGTCGGACCAGCGGTGCGCGCAGTTGCGCTGGATCAGACAGACCTTGCCGCTCGTGTCGCGGAAGGCGACCAGCGACTCGCCGAGCAGCGTGACCCGCACCGGGTCGCCGTCGGCCTCGGGGAGGTCGGACGAGAGGCGGAACGGCATCCAATAGCGCCTGATCAGCTCGCCCATGGCCGTGCCGCGGCCGGTCTTCGCTAGCTTGTCGTTCTCTTCGATAGACAGCATGCGCTCATCACCTTGGTGGCGCGGCCGAGGCCGCGCTCCCGAACGGACCTAGTCGCCCGGCGATCCAGGCAGCTGGTAGTCCCGATCTGTGTACGCTTGCTCGGGCATCAGGCTGGTCAGGCCTCTTTTGGCCAGCTCTTCTTCGAACTTTTCTCGGACGAACGGGTCCTCGTCCGGGAACTCGATCTGGTCCTTGACCCTATCGTCGATCTTCTCGGCCCAGCCCTCGAACTGAACCGGCGGATGAAACGCAAGGTAGCGGGCCGATGACTCGCCGACGTTGAAGTGCTGGTGGAACCACCGGTTGGGAGGCACGAAAAGGCTGGCCTCCTTCCAGGGGAATACCACCTTCTCCTTCCCTTCCTCCCACATGATGGAATAACCGTCCCCTGTGGGGATGACGATGACGAACGCGGGCCCGTGCCGGTGCGCCTTCTTGTAGGTCCGAGCGGGGAACACGGACATGTGCGCGGCCATCTCCGAGCCAGGGAACTGGACGTACACCGCGCGCGTGCCAACGCCGCGCATGCTCATGGCAGCGAGCTTGTCCCAAGCACGCATGTCCGGGAAGAAGTTCCCGAACCAGAGGTCCCGTACGCCCCAAGCCAGCTTGGGCTCCGGTATCTGCGCCGCGATGGCCGGAGAGTAGAAATCCTCCCCGACGACGTTGGGGAGCCCAGGTTCCTCATACTCGTTGTTGAAGTAGAAGGCGGGGTCGGCCAGGGTGGCCATCACCAGGGGGAGACAGTTGTAGTGCAGGAGACGGGCAGGCTTGTCCCCCTGGGTGTTGGTGAACTGATGCCTGTGTCCCCGCGGGATGAGGAACATGCTGAACTTCTGCCACTCGAACGTCTTACTCTCCGTATCGCCCGGTCCCCAGATGCTCGTGAGCCCTCGGCCTTCGACGACGTAGACCACCTCGTCCAGCGCGAACTTGAGGGGAGGGAGCGTCTTGCCCGGCCCCACCTCGGTGATGCGGGTCTCCGATATCCCCTCGGACCCTGCCATCTCGAGGAAGGCCGCGTTGCACTCGCGCTCCGCCCACCACCCCAGCTCCAGCGTCCTGAGGTCCTCGATGTAGTACCCACGGTGGATCGGGATGCCCACCGAGTCCATCCACCGCCGGTAGGGCCAGGGCCGCGATCGAACGTAGCTCGACGCTATGTCCTTGATCAGCGCCTCGTCCGCCGCACTCGTCTGTGCCATCGGGTCGTCCTCCTCCGTCTTGCTGCTCAAGCGCCCGGTGTGCGGACTGCTCGCTGCCGGGCTCATGCCGTTCTTCCGAGCTCCGGGGCGCTTGCCAGGTCTGGGCCGCCCTTGGGATACATCTGGTCCTTCAGCTCTGCCACCCAGTCGGCGTCCGTGGGCAACAGCTTCTCGATCGCACGGATGTCGTAGTACGACTCGTCGGCACCCGGCGGAGCGCCACCGTCCGCCACCGTCTTGATGGCGTCCAGCAGTAGCTTGCGCGCCGCGAACACCGCCATATCGGTGTGGCTCAGGTGCTCGTGAGAGCGGTCGACGATGGGCCCCATGGCCTCCTGGACCGCCCGGTCTTGCTGGTTGACTCCCTCGATGCCGCTGAACGTCTCGTGCTTCTGGACCTCACGGTCGATGCCCCAGTCGTTCCCCTTGTTCAAGAAGCTGCGAAAGCCGTTCTGGGGATCGACGAAGCGGGGCCCGTTGCCCCAGAAACCCTCGTCCCGCTCGTCGTCGTCCAGGGGGAGGTCGAGGCTGTAGTACCAGTTCCAGACCATGCAGTTCTCGTCGTCCACCGGCACCCACATGTGCCCGGCGATCTTGAACTTCCGCACGGCGCTATCTTCGGTCTCCCCCTGGATGGCGCGGATCTGATGGAAGGGCATCACGTAGTGATACGTCCGGACGTAGTCTCCCTGGCCCTCGCTCAGGGGCCGGGAGGAGGCATAGGCATAGCCGTAGGGGGCCATACGGACCTCCAGCCGGGCAGCCGTCGCCTGTGCTCGAAGTCCCGCCAAGCCCGGCCGGTTGCCGCCGAAACGGCGGTGGAGGAAGGAGGTGTGGATGGAGTCGATGCCTGCCTCCAGGGCTTGGAGCCAGTTGCACTCCTGGAGCGAGCGCGAAACATGGAGGTGGCTCGCCGGCTGACGTGTCCACTCGAAGCTCGGCGGCGGGGGCTGCTTCCCCTTCGCCACCCCCCAGCCCATGTACGCCCAGATCACGCCGCCCATCTCCTGCGTCGGATACGCCCTGACCGTCACCCGCTCCTTGAAGTCGTATTCCGGCAGCACGTTGGGCATGTCCA
This sequence comes from Chloroflexota bacterium, assembly GCA_022561455.1. Classification (GTDB taxonomy): domain Bacteria; phylum Chloroflexota; class Dehalococcoidia; order Lucifugimonadales; family Australimonadaceae; genus JADFRC01. Next base: position 20,543 of record JADFRC010000020.1, on the reverse strand, counting down.
CGCACTTGCCCGCGACGTCGTACTTCCAGCCGTGGAACACGCACCGCAGCCCGTCCTCCTCGTTGCGCCCCAGCCACAGCGAGGTCCGCCGGTGGGCGCAGAACTCGGTCAGGAGCCCGATGCGTCCGCTGGTGTCGCGGAAGGCGACCAGGTCCTCGCCCAGGATGCGCACCCGCACCGGCGCGCAGTCCGGCTCCGGCAGCTCGGCCGACGACAGCACCGGCAGCCAGTACCGACGCATCAGCTCGCCCATGGGCGTGCCCGGCCCGACCCGGGTGATCGTTTCGTTCTCCTCGGCGGTCAGCCGGACATCCTTCACGTGAGCTGCGTCGACCATACCGAACCTCTCTCCCTCGTCAGTCGTACCCCACGATAGAGGCCGCTCGGGGCCGGGAACGCGCGTCCGCGCGAGCGCTCAGCGCGACTCGCTCCGATGATAGCTCACTTCCAGGGGAACACCGAAACGTGGATCGCGCCCGGCGCGCCCTGGCCGCCGACCGACTTGATGGCGTAGTCCACCTCCGCCAGCCCGAAGCTGTGCGTCATCATGCGCTCCAGCGGGAAGCGGTGGGCGGCAAGCTGGTGCAACGCGAGCTCGACCGCCCGGTAGTTGTGACCACGCGCGCTCTTCATGGTGATGCCCTTCCTCGTGAGCCTCCCCAGGGGGAAGTCCGGGAACTCGGGCACCTCGCCCCCCTGCACCACGATCGTCCCTCCCCGGCGTTTGAGCGCCTCGATCCCCAGCAGCATCGGGGCAGCCCCCGCGCCCGACGTGCAGTCGAGCACGACGTCCACGCCCCGGCCGCCCGTGATCTCGTTGATCCGCTCGAGGGGGTCGTCCACCTGGACGTCGATGATGTCGTCGGCGCCGAGGGCCTTCGCCACCTGCAGCCGCGATTCGTCTTTCGAGGTACCCGTGACGATGATGCGGTCGGCGCCTGCGTGCTTGGCCGCCATGACGCAGGCCATCCCCTGCTGGCCCGGGCCCTGGATGAGCACGGTGGACGAGTAGCCGACCCCGCCGTCGAAGAGGGCCCACTGGACGCCGTTGGCCATCGGCGTCGCAACTCCCGCCTCCTCGGGCGTGAGTCCGTCGGGGATCTTGTGGAGCACCGCGTTGTGCGGGAGGTACACGTATTGGCTGAAGCCGCCCCACAGAGCCGGGCGCGTATCGGTGGAGGTGTAGCCGTAGCGGATGGCGTTGGGGTCGTAGAGCCACTCGGTGGCGGCGCAGTGACGGTACTCGCCCAGGTGGCACCATTCGCACTGCATGCAGGGGAGGTAGTGCTCCAGGAACACCAGGTCCCCCTCCTTGAAGCCCTTGCGCTCCGCGAACGTCTTGCCCACCTTGGTCAGGTAGCCCACGTTCTCGTGGCCCATGATCAGCGGCCCGCCCCGCAGCGGGAGGCGGTACTGGCTGACGTCGGTCCCGCAGACGCCGGCGACCTCCATCTTCAGCAGGGCCTCGTCGTCGGAGATCTCCGGGATGTCGAACTCCCGCATCTCCGTCGTCGAAGCCCCTACCTTGAGTGCAGTTAGCGTTTTCTCAGGCACCGCGATCACCTCCCTGCTATGGCAGGACCGTTACGTGGATGGCACCGGGCTCGCCGTCGCCCGCGGCTGTGTCGAGCGCGCGTGCGACCTGCTCCAACGGGAACTGGTGGGTCGCGATGTCGAGGAGCTCGGGGTGCTTCCCCGACGTCAGATATCCGATGGCCTCGTTCACCGATGCGTAAGAGTGCCCGTTCGCCGTCTTGACCGTGAGGTCGCGGCGGGGGCGCTTGCCGGCGATGCCGAGGGAGATGGGCTCGTCCCCCGCGCCCGCGAGCACGATCGTGCACTCCTTGCTGGCCACCTCCAGCGCGTCCGCGGTCGCATGCCCGCCGCCGCCCGTCACGTTCACGACCACGTCCACGCCGTCGCCCCCGGTGATCTCCCTGATGCGCTCGGTGAAGTCCTCGGCCTCGACGTCGATGGTGTAGTCGGCGCCCAGGCGCCGGGCCATATCGAGGCGCGCGGCGTCGTGGGACATGCCGGTGACGATGATGCAGTCCGCGCCCACCTGTCTTGACGCGAACGCGGCCGACAACCCCATCTGCCCCGGGCCCTGGATGAGCACGGTCTTGCCCGGTTGCGCTCCACCGTAGCGGCAGGCCCACTCGATGCCGTCCGCGAGCGGCAGGTAGAGCGCGAGGACGTGCGGGGGCACCGGCCGCTCGATCTTGTGCATGACCGTGTTGGGCGGCAGGTACATGTACTCGCTGAAGCCGCCCCAGAGCGAGGGCCAGACGTCGGCCGTCGTCTGACCGTGCCGGTACTGCTGGCCGTACCCGCGGTCGGTCTGGTTGCAGAACCGGTATCGCCCGGTGTAGCAGTACTTGCAGTGACCGCAGGGGATGTACTCCTCGGGGATGACGAGGTCTCCCTCCTTCACGCCCCAGCGTTCCCCCGCCTCCTTGCCGATGCGCGCGATCACGCCGACGTTCTCGTGTCCCATGATCCGCGGCTTCGGCACTTCGCGGTGGTACGTGTTGACGTCGGCGCCGCAGATGCCCACGGCCTCCATCTTGAGCAGCCCGTCGTTCGACGAGATCTCGGGCAGGTCGTACTCCCGGAACTCGAACTTCCTTGGCGCTACGAGCGTCGCCGCCACGGCTTTCTCGGCCATCACTTTCTCCTGACTGTGCGTCCTTCCGCCGAGGAAGGACTGCCGCTTGGCGATCGCGGCCGGGCCAGCGCCCAACCGCCTCTGTCAAAGACCCACGCCCTGCGCTGGCGAGTGGGTCAAGGGCAGTGCCCTTGCCACGTTACGCCCACGTGAAAAACGCGTCAAACGCTTGGCGGAGCCGCGCGGGCTTTCCCTTCTCCCGTCTTTGTGGCACCCTCTCGTCCGCACGCCGCCCCGTAGGAGAGCGGGCGAGATCCTTCGTTCCGCTCAGGATGACGAGTGAAGGGCATACCGAGGGTACGTTAGGCAACCGTGAGCTTTAGTCCGGAGCCGCAGCGTCCAAGCGGAGGCGCACAGTCAGGAGCGTCATGGCTGACAAGGTCACGATCCCGGCACTGCAGCAGATGAAGCGCGATGGGCAGAAGATCGTGGCGTCTGTCGTCTACGACTACCAGATGGCGCAGGTCGTGGACCGCGCCGGCGTCGACCTCGTCTCCGTCGGCGACTCGGTGGGCGCCAACCTCTGGGGCCAGCCGGGGCTGCTCGAGGTCACGATGGACCAGATGGTCCTGGCCTGCCAGGGCGTCCGCCGCGGCGTGAAGCGGGCGCTCGTGAGCTGCGACTTCCCCTTCGGCCCGCTCCAGGAGGGCACCGACTCGGCGGTCCGTGCCGCGATACGGATCGTGAAAGAGGGAGGCGCGGACCTCGTCAAGCTGGACGGCGCGGCCGACTTCCCCGACGCGGTCCGGGCGATCGTGCGCGCCGGCATCCCGGTCTTCGGGCAGCTCGGCATCACGCCGCAGACCGCTCAGCGCTACGGGGGCATCGGCGTCGCCGGGACCGAGCTCGCGCTCCAGCTCAAGGACGAGCTCGTGCGTGGCGCGAAGCTGCTCGAGGAGTGTGGCGCCTCCATCCTCGACTTCCAGAACAGCGGGCCGGTCGCGGGGGCCGACGTGGTCGGCGCGGTGTCGATCCCGGTGATCGGCGGCGTTGGGGGCGGCCCGTGGCTGGACGGACGGATCAGGGTGGCGTGGGCGGCGGCCGGCTACATGGCGGGCGCTCTTGACGACGACGGCGAGCGCTATGCGAACGTCGCCCGCATCGCGCTCGATGCCATCACGGCATACGCCGACGACGTGCGCGGAGGGCGCGACATCAAGGGCGCGCCGATCCCGCCACTGCGTACCTGAGAGGCGCTCCGAGCAAAGGTGCCTGTGAGAAGCCCAGGACGAGCGGACGGGAGCCGATCGCGGAGCGTGGTGCCCCTGGACGTCTCCCAGGCGCAGCTACTCCCAGGCGCGGTTGTCGACGATCGTCTCGAACGTCGCGCCCTCGATGACCATGTCCCACTTCCGCGTCCAGTTGTACGTGTCGTCCCACCGCTCGCGGGTATAGGGCTGCGGCGGCGCATTGAGCAGGCGCCACGTCTGGAAGTCTTTCTCCTCCAGCAGGCCGCCCGTCTCCGCGACCAGATGGTGGACGTACGGCGTGGGGTCCTTCTCGAGGAGCTCGACCGCGGCGGCCTGCGCGCGGAACATCGCGGCGAGCGTCGGCCCGTCGAGCTCGTCGCCGGCGGCCTCGGCGCGGGTCGAGTGGGACTCGATGACGATGCGGAGCCCCTCCTTCTGGGCGTAGCTGATCCAGGGCTCCATCAGGCTGACGGCCTCGACCTCGCCCTTCCTCAGGGCCTCGAGCCGCTTCGGCATGTTCCCCGCTTCGGTCGTCTTCACGTACTCCTGTGCCAAGAAGCCCTCCAGCATCTTGAGGGTCGTGAAGTTCGAGCCATTGAACGGCGTGACCGCGATGGCCCGGTTCTTGAGCTGCTCCGGCTCGTACACCACGGAGTCGGCGCGGACGACGATGGCGAAGGACGACATCGCCGCTCCCAGGGCCACGATCCGGCGCGGGCGCAGCCCCTGGGCCGTGCACTCCACCGCGCGCTTCACGATGCCCCATTCGCACATGCGGTACTGGTCGATACCGCCCTCGTTGTACTCCGTGTCCAGCGGCCGCTCGAAGATGGCGTCCCAATGAGCCTCGTGCGAGGAGGTGACCTGCGCCATGCCCGGCGTGGTCACGAACTCGATGTCCAGCCCCTCGTCGAGGAAGAAGCCTTCGTCGCGGGCGACGAGCACGGGGAGGTCGTGGACCGCGTTCATGATCGCGAGCTGTACCTTCTGCTTGGTTGCCACTTCGGGTCCCTCCTTGCGGCGCCTTGTACCCCTGTCGAATCCTGGCGATTCTATCAGGCTTCGTGTGCTCCGCGGCGCGTCAGCCCGCGAGCTTGAGCGTGCTCGGCTCGAACACCTCTTCGATGTCGACCTTCCGGGGGATGATCCTCTGGTCAACGGCGTATTCGAGGAACGTCTCGATCGTCTTTCGGTTCGCTTCGACCCCGTAGGGCAAGAGGTCGTCGCCGACGATGCTGCGCGTGCGCGCCTGGACGTCGTCGTCGTCGGGTCCGTCGGCTGCGAGGTGCTCCATGTACTTGCCCTTCGCCGCCTTGAACAGCCCGAACAATTCCTCGGCCAATCCGGGGTTCGCCGCGAGCAGCTCGTTCTTGACGACGAGCGTGTGGTTGATGGGATAGACGCCGTCTTCGCCGAAGCGCTTCGCGGCCGCCTCGGCCGGGTCCGGAACGATCGTGCGCACGTCGGGAGACTTCGAAACGGCGACCGCGGCGTCGATCTCTCCGGCGGCCAGCATCCGCGCGAGGTCGCCGTCGCCGGGGTCGGACACGACGTAGGACGGCGCCTTGTACGCCTCGACGTGCTCGTCGCCGGCGACCACCCACGTGACCTTTTCGAGGTCCACGCCGTACTGCGAGGCGAGGATGCCTCTGGCCCAGACTCCGGTCGTCACGGTGTACCCCCGGACGCCGACCCGCCGCCCCTCGAGGTCCTTGGGGGACGTGATCCCCGAGGCAGTGTTGTAGATGAGGGAGCCGTGGTGGAAGGCCCGCACCAAGAAGATGGGGATGGCCGTGATGGGGAGCCCGTGGGCCCGCGCGCACAAATACGTGGAGAAGGCCATCTCCGAGACGTCGAACTCCAGGCCGCGTATCATGCGCCGGAAGGCGTTGATGATGACGGGGACGTCGACGTGCTCGAATGCGATCTCCTCGGACGTGACCGAGCCGTCCTTGAGCGGCATCGTGTGCCCATAGTTGCCGGTTGCGGTCTTGAGCGTCAGTGGCGCCATCGGTGGTCCCCCTTGCCCGGATGTGCCCGGATCGCCGCCCCGGCCGAGGCCGGGCAGCCAGCGGTAAGATAGTCTTCGCCCCCGCCCCCGTCCACCGTGCGAGCCGGTCTGCGCCGCATCTTGAGGAGGTCCGATAGTCCATGGCGGAACAAGAAGGCGGCCTCGCTGGTCCGCCCATCAACGCGGCCTTCGCCACAGCGCTCGACGACGTCGTCGCGGCGGCCCGCCTCGGCCACAAGCCCGGCACCACGCTGTTCAACCCACCCGACGAGTGGCTCGTCGGCCAGATGGAGGTCTTCGACGAGCGCGGCCCTGAAGACCGCGAGCGGATCGTCCGGGAGCGAGACGCCGTCCGCGCCGAGGCCGAGGCGGCGAACGCGCAGGGCAAGGCAGCCGCGCGCTCGGGGCCGGAGACCGTCGTCCGGCTGGACTCGGGTGGGTTGGCGTTCTACAGCCAGCTCGGCGTGGCGCGGCGCCCCGACCTGACCCAGTACTTCATCGACGGCTTCCGCGCGAACCGCGATGCGCTCGCGTTCAGCGAGGCGAGCCAGGCGCTCTTCGCCGACGTCCTGCCGTACCTGACCCGCAAGCTCACCGGCTGCTTCGCCTCAGGCGAGACGGTCGTGCAGTCCGACCGCAGCATCTGCGACGTCCCCGGCCGCTCGTTCCATGCGCGCCAGCTCGTGGTGGGCACGCGCTACATGCAGCTGCCGTACATGTGGCGGCAGCTCACGTTCCCGATGTCCGAAGCGGAGCAGACCGGGGAGCCCGACATCATCGAGCTGTCGGTCCCGCGCTGGCTCGAAGACCTCGATTTGCCCGACGACCTCAAGGCCAGGGTGGCGGACGCCGGCCTGAACCAGCTCGTGTTCAAGGCGCCGACGCGCGGCCTCTCGCTGCACCTCGGCTTCGACTACGCCGGCGAGCACAAGATGGGGCCGCTCAGCATCGCCATGGCGAAGGTCAAGGAGGCCAACGGACTCGCCCTCCAGGCGGCACTCAGCGTCGCCCGCGCCAAGACCATCGACGGCCGGATGGAGAACTCCGCCGTCATCACCGCAGGGCCGTCGCTGCACGGCAAGAGCACGCTCACCATCATGATCGAGCTCAAGGACAGCGAGCTCGCCGGGCTGCTCGGACTCGAGGCGGACCCCGATGAGGGGGTCTATCCGATGAACGACGACATCGTCCTGATCCAGCCCCTGCCCGAGCCGATCGAGACGACGCGCGGCGGCCACCGTCTCCGGATCTCCCACGGGATCGACGGCACCGAGAACAACTTCTACGCGGTGCCCTCCGGCCTCACGAAGGAAGCCGACCCCATCACCCACGACGTGCTCCGCGGCACGCCGGGGGCGCCGAACGCCCACGAGACGCTCGAGAACGTCGTCGTCGACCTCGAGACCGGCGCCCCGGACTTCCTCCAGAACCCGACCCGCAACATGCGCATGATCCTCTCGCGCCAGGGGTTGCTCGCCCGCAAGGGGGCCCAGGACGTGCTGAAGAACGTCACGGGCGGCCGTGTCACCGACGCGGTGCACGTGCCGATGGAGGACATGGACCGCGTGCTCTGGCAGGGCGTCATGCGCCAGAACACCGTCGTGCCGCCGCTGCGGCGCCTCCGCCTCGAGCAGTACGTCCGCGTGCTGATGTATGGGGAAGCGGTGCAGATGGGCGCGGCGGCCGGCGCGATCGGGCGGCCCTACGTCGAATACTTCTCGGACCCGTTCATCATCGGCCTGGAGGACGAGAACGCCAACGTCTTGGGCTACATCCTCCATCAGCTCGAGCGCGGGGGGCTCCGGCAGGAGTTCTACGCGTTCAACACCGGCGGTGTCGGTGCCGAAACCAACGCGGAAGCCTCGGGGCCGCGCTACCGGAAGATACCGCGGGAGCTGACGCTGATGCTCCAGGAGGCCATCCTCCGCGACGCCGTACGCTTCGAATACGACGCGATCATGGGCGCCGAGGTCGCCGTGTCCATCGTCGACGCCAAGGGCCGGGAGGTCCTCGACCTGCGCGATGGGTGGCTGCCCAGCCGCATCTACGACGACGCGGACTACCGCGAGCGGGTCGTCGGCCTGCGCCGCCGCCGCTACTACGGCCAGGACAGCGCCGACAAGGCGGGCATCCTGCGCTACACGAAGGTGACGGACACGCTCATCGACCTCGCGGACATACCCGCGCCGAACGACGAGCGCGAGCTGGCGTGGCTCCTGTCGTTCTACTGGCACGTCGACCGCACGTACGACTCGCTCGCGGAGCTCACCGGCCACCGAGCCGAAGGCATCACGCCTTCGCCGCACCTGCTCCGTGCGCTACGGCACATGCACGACGCCGGCGTGAGCGGCGGGCTGAAGCTCTCGTCCACCGCCCAGAGCGCGCTTGCGGCGCTGGGTATCTAGGGCCGCAAGCCGGTCATACTGAGGAGTCCCGATTCCATCGGGACGACGTGAGCATCCCTCAGGTGAGGGCGGTGAGAGATTTCTCGCCCTTCAGAGAAGGACTCGGAATGACAGGGACCGGATCACAGCGGGCGCGAGAACGAGAAGTGACACGGGAGGTGAGCAGCGAATGATCATCGACATCCACGGACACTACACGACCGTCCCCGCGCCCCTGGTCGCCTACCGCGGGTTGCAGATCTCGGACATGGCTTCGCCCAAGAAGGGCGTGGTCAAGGTCAGCGACGACGAGATACGGGAGTCGCTCGAGGGCGGGCAGCTCAAGAAGCAGGCCGAGCGCGGCACGGACGTGATGTTCTTCTCCCCGCGCGCCTCATCGATGGCCCACCACTTCGGCGACGCGCTCATCAGCCAGTACTGGAGCGAGCACTGCAACGACATGATCGCCCGCGTCTGCGAGATCTACCCGGACAACTTCATCGGCGTCTGCCAGCTCCCGCAGTCGCCCGGCGTCTCGCCGGCCAACTGCGTCGCGGAGCTCGAGCGCTGCGTGAACGAGCTCGGCTTCGTGGGCTGCGTGCTCAACCCCGACCCCAGCGGCGGCTTCTGGACCGACCCACCCATGAGCGACCGGGAGTGGTGGTACCCGCTCTACGAGAAGCTGATCGAGCTGGACGTACCCGCCATGATCCACGTGAGCGCCACGTGCAACCCCAACTTCCATAGCACGTCCTCCCACTACATGACCGCCGATTCCACGGTCATCGCGCAGCTGCACCAGTCCTCTGTGTTCAAGGACCTGCCGGAGCTCAAGATCGTGGTGCCGCACGGCGGCGGCGCGATCCCCTACCAGTTCGCGCGCTACCGGGGCATCGCCCTGCGCGACGGCTTCGAGCCGTTCGACGAGTTCCTCAAGAACATCTACTTCGACACGGCCATCTACGACCAGCCCGCCATGGAGATGCTGCTCCGGGTCGCGGGCGTGGACAACGTCATGTTCGCCTCCGAGATGATCGGCGCGGTCAACGTGATCGACCCCGAGACGGGCCGCTGGTTCGACGACACGAAGCCGATCATCGAGGGCATCGACTGGCTGACGGACGCGGACCGCAAGAAGCTGTTCGAGGACAACGCGCTGCGGGTCTACCCGCACGCCAAGAAGATCATCGAGAAGCGCCGCAAGGCGAAGTAGCGAGCGCGACGCCTCGACCCTCACCCCGACGCTTTGGGGGGAAGGAGACGGGGCCCCCTCACCTCAGTCCTCTCCCCCGGCGGGGGAGAGGAGGGGCTGGGAGCCAGGCGTCCTTCAAAGGCCGGATCCCTCTCCCTGGCGAGGGGGTTGCCTCGGAATCCATCGTGGCTCGGATGGGGAGTGCAGAGGGCTGCGCCCTCTGCCGGGGGCACGGGGGTGTCCCCCGTCGCTGGCTTTATCACCCCCTTCCTGGCAGGAAGGGGGACGGGGGGATGGTCGGAACGGCCGCGTGGCACCGCCGCGGCTGGGGGCGAGGCGCCGGCCTAATTCCGCCCCGTGCGCTCGCGGCCTTCCTTGAGCGCGGCGTAGGTGCGCGTGGGCGCCGCCACGACGAAGCGGTAGCCGTGCTCGACGAGCATCTCCATGTTGTCGGTGCCGCCGTGCGGATGGCCGCAGACCACGCCGGCCTCCGCGCACGCCTCGCGGATGCGCCGCATCGCATCGACCACGACCGGGTGGTCGTAGTCCCGGGGGTGCCCGAGGTCCTGTGAGAGGTCGCCCTCGCCGATGAGCACGACCCCGATGCCGGGGACCTCCTTGAGCATCTTGGGGAGGTTCTCGATGGCGCGGACCTCCTCGCACATGATGGTCACCAGGATCTCGCCCTGCGGGTTGAGCGGCCACACGTCGGCGACGCGGTAGTAGTCCTGCGTGCCGATGCCCCAGTAGCGCGCGGCCGCGACGGGCGCGTCGCCCCGCTGGCCCCGCGGCTCGAGGTACGGGCGGTCCTCAGGACGCGGATAGCGGCACGCGGAAACGGCGTTGCGCGCCTCCTCGACGGTGCTGACGTGCGGCCAGACGACGCCGTAGAAGCCGATGTCCAGCACCTGCTTGGCGAGCCACTGGTTCATCTCGCCGCCGTTCGGCGGGATGCGCACGAGCGGCGTGACCGTCGGCGCGAGCGTGCCGCTCTCGACGATCTGCTGGCGGCTCAGGAGGAACTGGAGGCTGTCGCGCAGCCCCTTCACGTCGAAGGGGTTGTGCTCCATCTCGAAGATGATGCCGTCGTAGCCGGAGGAGACCAGGCCGACCGCGTTCTCGATCTCGGCGCTCGCGAAGGTCGTGAAGGCGGTCCCGCCCGCCTCCAGGGTGCGGATCACGCCGTTGAGGCGTGGCAGCTCGCTCATGGATCCCTCCCTATCTCCGGTTGCGCAGCGCCGCTCAGCAAGAGCGGCCGGCCAGCGCTCAGACGCACGTCGTGGGGGCGGCGCGCCCCTTTAGTGGGTCAAGGGCTGTGCCCTTGTGGTGGCGCATACGGGATTTGAACCCGTGATCTCCGCCTTGAGAGGGCGGCGTCCTGGGCCACTAGACGAATGCGCCACGGAGGGGGGACGGCCGCAGCCCGGCCGCTGCCCAGTATAGCGCGACCGCCGGGCTGACGGCCACGCCCACGGCTCGCACGGCGCTGGTCCCCGCTACTGATCCGCCCCGCCCGCCCAGAGGGCATCGAGGCTGGCCTGAATGTCATCGAGCTCGGTGTACAGGTGGTCGTCGAATTCCTTGAACGCCGCCGTTGTGACATATCCGGAAGATGAACCGCCAGTGCCAGGATCCCCCTGAGGCCCCTGCTCGCCTTGGATCCCTTGCCCGCCCTGAGGCCCCTGCGCGCCCTGGATCCCCTGCTCGCCCTGAGGCCCCTGGGCGCCCTGGATCCCCTGCTCGCCCTGAGGCCCCTGGGCGCCTTGGATCCCCTGCTCACCCTGAGGTCCCGTTAGGTCCGCCAGCCGGTCTGTGATCGCTTGGTCGATCAACACGAGCAGGTCTTCGTCGCTCGGCGTTGAGCCGAGCTCACCTTGGGCTTTCAGATCGGCGATGGCCGCTGCGACCTCCTCTCGTACGAGGTCTCTCAGGTCTTGGCCCGCCGTCGGCGTCGAGGCGGGCTCCTCTTGGGTGGGCGGCTGCGCATCGGGAGCGGCCGCCGTCGCGTCCACCGTTCCCAGCGCCTCGCACGCCGCCAGCGCGACGGTGACCATAACGGTCACGCCAACTGTTACGAGCAGCGAAATCACAGCACGCATACGTACCTCCCCGATGGGCGCGTTGACCTATCCATAGGGCCGTCGTGTGGTAGGTGGGAGATGGCTGGGGATCGAGGATTCGAACCTCGGTTACCTGATCCAGAGTCAGGCGGCCTACCACTAGCCGAATCCCCAAGCGTCCTCATGCTAGCAAAGAGGCGCCGGGCCGGGCAAACGCGGGGGCGAGGTCCTTCGCTCCGCTCAGGATGACGGACGCGGGCAGACCGACGGTATGTAGCGCAACCGTGAGCTTTAGTCCGGAGCCGCAGCGCCCAAGCGGAGGCGCACAGTTAGCGAGAGGCCGGCTAGCCACCCACGGTGCCCAGCGCGTGCCGCAGCCTCGCGACGCAGCGCTCCCGCCCGAGCACCGCCATCGTGTCGAACAGGGGCGGCGCGGCGGTCCGGCCGGTGAGGGCGACCCGCATCGCGCCGAAGAGAGCGCCGGTCTTGAGCCCAAGCTCCTCGGCCAGCGCGCGGTAGGCCGGCTCCAACGCATCGGCCGTCCACGGCTCGGTGCCGCCAGCGAGCGCCAGCGCTCCCTCGAGCGCGCCCCGCGTGGCCTCGCGGTCCATGCCCTTGCCCCCAAGCTTCTGGGGGTCGATGGCGGGCTGCTCCTCGAAGAAGAACGACAGCATCTCCGGCGCGTCCGAGAGCTTGCGCAGCCGCTCGCGCTCCAGCGGGATGATCCGCAGGAGGTAGTCGCGGTCGATGGACGTGCCCGCCAGACCGGCTTCGAGCCACGGCAGCAGCGCGTCGGCCAGCTCCTCGACGCCGAGCTGGCGGATGTAGACGCCGTTGAACCAGTCGAGCTTCTCGGCGTTGAACACCGCGGGGCTCGCCAGGATGCGCTCGATGCTGAAGCGCTCGATGAGCTCCTCGCGGGAGATGACGTCCGTCGAGTCGTCGAGCGACCAGCCCAGGAGCGCCAGGAAGTTGAACATCGCGTCCGGCAGGTAGCCGTCGTCGCGGTAGTGGAGGACGGACGTGGCACCGTGGCGCTTGGAGAGCTTGGAGCGGTCGGGGCCCAGGATCATGGGCAGGTGCACCAGGTGCGGCATCTCGTAGCCCAGCGCCTTGTAGAGCTCCAGGTGGCGGGGTGCGCTGGGCAGCCACTCCTCGGCGCGCATCACGTGGGTGATCTCCATGAGATGGTCGTCCACCACGTTCGCCAGGTGGTACGTGGGGAAGCCGTCGGACTTGAGCAGGACGAAGTCGTCGAGCAGCGAGGCCTCGAACGAGACGTCGCCGCGCACCAGGTCGTGCACGACGATCGTGCCCTCGGCCGGCATCTTGAAGCGCACGACGGCCACCGGGTTCTCGGCCTTGGCGCGCTCTGCCTCGGCCGGGTCGAGGCACCGCCGGTCGTAGCCCGGCGAGCGGCCGGCGGCCTGCTGCGCCTTGCGCATCGCGTCGAGCCGCGCCGGCGTGCAGTAGCAGGGGTAGGCCTTGCCTTCGGCGACGAGGCGGTCGGCGTGCTCCCCGTAGATGCCCAAGCCCTGGCGCTCCGACTGCACGTAGGGGCCGAACGGGCCTCCCTTGCGCGGGCCCTCGTCCCAGTCGAGTCCGAGCCACTCCAGCGCGTCGAGGATCGCGTCCTCCGCGCCGGGCACGAGGCGCGCTCGGTCGGTGTCTTCGATTCGCACGATGAAGGTGCCGCCGGCCGAGCGCGCGTAGAGCCAGTTGAACAGGGCCGAGCGGATGTTGCCGACGTGCGGCTCGCCGGTGGGACTGGGCGCATATCTGACGCGGACGCTCATGGCTGCAATGGTAGTGGCGTGGGCGCGCGGCGAGAAGAGGTCTCACCCACGGGCGGCGCCGTCACTCCCCGGCAAGCACAGCGAGCACGCCCGCGATGTCCTCCGGCAGCGGCGCGTCGAACGCGCGCATCTCGCGCTCGTCGCTCGGCATGTGGAATGCGAGGCGCGCGGCGTGCAGGCAGTGGCGCTCGATCAGCGGCGAGCGCTTCCCATAGACGGCGTCGCCGACCAGCGGATGGCCGAGTGCCGCGAGGTGCACGCGGATCTGATGCGTCCGCCCCGTGTGCGGATAGGCCTCGATGAGCGTGAACCGCTCGTAGCGGCGCACGACGTGGTAGCGCGTCAGCGCCTCGCGGCCGCCAACGACCACCGCCATCTTCTTGCGGTTGCGCGGATGGCGCGCGATCGGCCCGTCGAGCTCGCCGTCGTCGCGGCGCACGACGCCCTCGACGAGCGCGGCGTACGTCTTCTCGACGCGGCGCTCCTTGAGCTGGCGCGTCAGGCTCGCGTGGGCGCGGTCGGTCTTCGCCACCACCATGAGCCCGGACGTGTCCTTATCGAGCCGGTGCACGATGCCGGGGCGCTGCGTGCCGCCGATGCCCGGCAGGTCCGGGACGAGCGCCAGCAGCGCGTTCACCAGGGTGCGGTCGGGATGCCCCGGACCGGGATGCACCGTGAGACCGGCAGGCTTGTTGACGACGAGGATGTCGCCGTCCTCGTAGACGACGGAGAGCGGCATCTCCTGCGCGACGAGCTCAAGCGGCACGGGCGGCGGCACGACGACCCGGACGCTCTGCCCCGCCCGCACAGCCGTCGCCGGCTTCACGGCCGCGCCGTCGACGCTCACGAAGCCCTCGCGGACGAGCGCGGCGCAGCGCGAGCGGCTCAGGTCGGGGCAGCGCGAGTGGACGAAGCGGTCGACGCGCTCTCCAGCGGAGGCGGCGTCCACGTCGAGCGTGCGGGAGGGGCTAGGCCGCTGGCTGGTCATGGGTAGGCGGCTCGGCAGCGTCGACCGGCTCGCCCGCGCCCAGCTGCTCAGGCGGCTCAGGCTCCGCGGGCGCTCGGGCGGGCTCGGCGCGCACGATCGTCACCGCCAGGATGATGACTCCGGTGACGAGCGAGGCGTCCGCCACGTTGAAGATGTACCAGGGTCCGATGTCGATGAAGTCGGTCACGTAGCCGCGCACGAGCCGGTCGACGAGATTCCCGGAGGCACCGGCAAGCATCAGTCCGAGGCTCAAGCGCACGAGTAAGCTCGGGTTGCGGTGGGAGCGATAGAACAGCAGGAGCACGCCGATGCCGAGCACCGAGGCGATCGTGAGCACGAGGTTCTGGCCGTCGAACAGCCCGAAAGCGCTGCCCGAGTTGCCGATGTGCGTGATGCGGAAGTAGCCGTCGGCCGGCCACGAGCGTCCCATGGCGAGCGTCTGGACGACGACGGCCTTGGTCGCTTGGTCGAGCGTGAAAAGCGCGACCGCGAGGAGCACGACGAGACGGTGACGTTGCCAGAGCGCAATCATGGTCAGGCCAGTGTAGCAGCCGGGTTCAAGCCGCTACCCCCGGCGGGGTGAGAGATTTCTCGTCGGCCTCCGGCCTCCTCGGAATGACAAGAACGAAGGTCCCGCATCGCGGCCGCGCCCACGGCTGTCATTCCGAGCGGAGCGAGAAATCTCTCACACCGCCGGGGAGGAACGGAGGTCCCGTATCGCGGGCGGCGCTCACGGCTGTCATTCCGAGCGGAGCGAGAAATCTCTCACGTCGCCGGGGCGGACTCTCAGAACGAGAAGGGGACTCGGCCCTGTGGCGCGGCGCATGCTGCGCTAGAATCGCCTAAGCACCCCCGCTCGCAAGGAGAGCGCCATCGCCGCCCAGACCGGAGCACCCCGCACGATCGACCTGCGCTCCGACACCGTCACACAGCCGACGGCCGCCATGCGCGAGGCCATGGCCACGGCCGAGGTCGGCGACGACGTCTACGGCGAGGACCCGACGGTCAACCTCCTCGAGCACACCGCGGCCGAGCGGCTCGGCAAGGAGGCCGGCGTCTTCGTCGTCAGCGGCTCGATGGGCAACCTGGTCTCCGTGCTCGCCTGGTGCGGCCGCGGCGACGAGGCGATCGTCGGCGCCGACGCCCACGTGCTCGTGAACGAGATGGGCGCGGTCTCCGCGTTCGGCGGCGTGCACCTGCGCTCGCTCCCCAGCGACCGCCGCGGCCTGATGGACGCCGCGCACATCGAGGCCACGGTCTCCCCTGGCGGCATGTTCCCGCGCACGGCGCTGCTCTGCCTGGAGAACACGCACAACCGCGGCAACGGCGCCGCCTTCTCCGCCGGCGAGCTCCGGCCGCTGGCCGACGTCGCCGCGGCGCACGGCATGGCCGTGCACATGGACGGCGCGCGCATCTTCAACGCGTCCGTCGCCCTCGGCGTGCCGCCCGCCGAGCTGGCCTCGGTCGCCGACTCCGTCACGTTCTGCCTCTCGAAGGGCCTCTCGTGCCCCGTCGGCTCCGTGGTCGTCGGCAGCGCCGACTTCGTCGCGCGGGCCCGGCGCGTGCGCAAGATGGCGGGCGGCGGCATGCGCCAAGCCGGCATCATCGCGGCCGCGGGCCTCGTCGCGCTGGAGTCGATGGTCGAGCGCCTCGCCGAGGACCACGCGAACGCGCAGCGCCTTGCCCGCGGGCTGGCGGGCTTGCCGGGCCTCACGCTCGACCCGGCCGACGTCGAGACGAACATCTGCTACGTCGAGCTTGCGGACGAAGGCGGCAGCGAGCTGGCGGCTGCGCTCAAGGAGCGTGGCGTGCTCGCCAACGGACGGCACAACTGGGTGCGCTTCGTGACGCACCACGGCATCACGTCCGAGGACGTCGACGAGGCGCTGGATGCCATCGCGTCGGTGGTGCGCACCGGCGCAGGCGTGCGTTAGCGCCGTGGCTGGACGAGATGACGCCGGAACGGCCTCGCGGCCCCTCCGGCGTCTATTGTGTCCCGTTGTCCGCTCGGGACTCGCCGCTGCTCCGTCGCTGCTCTGGGCCACATGACCCAACATAGACAGCCGTCCCGTCACCGGGAGGTGCTCGTCTGACGTGGATGGACGGAGCTGACGACTTCGACCGGTGTGCGGCCCTCACCGGGGACGTTAGCCACACGCCCCCGGGGGGCCCGGATCAGGAAAGTGCCACCGGTGGTTGAGCACGTATAGTGGTTCTCTCAACCGGCACCTCCTTTCGCCTTCGCCGCGGTGGATACCTGGTGGAGACGCCTCGGCTTCTCCCTCCCGACCACCGCATATCCACGGTACGCCTCGGCTGACGCCGCGTCAATAGCTTCCCGGCGCGTAGCCGGGCGATGGACCGTCCATCTCCCCGCGCTTCCTGCAACACACAGATGTATCCGTAGGCTATTGGCTGTCTTTATCCTGATTCCGCCACCACGACTCGATGCGCTCCTTGATGGTCTGCTCGTAGCCCTGGTCGCCCGGCTCGTAGAAGCGCTTGCCCTCGATCTCCGGCGGCAGGTTGGCCTGCCCGGCGAAGTGGCCCTCGTGGTCGTGGGCGTACTTGTAGTCCGCACCGTAGCCCAGTGAGCGCATGAGCCCGGTGACGGCGTTGCGCAGGTGCAGCGGCACGGGGTACTGCGGGCCGCTGCGGACCTCCTCCACCGCGCGCTTGAGCGCCATGTACGACGCGTTGCTCTTCGGGGCCGTGGCCAGGTAGACGGTCGCCTCGGCGAGCGGTATGGCGCCCTCCGGCATGCCGACGAAGTGGACGGCCTGCTGCGCGGCGATGGCGACGGCGAGCGCGTTGGGGGCGGCCATGCCGATGTCCTCGGCCGCCGAGATCACGAGGCGGCGCGCGATGAACAGCGGGTCCTCGCCGGCCTCGATCATCCGCGCGAGCCAGTACACCGCGGCGTCCGGGTCGGAGGCGCGCACCGACTTGATGAAGGCCGAGATGGTGTCGAAGTGGGAGTCGCCGGCCTTGTCGTACATGGGCGCACGGCGTTGGAGGACCTCCTCCATGAACGCCTTGTCGACGCGGCGCACGCCGTCGGCGCCGGGCTGCGAAACTTGCGCCGCCAGCTCGAGGGCGTTCAGCGCGACACGGGCGTCGCCCGAGGCGACCGCCAGCAGGAACGCGCGTGCGTCCGCCTCGAGCTCCAGGTGCTCCTTCCCAAGGCCGCGCTCGGTGTCGGAGAGCGCCCGGTCGATGATGGCGCCCATCTCCTCGTCGGTGAGCGGCTTGAGCGTGAGCACGCGCGTGCGGGAGAGCAGCGGCGCGATGACCTCGAACGACGGGTTCTCCGTCGTCGCGCCGATGAACGTCACCGTGCCGTTCTCGACGTGCGGCAGGATGGCATCCTGCTGCGCCTTGTTGAAGCGGTGGACCTCGTCGATGAACAGGATCGTGCTGCGGCCCTCCGCGGCGCGCACCTCGCGGGCCTCCTCGACGCCCTTGCGCAGGTCCGCGACGCCGGAGGTGACGGCCGAGAGCCCGATGAAGTGCGCGCCAGTCAGCCCCGCGACGAGCCGGGCAAGCGTCGTCTTGCCGGACCCGGGCGGGCCCCACAGCACCATGGACGGCACCTGCTTGGCGGCGATGGCGCGCTCGAGGATGTGGCCGGGGCCCAAGATGTGCTCCTGGCCGGTGAACTCCTCGAGCGTGCGCGGGCGCATGCGGGCCGCGAGCGGCGCGGACTCCGCCTCGCGCTGCTTCCCGAGGTGCTCGAAGAGGGTCTCGCCGCCGCGCTTCGCTGGCATGGGCGAATCTTAGCACCGGGGCCGCGCCATGACCCCACGAACGCCCCCGCGGCTGTCATTCCGAGGAGGTCGAAGACCGGCGAGAAATCTCTCGGACAGGCGCATGTGAGAGATCCCTCGCTCCGCTCGGAATGACATCGTAGGCGGAGGACAGAGAGGCGAGCTCGCGCTGGCCTATAATCGCCCCATGAACGTCCACGTGCGTCTCTACGCCTCCTACCGCGAGCAAGCGGGCCGCGACCGGCTCGACGTGGCGCTCGCCGACGGTGCGACGGTCGCCGACGCCGTCAGCCAGCTCGCAGCCGACGCGCCGTCGCTGCCGGAGGGCTTCAAGCCCCACCTCATCGCCGTCAACGACGAGTTCGCCAACCTGGCCTACCCGCTGCACGACGGCGATGAGATCGCGCTCTACCCACCCGTGAGCGGCGGCGTGGACGTGCGCGTCGTGCACGAGCCCATCGACGCCCGCGAGCTCGCCGACGCGGTGCGCCGCCCCGGCAACGGCGCCGTCGTCACGTTCGAGGGGACGACGCGCGACGAGACGGACGGGAAGCGCGTGCTCCACCTTGAATACGAGGCCGACGAGCGCATGGCGGAAAAGGTGCTCGCGCAGGTCATGGAGGAGACGGTGACGCGCTTCGGCGTGAGCGACATGGCGGCGCGCCACCGCATCGGGCGGCTCGAGATCGGCGACGTGAGCCTCATCGTCGCGGCGGCCGCACCACACCGGCTGGAGGCGTTCTTGGCCGCGCAGTACGCGGTGGACCGCATCAAGCACATCGTGCCGGTCTGGAAGAAGGAGTTCTTCGAGGGCGGCGCCGTGTGGGTCGGCGCGGCCTGCGGCCCCGAGGAGCACGCCCGCGAGCTCGCCGAAGCACCCTACGCGCTGTTCCTCGCTGAACGGGAAGCAGGAGCGCGCACCAGCACGCACCAGCACTCGCCCGCGTAACGCCGCAGGCCGTCACGCTGCTCAAGGCGCTCATCGAAGGCACGCCTCTGTCGGCATGGCCTTTTTTTGACACGCAGGGTTGGGGTGAGGGTTGACTGGCGTATACTCGCCGCCTGCCGCGCCGGGCCCGCGATCAAGCAGAGGCGCCTCGGCGGGCATGTCTTACGCAACGTGAGAGACAGGGGGGGCCATGGCAACGCAGGCGGAGGTCAAGCGGCTCAGGCAGCAGGTGGCCGACAGCTCGCACATCCTGTTCCACGAGGGGTTGGTCGACTTCCACGGCCACGTGAGCGCGCGCATCCCCGGCACCAACTCCATCCTCATCAAGCCCGTCCTGCGGCCACACAACCAGATCTCGGCCAAGGACATACTGACCGTCGATATGGACGAGTACGCCTCGGCCAATCGGAGCCAGTGGAGCCCGGACCAGCAGCGGGGCCGCGTCATCGACGCGCCGGTGCCGCCGCGGGAGACGATGCTGCACGTCGCCCTCTACCAGGCACGGCCCGACGTGGCCTCCGTGGTGCACACGCACCAGCTCGTCGCGACGTCCGTCGGCGTGGGCAACGTGCCCATCAAACCCCTCTACAACCAGGCACTCCCCTTCGCGCCGGAGACGCCCATCTACCCAGACCCGAAGCTCATCACGACGCTTGAGGACGGTGCGGCGGTCGCCGCCTGCCTCGGCGACCGCACGGCCGCCCTGCTGCGCGGGCACGGCGTCGTGGTCGTCGGTGCCTCGATCGACCACGCGGTCACCAACACGATCTACCTCGAGCGCACCGCGATCATGACCGTCATCGCGCGGCTCGTCGGGGAGCCCACGGCGCTGGACCCGGCGTACGTCGAAGCGTTCGCGGCCGACTGGGACCGCCGTGCGCCGCATGCGTACGAGTACTTCCGCTCGCTCGTGCCGGGCCTCAACAAGCGCGGGGGCTAACGCCGCCCTGTCATTCCGAGCCCTGCGAGGAATCTCTCGGGGCGCGTGTGAGAGATTCCTCGTCGTCCTTCCTGGGAAGGACTCCTCGGAATGACAGGCTCCCCGCTACCCGCGCTCTTCGATCAGTCTTTGGTAGTGCTTCCACACGCCGCTGGGCTTGCGCGGCGTCGGCGCGACCTCGGGCTTGAGGTGCGGCTGGTCGCGCATCGCCCGCATGTTGGCCCCGAATTCGGCGCTCTGCTCCGCCGTGATCGTCGCGTGCTTGGGCCCCGCCGCGCAGTAGGCGTACCAGTTCATGCGCGCCTGCTCCTCGAGGTACAGCATGTTCATCACCGCCTCCTCCATGTCCGCGCCGGCCGTCGCGGCGCCGTGGCCCTGGAGCAGGATGGCATCCGCGTCGCCCATGAGCTTCGCGACCTCCACGCCGTCCTCTTCGCGGATGATGAGCCTCGGGCTCGGGAACACCGGCAGTGGCTTGCTGAACAGCTGCATGCCCTCGATGCACATCGGCCCCAGGTCGACTTGGAGCACGCTCATGAGCACGGCGAAGCGCGGGTGGACGTGCACCACCGAGGCCACGTCGGGCCGCTCGCGCAGG
>JADFRC010000019.1 GCA_022561455.1 Chloroflexota bacterium | reverse complement strand
CCGGCGGGCGCGGCGCGCGTGGGCACGGCGGCCTCGAACCGCTCCTCGATGCGCGAGCCGCTGAAGCGCACGGCGGCGACGGACTCGAGCTTGCCGTGCTCGGGGTCGGGGCCGCTGGCGACGACGGCGAGCGCGACGACGGGGCCGTCCAGCGGGTGGACGGTGAGCAGCCGCATGCGGTCCATGGGGATGGTCATGGCGGGGGATCGAGGGCGGGCACCACGGTACGGCAGGGGGGCCTAGCACGCAACAAGGGCAAGGGCGATAGTGGGTTAGTCGCGGTTAGAAGGGGAGGTCATCTGGAGCTTCTGCGGCATCCAGGCTTGCCCAGATTTCTCGAAAGGCTCCCGCCTGACCCTCAAGAGCCAGATAGAGGTCCTTGGGGGTGTTCACCGGCGGCAGGATTTCTTCCCGGCGCACGTCCCACAGAGCCCCGTGCCAATCCGCATGCCATCCGTCCTTGCCGCGCCCCGTGAGGTATTGGACTGCCTGCCTGAACGCGCGTGTTGGTCGTGGCGCATTCCACCAGACCTTCAACACGAGGCTATCTCCCGACCGTCGCATACCAAGGTCATTGGACAGCCGAATGCCCAGCCCGCCGAGGGTGACGACGGAGGGAGAAGGGGTGTCAAACAACCTGGCGTCATTTTTCTTCCAGAACTTGATATAGGCGCGTCCGATCTTCTCAAAATGCTCTCGCCTGCCCGCCTGCTGCTGGCTCTCTAGCAAAGGCTCCAACGCCGCCTCGAACGACGCAATGTCATCCGTTTGCCAGTGGCTATTCCGGAGAGCTAGGCGTAGCTCCCGATAGTAGTCCCGTCCCGCCCAACCTTTTGGGTCGGTCTGATAGAGACGCGCATCGCGAACCATCGACACCTTCTGCGGCCCGGTCGCCTCGTAGAACCGGGCGAATGTGGTCATTGGGATGTTACTAATCTGCATATGCCCCCCCTGTGTTTGATGGGATGCCCCCCCATCTCTAAGGGAGTATATCACTGTTGGCGGTGGAGGTACGGGCGAATCCGGCAGGAGCAGCAGGCGCCGTTGACCGCCAGCGATATCGCCTATGTAGAGATCCTTGCAGGCCAAGCATGGGATGTAACTGGAAACGCGAACTGACGGCATACCTTCCCACTCAACGCCATCGCACAGGCGGAGATAGTGACCCTTGTGTTCCTCGTACCAGAAGTGAGTTGCTGGGTCCGTGCTGCCGGAGACGGAGGGGAAAAGCGCGATAGCCGAGGGCGCTGGCTGAGCCATGCGCCGATTATGACCGTCTGCCCCAGCTAGCGGCAGCAGCTTTCCCTGCAATCTCACGTCGTTGCTCCGGCGACAGCTTCGCTGCACGGCCTCGCCACCCCGTTGAGGCCACCTAGGCACCCAGAGCCACGGCGGCGGGGTTTAATGCCGAGCGCAGCGCCTGGCACGCGACCTGTGCGCTGCTCACCGGGTCATCTTGGGCGAAGCGAGGAACGCTCCGGAGCGCTCGGTGAGAGATTTCTCGCTCCGCTCGGAATGACAGCGATGGCGCACGCCGCACCCGTAGGGGCGCACGGCGTGCGCCCTTGACCGCCCCAGCAACGCGGCCGACAATCCCGCCGACGCTCCAGCGCGACGGGAGGGTGCGATGGCTACGTCTACCGGCAACCAGCGGTTCGTCGACGAGATCACGGAGGAGATCATCCAGCCGGGGGTCGAGCGGCTCATGGAGAGCCGGTACTTCACGGCCCTGCGCGCCGGCACCCTGACGGGCCGCCAGCTCGGCGGGTTCGCGATCCAGCACTACATCCACAACATGGCGGTCCTCAAGGGCTTCGCGCTGGTCGCCGTCCAGCGGGCGGCCGACGACCGTGCGTTCATGGCGATGGCCGGCGGGCTCTACGAGGAGTTCACGCACCCGGAGATGTGCAGGAAGTTCGGGTACGCCCTTGGACTGACGAGCGACGACTTCGACCACGCGCTGCCGGCGTACGGCTGTCTGGTGCACACGGCCGCGACGGTCCACGCCTTCTACCTTGCGAGTCCGGTCGAGGTGATGGCGAACGCGCTCTCCAACGAGACGATGGTCCAGCGCTACGCCGTCGAGTTCGACGAGTACCTCCGGAAGAACTACGACGTGCCCGAGGAGGGCATGGAGTTCTTCGTCGTCCATAAGGGCGCCGACATCGAGCACACCGAGCGGGCCGCGAAGGCCATCGCGGAGCTCGCGGGCTCCGAGGAGGACCGCGAGCGGGTGCGGCACGTGTGCCGGAACATGGCGCGGCTCAAGCTGGGCAAGTTCGACAGCATCTACGAGGAATACGCGTAGCGCGACTCAGCGCCCTGCCCTAGGGGCGCACGGCGTGCGGCCGGTGCCTGCGGCCCTTTCGACCATCCCCCCGTCCCCCTTCCTCGCCAGGAAGGGGGTGATAAAACCTAGTACGGGGGACACCCCCGTGCCCCCGGCATAGGGGCTTCGCCCCTCTGCACTCCCCATCCCGGGCCAAAGATGGGCGTCCTGCTGAGCAACCCTTCCCTCGCCCTTCGACAAGCTCAGGGTGAGCGGGCTCACCGAGCCCGTCTCGCCCAACGATCGAGAGCCCGCACCGCGCACGTGGCACCGAGAGCCCTTACGAGCGGAGCAGGTCCTCGTTGGACGCGCCTACCGGCGGGCCGAGGTATGGGCCGAAGAGCGCCTGGTAGCGGGCGATGAGCGCGTCGGCCTCCGCCGGGTCGTCCGCCGCGACCTCGGCCTCGAACACCCTGCCAACGCCCTCGATCGTGTCCAGGTTGAACAGCGTCTGCGGCGCGTGCCACTGCTCGCGGCGCTTGCGGACGACCACGGAGACGCCGAGCGCCGCTGCGAGCATGCGGCCGACCGCGGGGTCGGGCACGTCGGCGAAGGCGTAGCGCACGCTGCGGATGCCGGCGTCGTAGGAGTCGGCGTAGTGCACGAGCGTGCGCCGCCCGCGCTCGAGGCGGAGCTTGAGCCGCCAGCGCGGGCCCGGCTGCGCTGGCAGCCGATAATACGTGTCGACCTGCGTCCGCGGCGGCTCCCGCCGTGCGCCGAGTGCGCGCAGCGCGCGGCGCACCGGGCGGAAGTCGGGGCAGTAGTGCTTCAGCTCGCGGTTGTTGGCGAAGTCGGGCATCGCCGCCATTCTAAGCGGGCGCCCCGCGTATAATCCGCTGCGTCCTACGGGGAGAGCAACCGATGGCAGACGGAGCATTTCGCCTCGACGGGCGCGTCGCGGTGGTGACCGGCGGCAGCCAGGGCATCGGCCGCGCGGTCTCGCTCGCGCTCGCGGAGGCCGGCGCCGCCGTGGCGGTCACGAACGTCCGGGGAAAGTCGGCCGACGTGGACGCGCTCTGCGCCGAGATCACGGCCGGTGGGGGGACCGCGAAGGGGTACGAGCTCGACGTCACGGACACCCCCGGCATCCCCGCGGCGATGGACCGGATCGCGGCCGAGCTCGGGGGGCTCGACATCCTCGTCAACAACGCCGGCGTGCGCTCCGAGAAACCGTCGGCCGAGCTCACCGAGGCGGAGTGGGATGCGGTCCTCGGCGTCAACCTGAAAGGGACGTTCTTCTGCGCGCAGGCAGCCGCCCGGCACATGCTCGAGCGGGGCCACGGCCGCATCGTCAACGTCGCGTCGCAGCTCGCGGTCGCCGCGGCGCCGGAGCGCGCCGCCTACATCGCGAGCAAGGGCGGGGTCGTCGCGCTCACGAAGGTCCTCGCGCTGGAGTGGGTCTCGAAGGGGATCACCGTGAACGCCATCGGGCCCGGGCCGACCGAGACCCCCATGACGATGCGCGAAGACGCTCCTCCGGTGAGCGCACGCTCGCCGCTGGGCCGCCGCCTCAAGCCGGAGGAGGTCGCGGGCGCGGTCGTCTTCCTTGCGAGCCCCGCGGGCGCTGCCGTCAACGGACACCTGCTGCTGGTGGACGGCGGCTGGGCCGCCGGCTGACGCGGACCGGATCCGCGACGCTCATCCGATCCGGGCTTGGTAGGGGCGCAGGTCCCCGGTGAACCATCTGCCACCCCTACCCGATCGCCGACCGGAGCTCGCGGACAAGCGCGGGCACGAAGTCTTGCCAGTCGGCGAGCACGCCGACGTCCGCCTGCTTGAAGAACGGCGCGCGGTGGTTGTTGTTCACGGCGACGACGGTGCCCGCGCGCTGGATGCCGACGGTGTGGTTGAAGTCGCCTCGGACGCCGACGCCGATATAGAGCGCCGGGGCGATGGACCGGCCGGTCAGCCCGACCTGGAGCTGCTTGGGCAGCCACCCGGCATCGGCGACGTCGCGCGTGCAGACATAGAGCGCACCGAGCACGTCCCGCAGCTCGTCGAGCTCGGCGATGTGCTCGGGCCCGCCGACGCCCATCCCCACGCAAACGACCGCCCACGCCGCGTCCAGCGCTGCTGCGTCGCCGTCCGGGGCCGGGCGCATCTCCAACGTCCGCACGCGCACCGTGTCCGGCACGACCACGTCCAGATCGATGCGGGTGGGCGTCCGCGACGGGTCGGGCTCGAAGCCTGCGAAGATGCCCGGACGGACCGTCGTCATGTTGGGGAGCGTGCTGGAGAGGATCGGCGCGACGACGTTGCCTCCGAACGCGGGCTTGAGCTGCACGAGACGGCCCTCGCCATCGACCTCGAGGCCGATGCAGTCGCCGGTCAGGCCGAGCTCGAGCCGCGCCGCCACGCGCGCCGCGAGGTCGCGGCCGTTGGGCGTCGACGGCACGAGCACCGCGTAGGGCTCGCGCGCCTCGATGGCGGCGGCGAGCGTCCCGGCGTAGGCGTCCGTCGAATAGCTCGCGAGCGCATCGCCGGCTGCGACGGCCACGACGTCGGCCCCGGCCGCGCCGAGCACCTCCGCGTGGCGTCCTGCGTCGCTGCCCCCCATCAGCACCGCCACGACAGGCCCCCCGACGGCGTCGGCCACCGGCTGCGCGGCGGCGAGCAACTCGTACGTCACGGCGCGCACGCCATCAGCGCCGAGCTCGGCGACCACCCACGTCTGCGGCCCATCGGGGCCACGCACGGCGGCCGGGGCCGGTGAAGCCGGCCGGCGCTCGGTGCGCCGCGCCGGGTCCAGCACGCCGCGCTCGCGTAGGACCGCGACGACTTGGCGCGCGGCCTCCTCGGCCCCCGCCTCCTCGATCAGGCGCGGCTCGCGCGTCGACTCGAGGATGCGGATCTCCGAAACCGAGGTGGGCGAGCCGGCCACGCCGAAGATGCTCGTGTCGGCCGAGAGGCTCGCCGCCGATATCTCGGTGATCTCGCGCTCCGCGGCCTCGCGCATCGCGTCGCGGCCGGGGAACAGATCGGGCGCTATGCCCTCGGCGGCCGAGACGACGACGGGGAGGCCGGCCTCGACGACCTCGGTGCCGTCCTCCAGCAACCGCTCCGCACGCACGGCGCCCTCGCCCACGAGCTCGAGCTTGGCGACAGCCGTGATCTGGGGCAGCCCCAGGAGCTCGGCGACCTCCGGCCCGACCTGCCCCGTCTCGGCGTCGAGGCTGAAGTTGCCGAACAGGACGAGGTCGTAGGCCTCCTTGCTCAAGGCCAGCGCGAGGGCGCGGGAGGTGGCGAGCGTGTCGGAGCCGGCGAACGCCGCGTCCACGATGTGGAAGGCGCGGTCGGCGCCCATCGCCAGGGTGCGCACGAGCCCATCGCGGGCGCCCGGCGGGCCCATCGTGTAGACGCTGACCTCGGCCCCGTGGCTGGCCTTGAGCTCGACCGCCCGCTGCACCGCGAGCACGTCGTATCCGCTCAGCTCATTGGGCACGCCCTCGCGCACGATGCGCTTGGTCTCCGCGTCGAACCGCATGCGCGAGAGCATGGGAACCCACTTCACGCACACGGCGATCTTCAAGCGGCACCACCTTGCGGCCGTGGCGAACGGCGAGCGTGTTTCACGCCGCTAGGACGCGGAGATCCCGTACTGGAGGTTGAGCTCGTCCAGCGACGAGCGCACCTGACGCCGGAGCCCGTCGGCGCCGCGGCGGGTCCCATCGAGCGCGCTCCACGGTCCGGCGTCATACGCCGTCCAGGCGTCGCGCAGGCCGGCGAGCGCTTCGGACTCCCGGACGGCGGCCTCGATCAGCTGCTCGGCCAGCGGGCGGACGACAGACGGCCGCACGAGCGCGTTGGCGCGCCCGAGCACGGCATCGAAGTCGCGCGCGAACGTCTCCAGACTGTCGCGGACCTCGGAGTGCGCGCAGTCGCCGTCCGAGCGGCGCCAGGCGTCGAACCGCAGGTGGAAGTTGTCCCAGGACACCCAGGAATCCTCCAGCGCGGTCTTGAACGCCGCGAGGGTGTCCTCGTCCGCCAGCGGTGCCGGTGGGGGCTCCGGCGGCAGGAAGCCGGGCGGGATGCCGGGCGGTGGCGGCGCGGTCGGCTCCGGCTCGGGGGACTCGCCGCTCTCGCCGATGGCGATCAGCTCGACGATGCGGGCGCGCGCCTCCTGCCGGCCGATCACGGCGGCTGTGCGGGCACGCTCGTACAGCGTGAAGGCCGCATCGGAGCCGGGCGTCCATCCGTCGCGCAGCTCCCGCAAGCCGCCCTCCTCCAGGGTGATGGCACTGGTGAGCGAGTCGCGCGCCGCAGCCGAGCCCGATGGGAAATCGAGGCTGGCCGCCGCGAGCGATACCGCCCCGAAGTCCACCACCCACGAGCGCAGGTCCGCGCGGCGGTCGGCCTCGCCACACGACTCGACCGACCCCCGCCAGTCGTCGAAGCGGACGCGGAACGCATCCCAGTCGAGCGCGAGCACGGCCGCGTCGGCGCCGAACGCTCCGAGCGCCGCAGCGGCCTGGCGGGCCTCGGTGTCGTCGACGGGCGTCGGCGTCGGCACGGGGGTGCTGGTGGGGGACACGGTCGGCGTCGATATCTCGGAGACCCGCGTGGAAACGGGGTCCGACGCGCAGGCGGTGACGAGCAGGGTTGCCATCGTGGCGAGAACGATCCTGAGCAACATCGGCGTCTTGCCCTCCCGTCTAGCTGAAGTCATACAGGCCCAGCATGGGCGAAACCAGCCCGCTCCGGTACGCACCGGCGGCCAGCAGCCGCACCATCAGGTCCACCTCGCGCTCGGACGAGGCCATGATCACGAGCACGTTCCGTCCGCCGCGCGAGTCGAGCAGCAGCAGTCCGCCGTTCGTCTGGCGCACGGGCGGTGCGAACGCCGTCAGGATGCGCCCATCGGCGAACGTCACGCCACCGGCCCGCAGGTGCTGGTCGACAGCCGCGCGGTCGGCGAAGAGGCCGACGAACACCGTATCGAGGCCCGGGCGATCGAGCGTGTCGAGGCCCGCGAGGCGGCCGCCGGACGTCAGGAGCGACGTGAGCTGCGTGGCGGGGCCGAGCAGGCCGGGGCTCAGCATGCTGACCGCGACGTCGCGCGCCAGCGGGGCCGGGAAGTCCGCGAGGTCGAAGGTCCGCTCCGAGGTGGTCAGGAAGTCGGCGATCCGCGCGACGAAGGCGCCGTTGTCCTCCACCTGGTCGAACGGCGGCCTCATGAACGTGCTGTCGCCGATGGCGAGCACGCGCCCGTCCCGGACGGAGACCATGGGCGTGAGGTCTCCCGCGCCCTCCCGCCGCGATGAGTGCGTGCTGGGACCGCCCGCGAGCAGCGGTTGCGCTTCTCCGGAGATGGAGGCGGCCGTGTAGAGGACGACCGAACCGAGCCCGTCGGTCACCGGGTGCAGCGGCGAGCCGCTGAAGCGCACGTTGCGGTAGTTCGCGCCGGGGATGTCGACGTTGTAGAGGAAGTCGGTCTCGAAGTTGATGCCGAGCGGCGTGACCAGGCTGTTGGTGAGGTGGAAGCGCGTCGGCTCCGCCAGCACGAGGAGCCTCCCGCCCTTGTCGACGAAGCGCCGGACGACGTCGGCCTCCGACGCGCCGTACTCCAGGATGGGCGAGACGACGAGGAGGCTGTCGGCGCCCCGTAGCGCCTCCTCCATCAGCGCCGCGCGCTCGAACTGGTCATTCAGGAGCTGGAGCGCAAGCCGGTCGCCGAAGAAGTCGATGTCGTACCCGAGGCGGCTGACCTGCGACAGCAGCGGGTCCAGCTCCCCCTCCAGGAAGAAGTTGAAGTGGATCGTGTCCACCACCAGCGTGCCGGTGCGGTCGTCGTCCAGGACCGGGGCGGCGGCGAGCTCGTAGGGCCGCAGGTCGATCTTTTCGATGGCGCTCTCCACCTCGGGCGGCGGCGAATAGCCACCGGAGTAGCTCAGACCCAAACCTGCCCCCACGGCGAGCGCGGCGGCGGCGATGAAGACGACCGGATACCAGACCTTGCTCATACGCTCCTACGGGGGCAGATAGAGATGGTACAGATGTGGCTCCGGGCCCCTGGAGACCTCCAGGGCCCGCTCCTTGATCCCCACCAAGCGCCGGTCGGCCGTGCTGGTCGCGTCGCCCAGGCCGATGCCGGCGAGCGCCAGCGGGTTCGCCGCGGCCTCTAGCTCGAAGAGGAAGTCCAGCTCCGGGTCGTAGGCGGCGGCCGTCTCCACGGCTTCGGCGTAGAGCCCACCGGCCTCCGCCATCTCATCCTCGAGCTGCACGACCTCGTACCGCCGCAGCCCGGCGAGCTCCGCGGCCTTCCGGATGGCGTCGCGCTCGCCGCCGAGCTCGTCGATCAGACCGAGCTGGACCGCCTGCACGCCCAGCCAGGTCCGTCCCGAGAGCAGATCGCCCTTCTCGAGCTCGATGAGAGCGCCCCGCTCGCTCGCCACGAGGGCGTAGAACGCCTCCTTCAACAATTCCAGCTCCTCGAAGAGGACCCGCTCCGACGGCCCCACGACCTTGGACGGCCCGGTGCCGACCCGGAACTCGGACGGGAAGCCCCGCGGCGCGACGAAGCTGACGACGCCGATGCTGCCGATGTTCGACCCGGAATCCGCGAAGATGTGGTTCGCCCCCATGGCCATCATGTAGCCGCCGCTGGCCAGCAGCCACTGCGCGGAGACCACGACCGGCATCTCGCGCCGCACGTCGGCCATCGCGGCGTACAGCCGCTCGCTGGACGTCGCCTCGCCGCCGGGGCTGTTGATGCGGACGACCAGCGCCTTGATGTCCGGGTCGGCTGCCGCGAAGTCCAGCTTGATCAAGATGGCGTTCGTCAGCTCGAAGGTGATCACGCCCTCGTCGAAGTCCGT
This sequence comes from Chloroflexota bacterium, assembly GCA_022561455.1. Lineage (GTDB taxonomy): Bacteria > Chloroflexota > Dehalococcoidia > Lucifugimonadales > Australimonadaceae > JADFRC01. The sequence continues at coordinate 14,245 of JADFRC010000019.1, read as the reverse complement.
GACCACGAGGGGGCCGTTCATGACGGCTATCTTCGGCGTCCCACCGAGGACGAAGGCGAAGAGCGCGTACCCGGCACCCGCGCCGGCGATCGTGAGGACCGCGAGCAAGACGACCAGACGAGTCATGGGGGAGATCCTGCGCAAGAACGCCACATCCTTAGTACGCTACGCATCGGAGCGTGGTTGTATCACGCAGAGCGGTGGCGGGCAAGCAACGGCACGGTGCGAGCCGCCAACACGAGCGCCAAGACTACCGATCGACCGTGACGTACCCTGCGGACGAGCGAGGCTCCGGCATGGCAACGTCATCCTCGGCCAGACCCTGGAGGTGGAGGTTTATGGCGCGGCGCATGTTGCGCTTGGCCTCGCTCGACGACTTCCCTGTTGCGACGCACCCAGGCAGGTCAGGCGAATACGCCGAATAGTTGAACCCGGCACTCTCGATGACGATCAGAAAACGGTGCTTCATCAGCCGCGCTCCTCCGGCCGCCGCAACCCCGCCTGCCTCAAGATGCTGTTCCTCGTCCCCACTGCCAAGTCATGGCCCACCTGTCCCGCGATGGTCACTCGACCCGCTTTGCGCGGGTGCTTGTACTGGCGGTGGCTGCCCCTGGTCACCGCCAGATATCAGCCATCGCGCTCCAGCAGCCTCATGATATCCCGTACCTTCATAGACGGATACCAGGCCCGGCGGTGCTAGTCGAGCCCGCGCTGGCGGTACTGCACCGCCTCGGCCAGGTGCGAGACGCCGATCGCCTCCTCGCCCGCGAGGTCGGCGATCGTCCGCGCCAGCTTCAGCGTGCGGTGGAACGCGCGCGCCGAGAGGTGCAGGCGGTCCATCGCCGCCTTCGCCAGGCCGCTCGATGCCTCGTCCAGCTTGCAGTGCTCCCACACCTCGGCAGGGCCCATGTCGGCGTTGGTGCTGAGCGCCGTTCCGTCGAAGCGCCTGGACTGCGCGAGCCTTGCGGCGACGACGCGCTCGCGGACGGTGGACGAGCGCTCGCCGGTCGCCTCGCCGGTCAGCTTCTCGTACTCGACGCGCGGCACGTCGACGTAGAGGTCGATGCGGTCGAGCAGCGGCCCGGAGATGCGCTTCTGATAGCGCGTGACCATCGAGGGCGTGCAGGAGCACATCTTGCGCGGGTCCCCCAGATTGCCGCAGAAGCAGGGGTTCATGGCCCCCACCATCATGAAGTTCGCCGGGTAGGTCACGCTGCCGTTGGCCCGGCTGATGGTGACGACCTTGTCCTCGATGGGTTGGCGCAGCACCTCGAGGACGCTGCGACCGAACTCCGGCAGCTCGTCCAGGAAGAGCACGCCACGGTGGCTCAGCGAGATCTCGCCCGGCCTCGGGATGCGCCCGCCACCGACGAGGCCCGCCTGCGAGATGGTGTGGTGGGGAGCGCGGAAGGGGCGCGAGGTGACGAGCGGCGTGTCGCTCGGCAGCATGCCGGCCACGCTGTACACCTTCGTCGTCTCCAGCGCCTCATCCGGGGTGAGCGGCGGCATGATGGATGGGAGCGCCCGCGCGAGGAGTGTCTTGCCGCTGCCGGGCGGTCCGACCATCAGCAGGTTGTGTCCACCGGCGGCAGCCACCTCCAGCGCGCGCTTGGCATGCTCCTGCCCGCGTATGTCGACCAGGTCCGCCGCGTGCTCGTCGGGCGCGCCGAGGGCGGCCGGCGGCTCGGTCCACGGCACGATGGGCTCGCCGCCGCGCAGGTGCTCGACGAGCTGGGCAAGCGTCGCCGCGCCGAGGACGTCGACGCCGCCGACGAGGCTCGCCTCGGCGGCGTTCGTCTCGGGGACGGCGACCGCGTGCAGCCCCCGGTCGCGCGCGAGCCCCACCATAGGAAGCACGCCGTCGGTGTGGCGGAGCTGCCCTTCGAGCGACAGCTCCCCCAGCAGCGCCGTGTCGTCCAGGCACGCATCAAGCTGTCCGCTGCTGCCGAGGATGCCGACGGCGATGGGCAGGTCGTACGCGGGCCCCTCCTTGGGCAGGTCCGCCGGCGCGAGGCTGACGGTGATCCGCCGCATGGGGAACTCGAATCCGGAGTTGCGGATGGCCGCACGCACGCGCTCGCGCGACTCCTGCACGGCGGTGTCGGGCAGTCCCACGACGATGAATGCCGGCAGGCCGGCCGAGATGTCGACCTCGACCTCGACGATCCGTCCTTCGAGTCCCACGAGCGCACAGGTCTTCGCCTTGGTCAGCATCGGTCTCCCTTAAAGCAGGACGCACCCGCGTCCGCAGCGACGCGCGAAGCTTAGGCAGACCCCCCTATCCGCGAAAGGCGCAGGTGTCAGTGTGCGATAGTGGGCGCGGCGCAGATCCGCAGATCCAATGAAGAACAAGACGTACGAGAGCTTCGAGGCGGCTGTCGCGGATATCCCCGATGGCTCCACGATCATGTTCGCTGGCTTCGCCGGCCCCGGCACGCCGCGGAACCTCATCGCCGCGCTGCTGGCACAGGGTGCGAGCGGACTCACGATCATCTCGAACACCCCAGGGCGATGGGCCGACGGCGAGATCGTCGACCTCAAGGTTCTGGTCGACGCGGGGCGCGTCCGCAAGGCCGTCGCGTCGTTCACCGCGGCGCCTCACCCGTCGATGAGCGGGGTTTTCGCGGAGCTCTACGAAGCGGGGAAGATCGAGGCCGAGCTCGTCCCGCAGGGCACGCTGGCGGAGCGCATCCGAGCGGGCGGCGCCGGGCTCGGCGCGTTCTACACGCCGGCGGGCGTCGGCACCGAGCTCGCCGAGGGCAAGGAGGTGCGCAGCTTCGACGGGCGCGACTACCTCCTCGAGCTGCCGCTCCGGGCCGACTACGCGATGCTCCGCGCGCACCGCGCCGACGAGCTCGGCAATCTCCAGTACGTCCACACGCAGCGCAACTTCGGCCCGATCATGGCCCGCGCCGCGCATACGACGATCGTGGAGCTCGATCTGCCCATCGTCCCGGCCGGCGAGATCGACCCGGACCACGTCCACACGCCGGGCATCTTCATCGACCGCATGGTCGTCGTCCCGGCGGACGCGATCCAGGAGACGGTCCGGAATGGCTAGCGCGACGGGCCGCAGTGGCTAGCGGAGAGCCGCTGAGCCGCCAGGCGATGGCCGACCGCATCGCCATGGAGTTCGAGGACGGCTGGGTCGTCAACCTGGGCGTCGGCATGCCGACGCTCTGCTCGAACTTCGTCCATCCCGAGCGCGAGATCACCTACCAATCGGAGAACGGCCTCGTGAACTACGGGCCGCTCGCCGTGGAGGGCGAGGAGGACCCGAACCTCGTCAACGCGGGCGGGCAGTACGTGATCCCCATCCCCGGCATGGCGGTGCTCGACCACGCGGACGCGTTCGCGCTCATCCGCGGCGGGTACGTCGACGTGACGGTGCTCGGCGCGTACGAGGTCGCGGCGAACGGCGACCTCGCGAACTGGCGGCTGGCCGGGCGCAAGGGCGGCGGCATCGGCGGCGCGATGGACCTGGCCGTCGGCGCGCGCAACGTGTTCGTGATGATGGAGCACACGACCCGCGAGGGCGCGCCGCGCCTCGTCGAGCGGTGCGCGCAGCCGATCACGGCGCCGGGCGTCGTCAAGCTCGTCGCGACGACGCTCGGCCTGTTCGAAATCACGCCAGATGGGTTCGTGCTCCGCGAGATCGCACCGGGCTATGAGCCGGACGAGGTGCAAGCAGCCACGGGCGCGAGGCTCATCGTGCCGCCGGACCTGCGCGAGTTCCAGACCAGGGCGTGACGCGGGAGGGCGCACGCCATGCGCCCCTACACCAGCGGTCGGTTCCCGGAGGGGCGCACGGCGTGCGCCCTCCCGCACCTTACGCTAGTGGGTCAAGGGCTGTGCCCTTGCTGTGCCCTTGCTACTCAGCCCAGGTGCACGTGACCGTGGACGTGATGCCCGGTATGGGGCGGATCTTCTCGCGGAGTATCTGCGTCACGTACTCGGGCGCATCCGCCTCGAGCTCGACGACGATGTCGTAGGGGCCGAGGACCTCGCGGACCCTCGCTCCGGAGATGGCGGTCAGCCGCTCGATGACGGCTTCCGTGCGGGCGGGCTCCGTGTTGATCAGGACGTACGCGTGCGCGACGCCACCGGGATGATGCTCGGCCATGGCTCCACCTCCACTACTGGCTCGGCCGAAGGCACTACTGGCTCGGCCGCAGGACCCCTTGCATGAACTCCGTCGCTATGGCGATGCCCCGTTCGTCGATGCCGTGGGCGAGGCCCGGCAGCAGGTGCATGGCCACGGGGATGCCCGCCGCCGTGAGCTTGGCGGCCGCCGCCTCGGTCTCCGTGGACGCCAGGACCGCGTCGTCGGTCCCGTGGATGAGCACGAACGGCGGCTTGCTCGCCACCTCGGCCTCCAGCGTGTCGCCGGTGATCATCGCGCCGCTGAGCGCGACCACGCCTCCGAGGGCGGCCGGGCGCCGCGGCGCCGTGTGGATCGACACGATGCTCCCCTGGGAGAAGCCGAGCAGCACGCAGCGCGATGCGTCCAGCCCGTAGCCGTCCAGCAGCTCGTCGATGAAGGCGTTGACGACCGGCTCGACCTTGCGGACGCCGTCGGCCCTTCCGTCCCACGGGATCCGCGCGTACCACTGCCGCCCGGCTGGCGCATCGGCGTACGGCGAAGGCGCATCGGGCGCGTGGAAGGCCGTGTCCGGGAGCGCGCCGGCGAAGCGGTCGGCGAGCGAGATGAGGTCGTTGCCGTTCGCGCCGACGCCGTGCAGCATGACGACGAGCGAGCTCGCCGGTCCGCCCGACGCTGGGTCTCGATGCGGGCCCGCAAGCGTTGCCACGCATTAGAGGTTAGCACCGAGGGGGGTAGCGCCGCGGGCACGCCCGTGGCGCTGTGCCATAATGTGCGCATGACGAGCAAGCGCACGACGACGAAGCGGGGGGCGGGTGCGGGTCCGCGCACGCGGAGCATGTCCCGAGCCGGGGAGAACTACCTCCTGTCGCTCGCGATCCTCCAGGAGGACGGGATAGCGCCCCACATCAGCCAGCTCGCAACCTATCTGAGCCACATCCCCGAGGGGGAGGAGGTCGGTACGACGCTCGCCTCCGTATCCGGGATGATCCAGCGCATGGCCAAGGAGGGGCTGCTGGAGATGACGAAGGAGAAGCAGATCGTGCTGACGGCAGCCGGCGAGAAGCAGGCGTGCGACGTGGTCCGGCGCCACCGGCTCTCCGAGCGGCTGCTCGTCGACGTCCTCGACGTGCCGCTGGAGCGCGCCGAGTCGGAGGCGCACGCGCTCGAGCACGCCATCTCCCCCGGGCTTCTCGAACGGATCGAGGAGAAGCTCGGCTTTCCCGACACGTGCCCCTACGGCAGGCCGATCTACCGCGACAGCGAGGTGGTCCTGCGCCGCGACACGCCGGGCACGATCCGGCTGAGCGACGCCAAGAGCGACACCGCCTACATCGTCACGCGCATCCCCGACGAGGACTTCCCGCTGCTCCAGTACCTCGTCGAGAACGAGATCCTTCCCGGCCAGCGCATCTCCGTCGAGGACGTGGCCGACTACCGGGGCGTCGTGGACGTCGCACGCAACGGCGAGAAGGTCTCGCTCGGGATGGACGTCGCCTCGCGGATCCGCGTCAAGCTCGCCTGAACGCCCTCAGGCCTGCCTGAACGCCGGAAGCACTTCGGCCTCGAACCGCGCCCACTGCGTCTGCTGGTCCCACGAGGCGAAGCGCACGACGAGCTCGCGAGCTCCGGCGTCCGCGAAGGCCCGCATGCGCTCGACGACGACGACGGCCGGTCCCCACGGCCCCCAGCGCTCGGCCCAGTGCCGCACGCCGTAGTACGCCATCAGGAAGTCGTCCGCTTCCGCGCTGGCCCGTTCCGCGTCGTCGTCGATGTTCACCGTCATGTAGTAGACCCGCTCGAGCGCCGAGGGGTCACGGCCCTCTGCTTCGGCGAGCTCCTCCACCTTGGCGATCGTCTGCGCGAACTCGTCCGGCGAGTCGCTGATGCCCATGATGCCGTCGCCGTGGCGCGCGGCACGCAGGGCTTGCGCCTCGGAGCCCGTGCGGTAGTGGGTCGCCAGCAGCATCGGTATGCCGCCCGGCTGCACCGGCCGCGGGTAGAGCGTCACGTCGTCGAGCTGGACGTGCTTGCCCTCGAAGCTCACGTGCTCCTCGGTCCACAGCATCCGCATCGCGCGGACCATCTCGGTGAAGCGGCCCGCACGCGTCTTCGGGTCGACGCCCGCGGCGGCGAAGTCCTGGGCCTGCTCGGGCGTGAACGCGCCGCCGACGCCCATCGCGAGGACGGTGCGGCCGCCCGAGAGCACGTCGAGGGTCGCCAGGCTGTGGGCGAGCGGCACGAGGCTGCGGATCGCCGGCAGCATGACGGCCGTGCCGATCCGCACGCGCGAGGTGCGCGCGGCGATCGCGGCCATGGCCGCGACGGGCTCGAGCCGCGGCTTCGAGACGAGGCTGTCGCCGACCCAGACCGAGTCGAGGCCGGCGGCCTCGGCGCGCTCGGCGAGATCGAGCATCGGGCCTGCGTCGACGGCACGGCCCTCGCGCTGCGCGCGCATCACGAGTCCGCGCGTGCCGAGCAGCAACCCTATCTTGACGTCCACCGCTACCTCCTTCTGCACCGCGGGCGGCGCCGCTCCGGCGGGGCCAGCGAGTGGGCGTGCCATTGTCGGCAGTTGGCGGTAGGCGCGCAAACTAGCTGGGTCGGCTGGGTCATTCAGACAAGCTGTAGTCTATAGCCCAAGCGCTTGCGCTCGGCGGTCGAAATCCAAGATATCCTGCATGGCATTCTCGAGGCAGAGCCTTGCCTGAACATTGCGTGGAATGCCAGACACGGCCGGCATACATCGCCCTCACGGAACTCGGGCTAGAACTGGACGAAGACCTCAGGGCGCGATTCGCGCGGGAGCAAGTTCCACCCGGCGCGTGCCTGTTTCTGGGCAAACACTACGCGCACTCCAAGACCATCCTGTTCACGCTTAATCCAACCCCGCACGCAAGCGATCTGCCGCGCGCACCCATCGAGACCAGTCTATTCAGGGCAGGGTTGCATTGGGACGGAGCCCTCAAGGCCCGATACCGCAACTGGAGTGGGGGCAGGCACTTGTTCAAAGCGATGGTGACAGCAGCACCCTGGTTCGAGCCTGAGTTGGCACAAGCAACAGATGCTTTGATCGTGCCCTGGCCCTCACGCGATTGGGCGTCAATGTTACGGTCGTCAGCCTGGCCTCAGATCAGGGACTACTCACAAAGGCTCTTTAGCCAGATCTTGAGAGACCACCGACCGAATCTCGTGTTCACTTCAGGGAAGTATTCCCGTGATCTATTCTGGACTTTCCTTGGCGTGCGTAGGCCAAAGCCCGTTGACGTCTGGAGATCCCCCACCAGGCGGAACTGGGACGCTGAGTGGTTTCATCTAGAGGATGTAGAGGTTGATGAGATAACCATGCCGAGCTTAAGTGTGTGCCGATTACCACATTTCTCGCGGTTCAACCGCAAGCAGTTTGCAGCTATCGGTGCATGGGTTGCGGACAGGTTGCCACAATCGGGGAAAGAACGGAACGACGGTTAGCGCCGCAGCCGACCCTGGCCCAATGGACAACTTAAAGCTGATCGCCTCGACCGGCCCGAGCTATTGCGAAGGAGTGGCGGAGCCCCCCGGGACCGGAGCGCCTTCGAGCCACGCGCCCCAAGCGTCGAGCGCCGCTGCGAAGCCGTCCACGTTCGCCTTCGCCCACGCGTAGTCCGCGGCGGTGTCGACGTCGAACGCGATGTTCGGCGCGTCGAGCGCGACCAGCGGCGAGCCAGCCGCTTCGGCAGCGGCGCGGTGCTTCGCGAAGCTGTCCTCGCCGAGCCGCGGCTCGAACGCGCACGACGCCGGGACGAGCAGCGCGTTCGTGCCGCCGTCGGCCGCGGCCTCGACGCCGACCGGACGCGCGTAGCCCCGGCTTGCCTCGGCGAGCGCGAGCACGTCGTCGCGCTCGATCAGCGGGAGGTCGGCCGGCAGGAACAGCGCGGCCTGCGCGCCGTCGGCGTACGCGGTGCGCATCGCCGAAGCGAGGGCCGCGTTCAGCCCGCTCGCGGGGTCGGGCGTCCAGCCAGCGCCCGCGGCTTCCGCCACGCGCCGTACGGCGTCGTCGCCGCCCACCACGGTACACGCGGCCACGGCTCCAACGGCCGAGCGCACGACGCGGTCGAGCATGCCGAGGACGGCGGCCTGGCGCTCGGGCGTGGGCACGTCCGCCCACAGCCTGGACTTCGCCTCCTCCAGACCCTTCATCGGGACCAGGACGCGCAAGCCGCTAGCCACGACGGCCCGCCCGCGTACGGGGCTGGGCGCGATGAATCGCGCCCCTACCATCCGGCCATGCCTCCACGAACCCGACGACCTCGCGGGCCAGCGCCGTCTTGTCGTCGTCGGTCTCCATGACCGTCGACGTCACGAGCGCACGGATGCCCAGCGCCTCGATGGCCGGCGCCTCGGCCGCATCCACCGTGTCGATCACGAGCGCGTCGCACACGCCCGCGTAACGCCGCGCGACGCCGGCACAGCTCACCTCGTCGCCGAGCTCGGCCATCATCTTCGCGGCCGGGCCCCGCAGCGCCTTCCCGCCGACGATGGGGCTGACGGCGATGCGCGGTCCGCCGAACCGCCCGATCGCCTCGCGCACGCCAGGGACCGCCAGGACCGGGCCGATGCTGACGATGGGGTTCGACGGGCAGAAGACGATCGCGTCCGCGCTCTCCAGCGCCTCGGCGAACGCCGGCGACGGCCGCGCGGAGCGGGCGCCGTCGAACCGCACGCCGGTGATGCGCGGCTCGCAACCGCGCCTGACGAAGTACTCCTGGAAGGCGAGCTCGCCCTCCTCGGTGAGCGCCACCGTGCGCACGGGGTCGTCCGACATCGGCACGACCGTTTGCTCGATGCCGAGGTGCGCCGTCAGCTCGCGCGTGACCTCGCTCAAGGTGCGGCCGGCGCGGAGGAGCTCGGTGCGCCGGACGTGCGTCGCGAGGTCGGCATCGCCGAGGCGGAACCACGTCTCGGCGCCGAGACGTCCGAGGGCATCGAGCGTGCGGAATGTATCGCCGCGGATGCCCCAACCCGTCTCGGTGTTGGTCATGCCGGCCAGCGCGTACATCACCGTATCGAGGTCCGGCGAGACCGCCAGTCCGTGGAAGGTCTCGTCGTCGCCGGTGTTGACGACGACCGTCAGCTCGCCGGGCGCGAGCACGCGGCTCAGGCCGAGGGCGAGCTTCGCGCCGCCGACGCCGCCGGCGATGGCGAGGATGTTCGTTCCCATGGCGGCCATTCTAGCGAGTGGACCCCCAGCGGCGGGAGATCGGGCCGAGTGCTATCATGTAAGCATTACAGCATGATGGCATGACGATGAGACGCACCCAGATCCAATTGGACGAAGCGACCTACCAGCTCCTGCGGCAGAAGGCGCACGAGCGGCACGTTTCTCTGGCCAGGGTCGTGCGGGAGGCCGTCGCCCAGTACCTGAGCGGCGCGCCGAAGCGCCGGCTGACGCTCGCCGACTTCAAGTTCATCGGCATCGGCTCAGCGGAGCCGGGAGGTCCCACCGAGTGGGGAGACATCGCGTATGAGGAGCACCGCGAGAAGGCCGACGAGCTGCGGAGGATGAAGCGGCCCTCCCATACGAAATGATTCTCCTCGATACCTCCGCCGTCGTCGCCCTCGCCGCCGACAATGACCCGGAACACGCTCGCGCGATAGCCCACATGGAGCGCGCTGGAAGGGACGGCGAAGAGCTTCTCGTACACAGCTACATCGTGGTGGAAACCGTCGCTGTTCTCCAACGCCGCCTTGGCAACGCAGCGGTACTAGCGTTCTTGGACGAAGTCCCGCGCTTCGTCCTTCATTGGATCACGCGCGAGGACCACGAGGATGCGGTCGCCCTGTTTCGAGAGCGCGCACGCAGACGTCTGAGTCTGGTGGACTGCACGAGCTTCGTCGTGATGCGGCGCTACGGGATCACGCAGGCATTCACGTTCGACGGCGACTTCGAGCGCGAGGGGTTCGCGCTGTACGGGGGCTAGGGTTCATAGCGCGAAGGGCATCCGAGGAAAGCTGCCGATACGCGGCTGCCATCTATTCATCAAGCAAGTCGCGGAGCCCGGTGATTGCCTCTTTGAAGCTTTGGATGTCTTCGGGGTGAGCGACGAGCTTGGTGGCGATACGGATCGAGGGATACTTGAGTGGGTCGTCGGACACCTGCGAGAAACTGGGAATGGCAGTGATTGCCCGATGGTGTCTGTTCGTGAACTCCGTACCGAATGTGCTCGTCAGATATCCATAGTTGAGATCGAGGAGTCCTGCACTAGTGACGCGGAAAGCGTAGGCATACTGCTCGTCCCGGAGCTTACTGTAGAAGTTCAGCGAACCAGTCGTCCGTCCCAACCCGTACTCAACGGAATCGATGTTCTCCTTCCCCCACTGATGGAGGTCGCGGATGACCGCGGTCACCTCTGCGGAGAGACTCGCTTCGCACACCCGGTAGAACCGTGCGTCGTCCCACCGCGAAGAATCTCCAGGTGCATCCAGGTGCGGTGAATAGACCGTCGGGACGAGCATCTCAGTCCCTTCGCTCTGGAAACGCTCCATCTCCAGAGCGGCTAGGCGAAACTCCGGCTTTCCGGTCAGATTCAGATAGCGCACCATGCGGCGCAGATGCTCGTCAATCTCGTCCACAGCAATGACCAGCGTGAACATGCCGGTTGTTAGCGCATCAGTAACGCCTTGGCGGAAGGCCTCCTCATCCCAACCGGTACCGCTGGTACCCGCCTCCGCCAGTCGCGCAAAATCGACGCCCGCAACTTTCTTGACTCGCTCATTGAGCTCGTCGTACGGCATGTGCCACAGGTCGGAGGCGTAGTCCAATACCTGCGCGAGGACCTGCCGCCGGTCGGAATTCGCGGCCAGCTTGCACTCTACGATGGTCAACTCTCCGTTTGAGCTACACGCCAAAACGTCGATGGCTCCGCCGCTCGGCGTCATCACTTCGCGAGCCGCAGCAACCAGTGGAGACGCGCCCTCTCGGATATCACCGACGGGAACGAGCGAAGGAGACTTGGCAAGAAGATCCTGCAATTCGTTCTCGGCCCCGTAGCCAACCGAGTCGACCGTGTGCCAGTCCTGCCCGTCGGATGTTCGTACCACGATCTTCATGCTCAGCCCGCCTTCGCCTTCCGCCGCGCCTGCACTTCGGCCCACGTTGGGCCGTCGAGCGACGGGGCGCGCTGGCCCTCGTAGCGCCACTCCTCGAGGCCGATGAGCATGTGGTAGGAGCCGAAGAGCTCCGCGGCGTGCTCCTTCGCGGCGTCCATCGGCTCTGGCTCGTCCGGCTCCGTCTCGAAGACGCGGCGCACGGCGTACGTCGTCGTGCGCTCGACGGGGACGCGGCCCATGTCGCGGACCCACCGCCGCAGGTCGGACGGCGGCGTGAGCTGGCCGTGCGGGGCGCCGGCCGCGGTCGAGATGCTCTCGTTGACGAGCGTGCCGCCCAGGTCGTTGCAGCCGGCGGCGAGCAGCAGCTGGGAGAGCTTCGGCCCCTCCTTGACCCACGAACACTGGATGTTGTCGATCCAGCCGTGGAGCATGATGCGGGCGATGGCGTGCATCCGCACGACCTCGGCTCCCGTCGCGCCCGCGCTCACGCCCTCGACCGTCTTGCGGAAGAACATGGGCGACTCCTCGTGCACGAAGCTCAAGGGGACGAACTCCGTGAAGCCGCCGGTGTCCTTCTGGATGTCGCGGATGTAGGCGACGTGGGCCGAGCGTTGCGCGTTGGTCTCGCCGAAGCCGAACATGATCGTCGAGGTCGTCGGTATGCCGAGCCGGTGCGCCGTCTTGATGACGTCGGTCCACTGCTCCACCGTGATGCGCCCCGGCGAGATGCGGTCGCGCACTGCCTGGTCGAGGATCTCGGCGGAGGTGCCGGGGAGCGAGCCGACGCCTGCTTCCTTGAGCGCCTCAAGGTACTCCTCGACCGAGCAGCGCGACCGTATGGCGCCATAAAGCACCTCCTCCGGCGAGAAGCCGTGGATGTGCAGGTCCGGCAGCTCGCGCTTGAGCTCGCGCGTCAGGTCGATGTAGAGCGAGCCCTCCATCTTGGGCGGCAGGCCGGCCTGAACGCAGACCTCGCTCGCACCGAGCTCCCACGCCTCGCGGGCGCGGCGGATGATCTCGGCGAGCGGCAGGAAGTAGCCCTCCTCCTCGCGGTGGTCGCGGCTGAAGGCGCAGAAGCCGCAGTGCTTGATGCAGACGTTCGTGAAGTTGATGTTGCGGTTCACGACGTAGCTCACGTGCTCGCCGTTGGCGCGCCGGCGGAGCTCGTCGGCCGTTGCCATGAGCGCCGTCAGCGCGGGGCCGTCGGCCTCGAACAGACGCGCGCCCTCCTCGGCCGTCACTTCGCGGCCGCCGAGCGAGCGATCGAGGATGCGCGCGATGGAGGGCTCGACGGCGTCGAGCATCGTCTCGAGCGACGCGCGGAGGTGTCGAAGGGGGTCTGCGTCGATGCGGGGCTGCGGGCTTACCACTGCTCTAGCTCCTCTCGCACGTATCCGTCCGCGCCGGTCAGCGCCGCGAGCCGTGCGGCAACCGCGGGCGAGGTCGCCCACGCGCCCGACGTCAGGTACTCGGGATAGAGTGCCGTGCGCTCCCGGAGATCGAAGCCGGCGTCCGCGGTCACGGCGCGCAGGTGGGCGAGCTCCGGCCAGGCGGCCTCGGGGTTGATGAAGTCACGGGTGAGCGGCGAGACGCCGCCCCAGTCGTTGATCCCACTCAGCAGGTAGGTGCCGAAGCCGTCCCCGTTCAGGTTCGGCGGCGCCTGTATGTTCATCGCCGGGCCCATGAGCAGCCGCGCCGCCGCCAGCGTGCGCAGCATGTCGACGGTGCTCGGCTCGGCCGCACCGTGCATGCGCGTGGCGGGCTTCGCCCTGAAGTTCTGGACGATGATCTCCTGGATGTTTCCGTGGCGGTCGTGCACGTCGCGCAGCGCGAGGAGCGCGTCCACCCGCTCCTCCGGCGTCTCGCCGATGCCGATCAGGATGCCGCTGGTCATCGCGACGCCGAGCTCGCCCGCCACCTCCAAGGTAGCGATGCGCTGCTCGGGCCGCTTGCTGGTCGTACCTTCGTGCGGGCCGCCCTTCTCGTGCAGCCGCAGGCTCGCGCTCTCGAGCATGATGCCCATGCTCGCGTTCCACGGCGCGATCGCCGCCATCTCGTCGCGGCTCAGCAAGCCGCAGTTCGTATGGGGCACCAAGCCCGTCTCTTCGAGCACGAGCTTCGAGATCGCGGCGACGTATTCAGGCGTCGAGCCGTAGCCGAGCCGCTCCAGCGTCGCGGTCATCTCCGGGTGCCGCCACTCCGGGTGGTCGCCGAGGCTGATCAGCGCCTCCTTGCACCCCAGCTCGGCCCCCCGGCGCGCCACCGAGAGGACCTCGCCGGGCGTCATCGTGTGCGCGCCCCGCTGCTTCGGGCCCTTCACGAAGGTGCAGTAGGCACACCGGTCCCGGCAGAGGTTCGTGAGCGGCAGGAAGACCTTGCGCGAGTACGTCACGCGCCGGTGCGGGCGCGCGGCCGCGTTCATCTCAGCCGCCGCGCGCATCACCGCCGCGAGCTCCGGGCCGCTCGCGCGGATCAGCGCATAGCCGTCGGCGGCCGAGAGCACGGCGCCGGAGAGCGCCCGCTCGATGATGGCGGGCACGGTCTCGGAGGTGGTTGCAATGGGGCTCTGGGCCAACGCGACGCCTCACCGGGGTGGGATGAGAGTCCCGGGCGCGAAGGGCCGGGACGGCGAGGCGCGATGGGCCTCAGCAAAGAGCACAGCGATGGTACCATGCGTCGCCAGCCGGGGCACCCCCGCGAACGAAGGAGCCACGATCACGAAACGCACGGTCTGGGGCACGCTCGGGGTCGTCACGATGGGCGCGGCCGGCGTCGCGTCCCTCTCGCTGCTCGACGAGTGGGTCGGCGACTGGGGCGCCTCCCTCTGGCTCGTCGGGGCCTTCATGGTGCCCTTCCTCACCGGCATCGCGTGGGGCGCGGGCGCGGTGGGCCGTCGCGCCGTGGCCGCCGGCGCGGCCGTCGGGGCGCTCGTGGTCCTGGCGCCCGGGCTCGGCTACGCGCTGGTCCGCGGCCCGGACCTCGCGGAGCTCCGCCTGCCGCTGCTGTGGGCCATATTCACGCCGCTGGCGATGGCCCAAGGCGCCATCACGCCGC
>JADFRC010000128.1 GCA_022561455.1 Chloroflexota bacterium | reverse complement strand
CCGGCCGCCGTCGGCGGCGCCGGGCGGGCGCCGGCTTCGCGGGCTTGAGCGCGCGCGGCTCGAGGCCCGGCGGCACGTCGACGGTCATGCGGCGCCCCTCGACGTCGACCGCCACGACCACGTCGGCGAGGGCCGGCACGAGCAGCTCGCTGCCGTCGGTTACGACGACGTAGACGTCGTTGGCGCCGGTGACGAGCACCTCGCGCAGCACGCCGAGCGCTTGGCCGCCGGGCGTGACCACGTCCATGCCCAGCAGCTGGTAGTGGTAGTAGGTGCCGGGAGGCGCCGCGGGAACGTCGGCCAGCGGGACGAGCACCAGCTCGTGCGTGAGCTTGGCGGCCTCTTCGCGGGAATCGAGCCCGTCGAGCTTCACGAGCAGCGCGCCCCCCGGCACCGCCGAGGCGCGGCGCACCGTCAGGAGGCGCTCGCCGATGCGCAGCACCGACCCGGCGCGGAAGCGGTCGGGGTTGTCGGACTCGGTGGCGATGCGCAGCCGGCCGTCGTTGCCGTGCACGCCGGCCACCGTCCCGACGAGCACGTGGTCGGGCGGTATCGCATGGGGGTCCTGGGCCGGGTGGTCTGAGGCCAATGTCAACTAGAGCGGCGGAAGCACTGGGCTAGACGATCTCGAGGGTCACGCGTACGTCCTGCTTGACGGCCGCGACGCGGAGGAGCACGCGCATGGCCTGGGCGACCCGTCCCTGGCGGCCGATGACCTTGCCCTTGTCGTCCTCGTGCACCTCGAGCTTGAGGACGACGTAGCCCTCCTCATCGACCTCTTCGGTGACCTTGACCTCGTCGGGATGAGTGGCGATGGCCCTGGCGACGTACTCCACCAGTTCCTTCATTACGAGCCGGCCTTCTCCACGACGCCCTGCTTCTCGAGGATGCGGCTGACTGTGTCGGACGGCAGCGCGCCGACCCCGAGCCAGTGCTTGACGCGCTCGGCATTGAGGACGATGGCCGGTGGGTCCGTCAGCGGGTCGTAGTGCCCGACCTGCTCGACGATGGCGCCGTCGCGGGGCGCGCGCACGTCGGCGACCACGATCCGGTAGGCGGGGTGCTTCTTCTTACCGACTCGGCGCAGGCGGATCCGGAGCATCTGGGTACCTTCCTCCGTGGGGGGCGTTCAGTACGAGATTCTAGCACAGCGAGGGGCCGCCTCCGAGCGCCCGCCGCATGGGCGCCCGTTAGCGGCCAACCGCGAGCCGCTCGATCAGCGGTAGCGGCAAGCCGGCGTCGATCATCGCGCGTTGCGTCGCGGCGACGTCGTAGCGCGTGCGTCGGAGCGCGAGCGTCCCGGCCTCGTCGTCGAAGACGGCGTAGGCGGCGCGTGGGTCGCCGTCGCGGGGTTGGCCGACGCTGCCGGGGTTCGCTGCCAGCCGGTCGCCATCGAGCCGCACGACGCGGCCGCTGGGGCCCGCCTGCTCCACGCCGCGGGAGCGGCTGCACGTGAACTGGAAGTGGGAGTGGCCCACGATGACGTGGGGCGTCGGGATGGCGCCCCACGCCTGCTCCGCCTGCGCGCCGCCCGTCAGGTACTCCCACAGCGGGTCGCGCGGCGTCCCGTGCACGAGCGTGAACGGCGCTTCGACGAGCGTCTCGGGCAGCGCGCTCAGGTAGCTGCGGGCCTCGGCGCTCAGCTGGGCGCCGTTCCAGCGGGCCGCTTCGGCCGCGGGCCCGTTGAACTCCCCGAGGTCGATGCGTCCGACGGCAACGGCGTCGTGGTTGCCGCTGATGACCGTCGCGTCGAGGTCCCACAGCCGCTCGATGCAGGCCATCGGCTCGGGGCCGTAGCCCACGACGTCGCCGAGGCACCAGACGCGCTCGATCGGGCCGTCCTCCCGCGCGTGGGCCAGCACGGCGTCGAGGGCGACGACGTTGCTATGGATGTCGCTGACGATGAGCGTGCGCACCTACCGATTATGCCAGGATATGATGCCGGCCGGCGGCGCGGTGCGCTGGGCACCCAGGGCCGAAGCAGCGCGTGCCTGCTTTAGTCTGGAGCCGGAGCGAAGCGTAGGCGCACAGTCAGACGCGCGTTCGCTGGGCACCCAGGGCCGAAGCAGCGCGTGCCTGCTTTAGTCTGGAGCCGGAGCGAAGCGTAGGCGCACAGTTCAGACGCGCGTTCGCTGGGCACCCAGGGCCGAAGCAGCGCGTGCCTGCTTTAGTCTGGAGCCGGAGCGAAGCGTAGGCGCACAGTTCAGACGCGCGTTCGCTGGGCACCCAGGACCGAAGCAGCGCGTGCCTGCTTTAGTCTGGAGCCGGAGCGAAGCGTAGGCGCACAGTCAGAGAGGGAGCGCCATGGCGACCGAGACCGACGACCTCGCGGTGACGTGGGCGGCGTTCACGTCCCGCCTCACGTACGACGATCTGCCGGAGAGCGTCCGCCAGGTGACCAGATGGCTCGCGCTGGACACCTTCGGGACCACGCTCGCCGCCAACACGCTGGGCGTCGGCATCCCCGAGCTCCTGGCCTGGGCCCGCGGTGCGGGCGGCACGCCCGAGGCGACGCTCATCGGGTTCACCGACAAGCTCCCCGCCGTGACCGCGGCGATGGTCAACGGCGGCATGGCGCACGCGCTGAACTTCGACGACACGACGGCCGTGGGGTCCGGACACCTCGGGCCGGTGACGATGCCGTGCGCGCTCGCCGCCGCCGAGGTCGCGGGCGGCGCCACCGGCAAGGAGCTGATGGCGTCGCTTGCCGCGGGCGCCGAGCTGATGTCCCGGATCGGGGCCGCGATCACCAAAGCGGAGTCTGGGTTCTCCGAGGCGAAGCCGCAGCCGACGCAGATGCCCGGCTACTTCGCGGCCGCGGTCGCCGCCGGCCGCATGCTCGGCTTCTCGCCTTCGCAGATGCACAGCGCGTTGGGGCTCGCCTTCATGCAGGCCTCCGGCGGACGCCAGCCGGTGCTCGAAGGGCGGCCGGCGAAGGCGATCTACGCCGCGTTCTCGTGCCAGGGCGGCATGCTTGCCGCGCTGCTCGCACGGGGTGGGCTCGAGGCCGACTGCGCCGTCTTCGAGGGCGACGCCGGCTTCTTCCCCACGTACTACGGCGGCCGGTACGACCGCCCGACGCTCGCCGACGGGCTCGGCGATGAGTACTACATGACGAACGTGGGCTTCAAGCCGTGGCCCACCACCGGCGTGGCGCACGTCTTCATCGAGGCCGCCATCGACCTAGCAACAGAGCACGACCTCGCGCCGGGCGACGTGCGGGCGGTCCTGCTCACCGGCGAGCCGCACATCCGGACCTTCTGCGAGCCGCTCGCCACCCGTCGCAACCCGCAGGCGCCGGTCGAGGCCGAGGACAGCGTCATCTTCACGGCGGCCAAGGCGCTGGCCACCCGCAACGTGACGCTGACCGACCTCCAGCCGACGCCGGAGGGGCTGTTCGAAGCCGAGGCGGTCCGCATCGCCAATGCGACCGACTACCGGGTCGACCCCTCGCTGGGCCGCTCCGGCATCGTCGAGGTCACGCTGGGCTCCGGCGAGCGCTTGAGCAGGCGCGTCGACGCCGCGCGCGGCCACCGCGACAACCCGCTGACGACGGAGCAGCGGCGCGCCAAGTTCACCGGCTGCGCGGCCCACGCCGCGAGCGACCTGTCCGACGCCACGCTCCGCGAGGTGATCGACATGATCGACCACCTGGAGGACGTGCCGGACGTGCGCGCGTTCGCCGAGCTGCTCGGTGGCCTGCGCGGCTGATGCGCGCTGTCCCCTGCCTGGCGAGGTGTAGGGGCGCGATTCATCGCGCCCGAGGGCGCCATGAATGGCGCCCCTACCCCGTTCGGGACGGGGGCGGGGGATGGTCGAAGGGGCTGCGGGGCAACGCGCGGTCGCACCGGGGCAGACGTGCCCTGCCGTTGACACTCCCTCGCACCCGCCCTACCATCGGCGGGCAGCGAGCCAGCGCACAACGGAGGCGTCGAGATGCTCTCAGCAGCCGACAACGAAGCCCTCACCCGCGTGGGTCCGGGGACCCCGATGGGCGAGCTGATGCGCCGGTACTGGCACCCGGTCCTCCTGTCCTGGGAGCTTGCCAAGCCTGACTCGGACCCGCTCCGCGTGCGCGTCTTGGGCGAGGACCTCGTCGCCTTCCGCGACACCTCGGGGCGCGTCGGCCTGCTGAGCGAGTGGTGCGCGCACCGGCTGACGTCGCTGTTCCTCGGCCGCAACGAGGAGGGCGGGCTGCGCTGCGTCTTCCACGGCTGGAAGTACGACGTGGACGGCCGGTGCGTCGACATGCCCAACGAGCCCGCGGAGTTCGACTTCAAGCACAAGGTCAAGGTGACCCACTACCCGACCGTTGAGATGGGGGGAGTCATCTGGGCGTACCTCGGGCCGAAGGAGCTGCGGCCGCCCGACCCGCAGTTCGAGTTCACGAAGCAGCCCGAGACGCACCGCCACGCCTCGAAGGTCGTCCAGGAGTCCAACTGGCTCCAGGGGTTGGAGGGCGGCATCGACTCGGTCCACTCCTCCTTCCTCCACCGCAGCTTCAACGGCACCGACTACGGCCTCGACGGCCTGCGGGCGCGCGCCACGGCCTCCAAGCTCGAGGTCGAGCCCACCGGCTATGGGTACCGGTACACGTCCACCCGGGCACTGCCCGGCGAAGACCGCAACTACATCCGCGCCTACCACTGGGTCATGCCGCACGTGCAGATCCGGGCGGCGCAGCTCAACGCCGACGGCTCATGGCGGAAGTTCGTCATCAACGGCCACCACTGGGTGCCCATCGACGACGAGAACACGATGGTCTGGAACTGGACATACTCGCTGGACGAGCCCCTGAACGAGGAGGAGCGCGTGCAGCGGCACTCCGGCAACGACCCCGGAGCGGTGGACCAGACCACGTTCCGCTCCTTCCGCAACCGGCGGAACGACTGGAATATCGACCGCGAGCTCCAACGAACGGAGAACTTCACGGGCATCTTCGGGATCAACGCGCAGGACCGCGCCGTCCAGGAGGCGATGGGACCGATCTCGAACCGGACGCAGGAGCACCTGGGCCAGACGGACCGGGCCATCATCATGGCGCGCAAGCTGCTCCTCCAGGCCGTTCGGACCGTCCAGGACGGCGGGACACCGCCCAGCGTGGGCGCCGCGTACCACAACCTGCGCGCCATCGAGGAGGTCCTGCCGGCCGGCGTCCGCGGGCTCGACGCGCTGCACGACAAGATGTACGCGGGCGTCGGCGCGTAGCCACCCCACCGCTTCCCGATCCGACACACTGACGACGCGTCGGCGATAATGTCCGCGTGACCACGGTGCGACAGATAGGCGAGCTGGCGCTCATCGAGCGGCTGGCGAAGCGCGTCGCCGGCGCGAGCCTCGAGCCGCCCGCCGTCGACGGCTTCGAGCTGCGCGCGGGCATCGGCGACGACGCGGCGGTCTGGCGTCTCGCG
>JADFRC010000018.1 GCA_022561455.1 Chloroflexota bacterium | reverse complement strand
GGCAGCGCTACATCCAGCCGCAGCTGGACGCGAACTGGGTGCAGCCGATGGAGAACTCCGTGGACCCGGCGCACCTGCAGATCCTGCACCAGGAAACGGCGGGCCGGGGCCGAACGCCCGTCAGCACGACCCGTGGCTTCACCGACGACGTCGAGAGCTTCGAGTTCTATCTGAACGACTTCGGCATCGTGAAGAAGCGCACCTACAAGAACGGGATGGTCGACCACCACCCGGTGCTCTTCCCCAACATCCTGCGGCAGGGCAACGCGACGCAGATCCGCGTGCCCATCGACGACGAGCACACCAGGATCTTCTTCGTGCGCTTCACGCCAACCGAGGACGGCTCGCTGGTCGACGACCCGGATGCGAGCCCGACGGAGTTCATCCCTTCCTATAAGCATCCGGAGGACCGGCTGCACCCCTTCACGCGGTTCACGCTGGACAGCGTGCAGCCGCAGGACCACATGGCGTGGGAGACGCAAGGGCCGATAGCGAACCGAACGGTGGAGCACCTGAGCTATTCGGACCGCGGCGTGGTACTCTACCGCCGCCTTCTGAAGGAGAACATCGAGCGGGTCCAGCAGGGGCTCGACCCATTCGCCCTCGTCCGGGACCCGGACCACGAGATGATCGATACGAACCTCATGGAATCTCTAGAACAGCAGACGGCTGCGCGTGCGCCCACCGAGGTGCGCGCGCAAGCCTGAGAACCGCTTGAATCAGGCGTCGGGTGGGGTTCGTATGTAATAGGGCTACAGGTATCAGGACTGAAGGAAGAACACGGGAGGGACGATATGAAGCGGAACCGGAAGATGGTGTTGGTGCTGATGCTGGCGGGCGTGTTCGGGATGCTGGTCGCGGCCTGCGGTGCCGACGACCCGACCGCGACCCCGACCGTGCCGGTGCCGGCGGCTGAAACCCCGACACCGGAGCTGACGGGCTTCGAGGCGGAGTGGGCCGCTCTCCTGGTGGCCGCGAGAGAGGAAGGCGAGATCGTCACCTTCCTGTGCTGCGACCTCGGCCGAAAGGTGGATGCGATCATCCCCGAGTTCGAGGCCGAGTTCGGTATCAAGTGGATCAACTCGACCGGATCGTCCCGGCAGCAGTGGGACCGCGTGCAAGCGGAGCGAGCCGCGGGCAAGTTTGAGCTGGACATCTGGACCGGCGGACTGAACACCTCCATCAACCGGCTGCTGCCCGGCGGCGCACTGAGGCCGATCAAGCCGCTGCTGATCCACCCGGAGGTCCTCGATGAGTCGCTGTGGTTCGAGGGGCACTTCTGGGCGGACTTCGATCTGGCTCCCGGGGCCACCGAGACCCAGCTTCGGGTATTCGCCTACGGCGGCAGTGCGGAGGGCGCGCCGATCACCTACAACACCGACCTCCTGGACCCGAACGAGATCCAGTCGTTCCAGGACCTGCTCGACCCCAAGTGGGACGGGCTCCGGATAGCAAGAGACCCGCGAGAGGCAGGAACGTCCCAGAGCACGGCCCTGTACTACCTGCTTCTGGGCCCCGACTTCCTCCGAGCGATCATCGAGGGGTCCGTGATCACCAGCGATGCGCGCCAGGCGGCTGACCAGCTGGCCAACGGCCAGTACGCGATGTGTCTCTTTGCCTGCGGCACCGAGGTGGGGAATGCCAAGGAGCAGGGCCTTCCAGTGGAGGACGTGTTCCCGCACCTGCTCGAGGAGGGCGGCCGGATCTCCACCGGTGGCAATACGCTGATGGCCCTCGATAGCCCACCGAACCCGAACGCGCAGAAGCTGTGGGTCAACTGGTGGCTCTCCAAGGTGGGGCAGACCCATTACCAGAACCTCACCAACGAGCAGTCGCTCCGGACCGACATCGGTACCGAGAATGTCGATGTGGGCAACATCCGGCAGCCCGGCGTGACCTACCTGATGTTCGAGCGCGACCCCGCGTTCAACGACAAGCTGAACGAGGCGGTGGACTTCGCCAAGGAGATACTGGCTGGTACCTAGCGAGGGAGAGCCTCAAAGGGGGCCCGTCCGTGACTGCGGGCCCCCCTTGAGTATGGGGAAGAGGGCGCTTGGGCATGGCAACGGTAACGGGGATCCGTAACAGACCCGTGGTGCGCCTCCGGCGCCCACAAACCGGTACGTTCATCGTCGCGGTGCTGATCATCGTATTCGGGGCCTACATCGGGGGCCCGGTTCTGTTGATCTTCATCAACAGCTTCAATCTCGCTCAGGTCGGACAGCCGGCCGTCTGGTCGCTGGATAACTGGCGGCTCGCATTCTCCACGCCGGCCATCGCGGAAGCGCTGTTCAACACGCTGCTCGTGTTCGGCTTCTATACGCTCGTTAGCTTCCCGGTAGCGGTGGGTATCGCCTGGGCGCTCTCACGCACGAAGGTGCGCTGGAGCTACGGGTTGGAGTTCATGTTCTGGGTCTCCTTCATGATCCCCGTCATCTCGGTGACCATCGGCTGGACGTACCTGATCGACCCGCACGTTGGGATACTGAACAAGGCGCTCACCTTCTTGCCGTTCATCGATTCGAGCGTTTTCAACATCTACAGCGTGCCGGGCATCATCTGGGTGCACCTGATGGCGAATGCCATCTCGGCCAAGGTGATGCTGATGACCCCCGCCTTCCGGAACATGAACGTTCTTCTGGAGGAAGCAGCCCGGGTCTCCGGGGCGTCCAACCTGCGGACCATGTTCCGGGTGACGCTGCCGCTGATGGTCCCGATCATGGTGATCGTCTTCGTGCTCCAGATCGTGCGCGTCTTCCAGTCCTTCGAGACGGAGCAGATACTGGGCACGCCCATCGGGTTCTTCGTCTACTCGACCAAGATCTTCCAGTTCGTGCGCTTCTTCGACCCGCCGCAGTACGGCGCCGCAACGGCGCTGGCGAGCGTCACGCTCATCGTCATCGCGATCATCTATCCCCTCTCCCGGTGGCTGACGGGCCGCAAGCGTTTCACGACCGTGAGCGGCTCGTTCAAGCCGGGGCTCATCGACCTCGGCCGCGGCCAGCCGTACGTGACCGCTGGGATCATCGTGCTGCTCCTGTTCCTCACGGTGATTCCGATCGTGACGCTGATCGCTGGGAGCTTGATGACGCGTGTCGGCTTCTTCAACGTCACCCAGGTGTGGACCACCGCGCACTGGGCCGACGTGGTCGGCGACCGGTTCTTCCTCCAATCGCTCCGTACGACGGTGACGCTGAGCGTCGCGACGGCCATCGTGTCGCCGCTGCTCTTCTCGGTGATCGCATACATCTTCGTGCGGACCAGATGGTCGGGCCGAGCGGTGCTCGAGGGCGTCTTTTGGATGTCCGCGGCGATACCGGGCATGCTCTCCGGCCTTGGCCTCCTGTGGCTGTTCCTCGGGTTCGGCGGGTTCGATCTGCTGGTGCCGCTGTACGGAACGATCTTCGCGCTGCTGCTCGTGGTCGTCCTCCAGGGCAAGCTCACCAGCACGCAGCTCATCAAGGGCGTCTACCTCCAGATGGGGGCCGACATGGAGGAGGCGGCGCGTGTGGCGGGTGCGAACTGGCTGCGCACCTACTTCCGTATCTGGATCCCGCTCATCATGCCGACGCTGATCCTGATCGGGGTGCTCAACTTCGTTATCGCGGCCGGCGCCACGGCGAGCATCATCCTGCTCGCCAGCCGGGACACGCAGACCCTCTCCATCCTTGCGCTGGAGATGATGACCAGGAGCGACGGGAAGGACCTGGAGGGGGCGGGGATCGTCAGCCTCTTCATCGTTGGGATGACGGTGATCGTGGCCGTGATCGCGCGCCGGTTCGGACTGCGGGTCGGCGTGAGCCACGATGTCAGAGCACGAGGTGAGCAGATTCGCGCAGCGGCGCCCAGTAGTGCACAAAACACGCCGACCGGGTAAGCTACCGGCCTGCTGACTCTCAGGGGAGATTGACCAATGGCAATGAGCGAGACCCAAGGCGCGACGGCCCCCAAGGGTCCCGATCCCAAGGTGGCCGTGCGGCTTGAGAATCTGTCCAAGACGTATCCGGGAACGAGCGTGCCCGCCGTCGACGGCCTGTCGCTGGACATCGCCGACGGCGAGGTGTTCACGCTGCTCGGGCCCAGCGGATGCGGGAAGACCACCACGCTGCGCATGGTGGCGGGCCTCGAGGTTCCGGACGAAGGCCAGATCTACTTCGGCGACCGGGAGATCGTCATCACGGAGCGGGGGCTCCGCGTCCCGCCGGAGAAGCGGAACATCGGCATGGTGTTCCAGTCCTACGCGATCTGGCCGCACATGACCGTGGAGCAGAACGTGGCGTTCCCGCTCAAGACGCGGCACATGGGGCGCAAAGAGATCAAGGACCGCGTCGCCAACGTGCTGGAGCTGGTCGGCATGCCGGGCCTGGAGAAGCGCCCCGGCCCGCTCCTGAGCGGTGGTCAGCAGCAGCGCGTCGCTCTGGCTCGTGCGCTCGTCACCGAGCCGCGGGTGCTGCTGCTGGACGAGCCCTTCTCCAACCTGGACGCGAAGCTGCGCGAGCAGATGCGCGCGGAGCTCAAGCACCTCCAGCAGCGGCTCAACATCGCCGTCCTGTTCGTGACGCACGACCAGATCGAAGCGCTCAGCCTCTCGACGGGCATCGCGCTGCTGAACCTGGGCGTGGTCCAGCAGCGCGGCCACCCGCGGCTCCTGTACGAAGAGCCCGCCAATGAGTTCGTCCGTGACTTCGTCGGGAAGACCGCCCTGTTCAAGGGCGAGGTGCGGACGTCCAACCCCTCCGGGCAGGTCGCCGTGGGCATCGCAGGAGCGCCCGACTGCGTGGTGTTCGGCCGGAGCTACGACCCGGACCAGCTGCAGGAAGGGCGCGATGTGTACATCGCCGTGCGGCCGGAGGACGTGGAGATCATGCCGGCCAACGGCGAAAAGGCGCCGTCGGGCATGACCGCTGCGACCGTGACGTCGTCGCTGTTCATCGGCGAGCGCATCGAGTACGAGGTCGACGTCGACGGCCAGGGCAACATCCAGGTGTACGGCCAGCGGCACACCCCGTCCGAGGAGGGTGACCGGGTCTGGCTCAAGATCCGGCCGGAAGGCCACAGCGTGTGGGCGTCCGACTGGTCCCACGTCGCATCCGTGGACGAGGACCCCTAGGCTTACGCACCGTCCCCGCAAGCGCACATAGCAACGACGCCCGGCATCACGCCGGGCGTCGTTGGCGTCCGGGGCGCCGGGCTAGCTGCCGGTGACGAAGTCGGCGACGAGCCGGTTGAACCGCGCGGCCTCGTCCCACATGACCCAGTGCGCGGCGTCCGAGAACACGTGGAGCTGCGCGCGTGGGACCGCCTCGAAGAGGAGCAGCGCCTTCTCGACGGAGGCGCCGCCGTCGTGCCGCCCCCAGATGATGAGCGTCTCCATGCGCAGGTCGACGAGCTTGTCGTAGATCTTCTCGGGCCTCGGAAGCTTGCGGCGCTCGAGCATCGCGTCGTAGAGCGGGCCGGCGCTCATCTCGTAGCGCTCCTGGACGAAGGCGTCGGTCACGAGCTCCGCGTGGTAGAGGGTGCCGAGCGATAGCTCGCGGGCGTTCTCGAGGCTCGGCGTGTACGCCCCCAGACGCTCCGCGTGCTCCTTCGAGAGCGCTTGGGCCGCGGCCGACCCCACGGGCGCAAGCGTGCCGCTGGCGACCAGCACGAGGCGCCGGACGCGGTCGTCCGCGAGCGCGATGCGCGCTGCGATGTCGGAGCCCGCGGAGTTGCCCATCACGGAGTACTCACCCCCGAAGCCCATCGCGTCGATGAACGCTTTCGCGTGGGCGAGGCGGAACGCCGAGGAGTGGTCCGAGGGGATGTCGGTGTGCCCGTAGCCCGGCTGGTCGAAGGCATACACCTCGATGCCCGCCTCGGCGAGCGCTTCGATGTTGTTCTTCCAAGAGAGCCCGGCCGAGGCGCCGGGAGAGCCCCCGTGGACGAGTACGAGCGGCTCGCCGCCCTTGCCCGCGGTGATGTAGTGGGTCCTCAGGCCCAGCACGTCGACGAACTGCCCGGCAGCAACGCTTTGCATGGCGTGGTACTCCCTTCCCTGACTGTGCGTCCTTCCGCCGAGGAAGGACTCCGGACTGAAGCAGGCACGTGCTGCTTCGGCCCTCGGTGCTCGGCGAACCTCCTGCCCTCTAGCTCTGCACAACCGCCTTTGCCCACCACTGGCATGCGTCCCTCTTATGGGTCCAGGGCAGTGCCCTGGCAGGCATGCGCTGCTTCGGCCCTCGGTGCTCAGCCACCGCCTCGCCTCCCTGGCGGTGCGTGCAAGCTTACGCTGCACTCTAGGGCCGGGGCAATCCGCGGCGCGATGGGCCGTGGTAGCATCGGCCCGGCGCGCGGGGCCTTGGTGGTCCTGCGACTTCGATCGTGGGAGGGACGGTATGTTCAACGGCGAGAAGGTCCTCGACATCCACGGGCATCACTCGACGCCCGCACAGTTCCGTGCGTACGCCTACAACCTGATAGCGCTGCGCACCCCGATGGGCAGCGGTCTCACCATCTCCGACGAGGCGATGGGCGAGGCCATGACCAGGCACCTCAAGATCCTGGACGAGCGCAGCGTGGACGTGCAGTTCATCTCGCCGCGCCCGGTGGCCATGATGCACTGGGAGCAGCCCAACCTGGTGGAGCACTGGACGAGGACCACGAACGACGTGATCCACCAGACGTGCCGCCTCCACCCGACCCGCTTCCGCGGCGTGGCGCAGCTACCGCAGGTGTCGGTCAGCTACTCGCCCGACACGTCGAACTGCGTCGAGGAGCTGGAGCGCAGCGTCAAGGAGCTCGGCTTCATCGCGGCGACGCTCAACCCGGACCCCGCGGGCGACCGCAAGACGCCGGGCATGAACGACCCGTACTGGTTCCCGCTGTACGAGAAGGCGCAGGAGCTCAAGACGCCGCTGATCGTGCACGCGTCCATCAGCCGCGACCCGCGCCTCATGATCATCCCGCACAACTACCAGTACAACTTCATGACCGAGCAGTCGCTCGCGACCCTGCTGCTCGAGCACAGCGACGTCTTCGAGCGCTACCCGGAGCTGCGGGTCATCATCTGCCACTGCGGCGGCACGCTCAGCCGCTTCATCCCCCGCGCGGAGTCCTCGGGCATCGCGGGCGGCGGCCAGGTCGGCATCGGCTCGCGCGCCCCGGCCGCGCACGTCGAGGAGCACGACTGGAGCGACAACCTCTTCTTCGACACCTGCTCGTACGACCAGGACTTCTTGGAGACCGCGCTCAAGCAGCGGGGGGTTGACCAGATGATGTTCGGGACGGAGGCTCCCGGCAGCGGCACCGGCGTGCTGAACCCAGACACCGGCAAGCCGGCCGACGACATGGTCCCGGTGATCGACCGCATCAGCTTCCTGACGGCGGACGACAAGCGGAAGCTCTTCCGCGACAACACGCTGCGGGTGTTCGCGCTGTACGAGGACTAGGCGGAGGGGCTTGCGCTCAAGCCTCCGAATCGGTGCTCCAGCCTCGGTGCCCTACAGCCCTTTCGACCATCCCCCCGTCCCCCTTCCTCGCCAGGAAGGGGGTGATAAAGCCGAATACGGGGGGCACCCCCGTGCCCCCGGCAGAGGGGCTTCGCCCCTCTGCACACCCTGGCTGATCAGCGGCAGGGGCATTTATGGCTCGGCCCCTGGCCAGGGGGAGTGAGGGAGCCAGATCCGGGGACACGCCCGTGCGTCGGCAAAGGGGCTTTGCCCCTCTGCGCACCCCTGGCCGAACGGCGACAGGGGTGCGCAGACGCATCCACCAGCTAGGGAGCGGCCTACTCGCCCGCCATCTCCTTGTAGGTGAGCCAGGTGGCGTCGCGGCTGGCGTCGCGCGGTGGGCCTTGGGACCCGGCGCCCTGGGTCTTGAACGCCTCGTAGTCCTCGTCGGAGATGGGCCGTGGCGTGCCCAAGAGAGCCGCGCGGTAGTTCATCTCGGCGAGCTCGTTGATGCGGATGGCGTTCAGGCTGGCTGCCTCCACGCTCGTGCCCGTGGTGGTGATACCGTGGCCGCGCATGAGGATGACTTCCCGATCGCCCATCGCCTCCGCGAGCTCCTTGCCGAGCGCGTCGTTGTTGATGAGGATGCTGCGGTCGAACAGCGGGATGCCGCGCCGGTGCAGCGCCAGGCTCGAGGGGTCGTAGGCGCCGTAGATCGGCAGCAGCGGCTTGCCGACGATGGTGAAGAGCACGACGGTCGGCGGGTGGATGTGGATGACGCTCTGGACCTCCGGCTGGGTCTTGAACATCCACGTGTGGATGAAGACCTCGCGCGGCGGGTTCTGCTCGGCGTCGCCGACCTTCTTGCCGTCGAGGTCGACCTCGATCACGTCCTCCGCCTTCGTGTAGCGGACGCCCGACTCGGTCGCGCTGCGCCCGCGGATGAGGATGTGGTCCGTGCCGGGGATGCGGACGCTGACGTGTCCGGCGGGCTCGCGGGTCAGCGAGAGCTTGGCGAGCACGCGGCAGCCGAGGGCCACGCGCTCCTTGAGGTCGTCGATCTCTGACATGGGTGGCTCCTCCTGGTTTGGGGATGGGCGGGCAGCGCCCGACGGAGCATACTACCTGCGGGAGCGGGAGGTTCCGGGATGGCGCAGACGGCGCTCGTGACCGGCGGCGCTGGGTTCATCGGGTCGCACGTCGTCGACCGGCTGGTCGGCGACGGCTTTCGGGTGGTGGTCGTCGACAGCCTCGCGACGGGCCGCCGCGAGGCCGTTCACGGCGAGGCCTCCTTCCACGAGCTCGACGTCCGCTCGCCCCGCCTCGGCGTCCTGTTCAAGGCCGAGCGGCCAGACGTCGTCTTCCACCTGGCGGCCGCGGCCAGCGTCTCTGGCTCGGTCAAGAACCCGGCGAAGGACGCCCGCGCGAACGTGATGGGCTCGATCAACGTGCTCGAGGCGGCGCGGCGGCTCGGCATCGAGCGCTTCGTCTTCAGCTCGACGGGCGGAGCGCTCTACGGTGAGCCGGCCTATCTCCCTTGCGACGAGGCGCACCCGGTCCGGCCGCTGTCCCCCTACGGCGCCGCGAAGAACGCCGTCGAGGGGTACGTGCACGCCATAGCGGGCCTCGGCGGCTTCGGCTACACGTCGCTGCGCTACGGCAACGTCTACGGCCCGCGCCAGGACCCGCACGGCGAGGCCGGCGTCGTGGCGATCTTCGCGCGGCGCATGCTTGATGGACGGGACGTGGTGATCTACGGCGACGGTGAGCAGGAGCGAGACTTCGTCTACGTCAGCGACGTGGTGGAGGCGAACCTGAAGGCGCTCGCGCAGCCGGGCGACGGCGTGTTCAACATCGGGGTGGGCGAGGGCACGAGCGTCAACGCGGTCTTCGGCGCGCTCGCGGCCGCCACGGGGTACACGCGCTCGCCGCGGCACCGCGCAGTGCGTGCGGGCGACGTCGGCAGGATCTACCTGGACGTGCGCAAGGCCCGCGATGGCCTCGGATGGACGGCTGCGGTCGGCCTGGAGGCGGGGATCGCCGCGACCGTGGACTCTTTCCGCGTGGAGGGCCGCAGGGAGGGCCGCGTGGAGGGCCGGTGAGCGCTCCGAGCGAGCAGGACCTGAGCGCCGTGCGCACCGCGGTCCGCGAGGTCTGCGCGAAGTACGGCTCGGAGTACTGGCGGGGGCTGGACAAGGAAGGCGCCTACCCCGATGCGTTCGTGCGGGAGATGACCGAGCTCGGCTGGCTCGCGGCCCTCATCCCGCAGGAGTTCGGCGGCGGCGGCATGTCGCTCACCGAGGCCAGCGTCATCCTCGAAGAGATCAACCGCTCGGGCGGCCTCGCGCTCGCCGCTCACGCGCAGATGTACATCATGGGGATCCTCCTGCGGCACGCCAGCGAGGAGCAGAAGCGCCGCTACCTGCCGGATATCGCGGCGGGCAAGCTGCGGCTCCAGGCCTTCGCCGTGACCGAGCCCGACGCCGGCTCGGAGACGACGCGCATCCAGACGACCGCTGTCCGCAAGGGCGACCGTTACGTCGTGAACGGCCAGAAGGTCTTCATCTCGCGCGTGAAGCAGTCGGACCTCATGGTGCTGCTCGCGCGGACCACGCCGTACGACGAGCTCGAGGACAAGACGCGTGGGCTCTCCGTCTTCATCGTGGACCTGCGCGACGCGGGCGAGCGGCTGCGGGTCGAGCCCATCGAAGTGATGTTCAACCACCATACGAGCATGCTCTTCTTCGACGACCTGGAGGTGCCCGCCGAGAACCTGATCGGCGAGGAGGGCATGGGCTTCCGCTACATCATCGACTCGTGGAACGCGGAACGCATCCTGATCGCCGCCGAGGCGGTGGGCGACGCCGACTGGTTCATCGAGCGGGCGGCGAGCTATGCCAAAGCGCGGGTGGTGTTCGGCCGGCCGATCGGTGCGAACCAGGGCGTGCAGTTCCCCATCGCCCAGGCGTATGCGCATACGCGGGCGGCCGACCTGGTGCGCTACGACGCCGCGGCGCGATACGACCGGGGCGAGAGCTGCGGCGCGGAGGCCAACATGGCCAAGCTTTTGGCGTCGGAGGCGTCGTGGGAGGCCGCGAACGTCTGCATGAACACGCACGGCGGGTATGGCTTCGCGACCGAATACGACGTGGAGCGCAAGTTCCGCGAGACGCGGCTGCTCATCACGGCGCCGGTCAGCAACAACCTCGTGCTCGCATACCTCGGGCAGCACGTGCTCGGGATGCCGAAGTCGTACTGAGCTGGGCCTTACGCCAGCTTGAAGAACGACACGAGGTTCCCGCCGAGGATGTCTTCCTTGGCCTCCGGCGACAGCCCTTCCATCTCCTCGATGCCCGCCGCGGTGTTGGGGTAGGTGGAGGGGGGGTGCGGGTAGTCGCTGCCCACGATGAAGTTCTTGCTGCCGATGGTCGAGATGGCGCCGACGATCGCCTGCTCGTCCGGCTCGACGGCGACGACGCACGACTCGAGGATGTGCTGGCTCGGCTCGATCTCGCACCGGGCGCACTGCGGCTCCACGGCGTAGACGCGGTCGAGCGTGTACATGATCCACGGCAGCCAGGAGCCGCCCGCCTCGAAGAAGGCGAAGCGCAGGTTCGGGAACTCCTTGAGCACGCCGCCGAGGGTGAGGCTCGCCATGGCCATCATGTACTCGAATGCGAAGCCCAGGTAGTTCGAGACGTGCATCCGGCGCATCCGCTCCCACCCGAGCGTGAACGTCGTGGGGATGTGGTCGTTCACCTGGCACTGGAACGGGTTGCCGTGCACGTAGAGCGGCACGCCGAGGTCGTTCATGGCCTCCCAGAAGGGGTAGAGCTCGACGGAGTCCCAGTTCTGCCCGCGCCAGTTGCCGCTGATGGTGATGGCTTTCAGGCCAAGCTCCCCAACGGCGCGGCGGGCTTCGCGCGCACACGCCTCGACGGTGTCGCCGCCGAAGGGCACGATGCCGGTCCCGATGAGCTCGCCGGGGTACTCGGCCTGCGCCTTCGCCGTCGCGTTGTTGTAGGACATCGAGAGCGCGAGGCGCAGCCCCGGGTCCTGGGTGCGCTCGATGGGCGAGCCGAATGGGTTGGCGAAGATGCCGTCCGCGATCAGCACCTGCATGTCGAAGCCCGTGTCCGGCAGCAGCTTCACGCGCTGGGAGGCGATGCCGTGGCCGACCGGCCCCCGCTGCTGAGAAGTCGTCGCCGCGGTGGGGTTGACGGCGCCGGCCGCCTTGCCGGCCGCCGATGCCTTGAAGCCGCCGCGGCGTGCCTCGCGGTCGGAGAACATCGTCGAGTCGCGCAGGAGCATGTCCAGCGCCTGCTCCGAGACTCCGAGCTCCCCGGCCACGCCGGTGAAGTCGACGGGCGGGAAGAAGTGGCTGTCGCCGTCGATGCGCTTGGCCTTGGCCGTGGGCCGCTTTTTCACGTCCACCATGGCGTCTCCTCCTGGGTGCGCCCGATATTGTAACGGTCGCCCGTCGCGACTTCTAGAAAGCGTCTCTCAGGTCCCCTCTGCCCTTGAGGGAGAGGGCTAGGGTGAGGGGTGATCCCCTCCCTTGGCTCTGCCTCGAAACCTCATCTCGCTCACTGCGGCGCCGGCTGCCGGCGGCTCTTTCGACCATCCCCCCGTCCCCCTTCCTCGCCAGGAAGGGGGTGATAAAGCCAAAACCGGGGGACACCCCCGTGCCCCCGGCAAAGGGGCTTCGCCCCTCTGCACTCCCGTCCGGGGCGGAGGAAGGAGCTTCGCGGGAAAGCCATTCAGTCGGGCCCGGGGCTGTCGCCGTCGGCGCTGCAATTTCTAGAAAATCGGTCTCTAAGATCCCTTCGCCCCCGCAGGGCAGCAGAGGCTCGTAACTGTTTCTAGAAAGCGGCCTCCATGGCGGCCACCACGCGGTCGTGCAGCGCGTCCGGGTCGTGGCCCGCGGCTTCGAGGTGGCGGCGGGCCATGCGCTGCACGAACCCGGCGGCTGCCTGCATGATGAGCATGCCCTTGCCATTCAGCGTGCGGTGGCCCCGCAGACGCGCTTGGCGCAGCAGCACCGTCTCGTCCGGCGAGTACACGGCGTCGACGAACGCGGTGGCGGGGGGGCAGGCCGCGAGCGCGGCCTCGGCGGCCGCCTGGCTCGCCGCGACGGCGTCGCTCGCGGCCGCGCTCCAACGCGCCAGGAAGGCGTCGTCGTCCGGCCCCTCATCCGGGAGCACTGGCGGGTCCGCCGGGACGAGCGACGAGAACGGCTCGAGGGACGTGGCCTTCCCCCCGCCCAGGTGCCGGACGCCCGACTGGCCCACGGTGGACGCGTTCACCACGAGGTCGACCTCGGGCAGCAGCGCGAGCACGTCCTGCTGTGTTATGGCGCTGACCGCGGGGTGCGCCCTCGCGACCTCGGCCGCGAGCTCCTCGGCCCGTTTGAGCGTGCGGTTCGTGATCGTGAGCGTCGCGCCGTCGATGTTGGCGGCGAGCGCGAACGCCGACGCGCGGGCTGCGCCGCCGGCGCCGATGAGCAGCGTCCGCATGCCGGAGAGCGACGCGAGGAAGGGCGCGGACTGGCCCGGCAGCGCTCGCAGCACCGAGTCGATGAGCCCATCGGCGTCGGTGTTGTAGCCGGTGAGCCGCCCGTCGGCGCCGAGGGCGAAGGTGTTGACCGCGCCGATCTGCTGCGCGATCGGGTCGACCTCGTCCAGCAGCGCCATGATGGCGAGCTTGTGCGGCACCGTGACGTTGGAGCCCATGAAGCCGGGGTAGGCCCGCAGCGCCGCGACGAGCCCGGCGAGGTTTTCGCCGTCGACGTCGAGGGGCACGTGGTGGGCGTCGAGGCCGACGGCCGCGAACGCGGCGTTCCACATGGCGGGGCTGCGCGAGTACTTCGACGGCGACTCGCCCATCGAGGCGGAGAGCAGCCGTGCGCGGTGCGCCTCGGGCGGAAGGCGGTTGCCGATGAGCGCTTCGATATCGGGGATGGTGGTCATGGTGTGGCCCACACGAAGCGGGGACGGCGGATCAGGCGAGGAGCATCCGCATGGGGTGCAGCGTGCGCGTGAAGGGGTTGAACACCAGCCCGAGGATCTCCAGCGTCACGACGCCGAGCAGCGGCTCGTCGTCCGGCTCGCCTAAGATCACGGGTGAGTGCGCCGCGCCCTGGGGCATCGTGAGGTGGCACTCCGACACATCGCGTTCGACCACGGTGCCGTCGACGAGCGTGAACGCGACCTTGCGCTGGGGCGTCAGCTCGAGCGCCTGCCAGACCGCGTGCGGGAGCAGCGTGTACGTTGCGCCGCTATCCACGAGGAAACGCACGTGCTCTTCGCGTCCAGTGGAGCCGCGTACCGTTCCATCGACATAAGTGATGCCCAAGGCCCCCCCTGCGTTCGATAACCGCGTGATGGAGTGTATCAGCGTTGCGCTCTCGGGCGGCGCCACCGGCGCAGCACGCTGAGGGCGGCGAGCGCGGCTGCGGCGCCCGTGGCGTTGAGCGCCACGTCGGCCCAGGCGCCGGTGCGGGCAGGAAGCGTGGTCTGGTAGAGCTCGATCGCGGCGCCGTAGAAGGCCACGCCCGCGAAGGAGGCCGCAAGCGACACCGGCAGCCGTGGCCACGTGCGCAAGCTCGATAGGAGCGCCAGCCCGGCGAGCACGCCGAAGCCGCCGAGGTGCGCCGCCGGCGCCAGGAGCGGGGCGAGGGCGCCTGGTGATCCTTCGACGATGGCCTCTCCGCCGCGGGTGGACGTCATGACCCAGAAGAGGAAGCCGGCCCATGCCAACGTCATGAATGGGAGTGCCCAGCGCAGCGCCGGCTCAACCCTGCTCATGGTCATATGGAGGCCGAGCGCAGCGGCTCAGATTGCATGAGGAGGTATGTGTCCGACCGGCGCAGCACCCCTTGTGCGTCAAGGGCTGGCCCTTGTGAGAGATTCCTCGCTGCGCTCGGAATGACAGCGTTGGCGCCGCGCCAGGGCCGCTACCCTTAGTGGGTCCAGGGCTGTGCCCTGGTTAGGCGTAGTGGTCGTAGATGGCCTCGAATTTGGCGAGCTTGAGCTTCACCATGTTCTCGGCGGTCCAGCGCACGAGCTGGAGGTCGCGGTCCGTGGTGGCGAGGCGGACGACGTCCTCGGCGGCCTCGCGGGAGTGATCGACGTCCACCACGCCGTGGACGATGAAGAACTGGAGCGGGTCCTCGGGTATGTCGTACGGGGCCTTGGCCAGGTACGTGGCGAACTCCGTGGCGTAGCGTTGCACGATGGTCTCGTTGGCCATGCCGGAGGTCCGTCCGGCCGCTGGGTTCCCGATGATGAGCGGCGAGGCGGCGATGACGCTCGTGTGCACCAAGACCTCGTAGATGGGCAGCTCGGTCTTGAAGTCCTCCTCGGTCAGCCCGAGGTAGAGGCCGAACTTCTTGCACATGTCGGGGTGCGTGAACTCGGACACGACGCCGCGGAGCGCGCCCATGAAGGCGTCGTCGTCGCTGGACGCCTTGATCATGCGCAGGGAGCCGGACTTGAGCAGGGCGCGGTTGAACCAGGTGTGCTGGAGCGAGAAGCCCTGGAGCCTGCGGGTCGTGAGCTTGCCGGCGCGGAGGTCGGTGAAGTAGCGGCTCTCCATGAGCCGGTCGGCGGCCGGTACCACGATCTCCTTGATGACCTGGTCCACGAACGCTTGGTTGGAAACTGCGGTCGCCATATCCGCCTCCTTGGTCCGGCGCGCCACGCTTGGTCGCCGGCAATTGTGGGGCGCGGCCGCGTTGGCGTCAACAGGCGTGGGCGGGGCCCGCCGCTGGGGCGCGGGTGGCGCGCGCGGGTGGCCTGCTCGCGCGCGCGTCGGTGCCGTGTAGCCCTTTCGGCCATCACCCGGTCCTGCGTTGCTTCGGGCGGGTAGGGGCGCCATTCATGGCGCCCTCGGGCGCGATGAATCGCGCCCCTACGCCTAGCCGGGAGGGGGTTCCCCCCTCGCGGGTTCGACTATCCTTGCGCGAGGCTCATCGAGGGAGGACGTCATGGCCACCGCTCCACGCACGCTGCGGCTCATCAGCTTCGGGCGCAGCTCGATCGTCGCGCTGGCGCGCGCTCGCGGCCTCTTCGCGGAGCGCGGCTTGGACGTCGAGGCGACGATCACGCCGAACTCCACCGAGCAGATGCGCGGCGTCGGCGAGGGGCGGTGGGACATCGCGTCCACGGCCTTCGACAACGTGCTCGCATGGTCGGGCCGCGAGGGCGCCGAGTTCGTCGCGGTGGCCCAGGCGGTCGGCGAGGTGGAGCTCACGCTGTACGTCCGGCCCGAGATCGGCGACTGGGAGGCGCTCCGGGGGCGCAAGCTCGCGGTCGATGCCGTCGACACGGCCTTCGGGCTGGTGCTCCGGCGGATCCTGCTCGACCACGACCTGGACCTCGACCGGGGCGACTACGAGCTCGTGCCGGAGGGCGCGACGGGCTCGCGGCTCGAGTCGATGCAGCGCGGCGACACGGTTGCTGCCATCCTCGGGCCGCCGTGGGCCCAGCGCGGCGAGGACGACGGCTTCGTGCGCTTCGCGAGCCACCGCGACGTCGTCCCCGACTATCCGCGTGGGGTGTTCGCGGTGACGCGGCCGTGGGCCGCCGAGAACAGATCGGCGCTCGTGGGATTCCTCGGGGCGCTCGGTGCGGCGAGGCGCTGGGCCGGCGACGCGCCCGAGGAGGCGGCTGCGCTGCTCGCGACCGAGGAGGGGACGAGCGCCGAGGCGGCCGCGGCCTCGCTGGGCCGCGAGTCCTTGGGCCTCGGCCTCGACCTCGCGCGGCTGGCGGTGGCGCTCGACCTGCGGCTGCGGCTCGGGCTCGCGCCGCCGCTTGGCGGTGAGCTTGCGCGCTACGTCGACGGCTCGTTCCACGAGGCGGCTGCGGCCGGCTGAGGGCACGCCCCGCGGGTGCGTGAGACCAGGGTCGTGGGACCAGGCCTTTCCTCAGGCACCGGCCCATCGCGGAGTGTCGAGCCAAGCCAGCATCGCGTCGACCGCCTCCCGCCACACGTCCTCGCGCGTGCGGCCGCTGGACTTGAGCGTCGCGAAGCCGTGGTCGGCTCCCTCCAGCAGGTGCAGCGTCGAGTCCTCCACCAGCGCCGCCGCGTCGCGTAGCTCCTCCGTCGTGCCGAAGGCGTCGCGGGTGCCGGAGCAGAAGAGCGTCGGCACGCCGATGGACGGCAGGTGCTCGACGCGTGGCCCTGCCCCGGCGTCGAACGCGCGGCCGGGTGCGTGGAGCGGGTAGGCGAAGAGCGCGAGGGCGTCGGCGCCCCCGGCGTCTGCGACGACCATCGACGCCACGCGCCCGCCCATGGAGCGGCCGCTGGCGATCAGCCGCACGCCGTCGCCGCGGCTGGCCGCGAGCACGGCGCGCCACGTCGCCTCGAGCGTCCGCGGCGCGTCGGGGCGCTTGGAGCCGCGCTCCATGTAGGGGAACTGGAAGCGGACGGTTGCGATGCCGCGCTCCGTCAGCAGCGCGCTCGCGTACGTCCCGAAGGGGTCGCGGATGCTCGAGCCGGCGCCGGGCGCGTACACCCAGGCCCATGCGGGCTCGCCGCGCTCCGGGCTCGAGCGCACCACGCTGACGCCTGCGACCTCGAACGTCTCGTCCTGTAGGGGGATGTTGGGCATGCGGACGTTTTACGCTGTCGGGACGGGGGCGTGCAACTTTCGTGCTCGGCCGGTGTAAGATTTCCCAAGCTGAGCGCGAGCGCCCAGATGAGCGCAGCGGAGGAACGCGATGCTGACCCATGAAGAGAACGAGCTGCTGACCCGCGTCGGGCCGGGCACGGAGATGAACGAGCTGTTCCGCCGGTTCTGGCTCCCCGCGCTGCTGGCCGAGGAGATGCCGGCGCCCGACTCGCCTCCGGTGCGCGTCACGCTGCTCGGCGAGGAGCTCGTGGCGTTCAAGGACACCGCGGGGCGCATCGGCTTCCTGGACAAGCGCTGCCCGCACCGGCTCGCGAACCTCTTTTGGGGGCGCAACGAGGAGGGCGGGCTGCGCTGCATCTACCACGGCTGGAAGTACGACGTCGAGGGCAACTGTCTCGACATACCGAACGTGGCGAGGAGCGACGGCTTCCGCGAGAACATCAAGACATTCGCCGCCTATCCGGGCATCGAGCGCGGCGGGCTCGTCTGGGTCTACATGGGTCCCAAGGAGCTGACCCCCGAGCCGCCCGAGTTCGAGTGGACGCACGTCCCGGACTCCCACCGTTACGCACGCAAGATGGTCCTGCCGTCGAACTACCTCCAGTCGATGGAGGGCGACATCGACTCCTCCCACGTCTCCTTCCTCCACAGACTGCCCTCCTACGGGCCGGCGGCCGAGACGCTCACCGGCATCGGGAACCCGCTGATGTCCCAGGACCGCACGCCGCGATGGACCATCAAGGACACCGACTACGGCGTGATGCTCGCGGCGCGGCGCGCCGGCGGCGGCGACGACTCCTACTACTGGCGCGTGGGCCAGTGGCTCATGCCGTCGTACACGATCATCGCGGGGAAGCGCGACGCGGCCCTCCACTGCAACATACGCGTCCCGATCGACGACGAGCACACGATCTACTTCCGGCTGTGGTGGCACGCCGACCGCCCGCTCTCCGAGGCGGAGCTCGACGACCTGAAGCACGCGGGGATCATGATGCCCGAGATCATCCCCGGCACCTTCGTGCCGGTCGAGAACAAGGGGAACGACTATCTCATCGACCGCGAGACGCAGCGCACGCTCTCGTTCACGGGCATCAAGTCCGTGCCGGCGCAGGACTTCGCGGTGCAGGACGACCAGGACGGGCCGCGCATGGACCGCCGCCTCGAGCACCTCGCCAGCTCCGATGCGGCCATCATCCAGGTGCGGCGCCGCCTGCTGCGCGCGCTCCGGGAGCTGCGCGAGGGCCAGGAGCCGCCGGAGGCGCACGACGGCGCGCGCTACAGCGTCCGCTCGCTCGACATGGAGCTGCCGAAGGACGTCGCGATCGAAGACGGCGGGCGCGAGTACATGACCGCCAAGGTGTAGGGCCGGGCGCGGCCGTCGGCGGTGCAGCGCCAACGGCCCCCTCGTCCGGCCAGAGGACGCGGACCGGCGATATACTCCCTGCATGCCTGATGGCTGGGGCTGGAATCTCGCCACGATTGTGGCCGTCGGTTCGGCGGCGACTGTGGTGACCCTCATTGGCTTGCTGGTGTCGCTGCTGTTCAGCATTCGTTCGAGCAACGCCGCGCGGGATGCGGCAGCGGCTGCGACCAAACAGACCGTGTTGGCGCAACGCGAGTATGAGTTACGTGTACGGCCGTGGCTTAACGTCTCTCACGGCGAGGTTGTGTTCAAGGACGAACATCTAACCTTCACGGCCGTGATTAAGAACTTGGGCCTTGCGCCTGCTCTTGACTCGCGAATCGGCTTGGACGTCTGGGTCCCAGGCGAGCCAGTTCATGATGCCGGGCAGATCCCGGCAGCAATTATCTATCCTGGCGTTACGTTCGACGCGGTATTCGGATACGGACCTAATCGTGACCTGGCGTCTGGGTTCAACAGTGAACGAATATTGGCGTTCCGCGTGAACATCAAGTATGCATTCCGTGATTCACAAGCTGAGGCGGTGATTGAAGGGGAGTTCCAACCTGACAATCCGCTAAAGCAGTTCACGATGCGAGTTACTGAGGCGACGTAGGAGGAGGAACGCATGCCCAAGATGACCGGCGGCCAGGCGCTTGCGCGCTCGCTCGCGCGCGAAGGCGTGCGCGTGATCTTCGGGCTGCCGGGCGTGCAGCTCTACCACGCCACGGACGCGCTGTACGACGAGCCGGGCATCCGCTTCATCCACACGCGCCACGAGCAGGCGACCGCGTACATGGCCGACGGCTACGCGCGCACGAGCGGACGGCCGGGCACCGCTATGGTCGTGCCGGGGCCCGGCCTGATGAACGCGTCGGCCGCCATCGGGACCGCCTACGCGGCATCCTCGCCGGTGCTCGTCATCGCCGGGCAGGTGAACCGCGACCTGATCGGCGTCGACCGCGGCATCCTGCACGAGGTCAACGACCAGCAGGACATCATCCGGCCGGTGACCAAGGCCGCCTACCGCGTGCTCGACCCGGCGGAGATACCGGCCGTCGTGCGCGAGGCGTTCCGCCAGCTGCGCACCGGGCGGCCCCGGCCGGTCGAGATCGAGATACCGCCGGAGACCCTCGCCGAGGAGGCAGACATCGAGCTGCTCGAGCCCGGCGACGACCGGCGCGAGGCCGCAGAGGCCGGGTCGATCGAAGAGGCCGCGCGGATCCTCGCGGCGGCCGAGCGGCCGCTGATCTGGGCCGGCGGCGGCGTCATCTCCTCCGGCGCCTCCGACGCCCTCCTGCGCGTGGCGGAGCACCTCCAGGCGCCGGTGGTGGCCACGCCCGAAGGCAAGGGCGCGATCCCCGACTCCCACTACCTCTCGCTCGGTGCGATGAAGCGCGAGGACCCGATGCGGGAGTACCTCGGCGCCCACGACGTCATCCTCGCCGTCGGCACGCGCTTCGCGGTGGCCAACCCGACTACGGCGCAGCGCGTCGTGCAGATCGAGATCGACCCGGACGAGGTGGGGCGGAACTTCGAGAACACGCATCCGGTCGTCGGCGACGCGCGGGCGACGCTCGAACGCCTCCACGAGGTGCTGACGTCCACGAGCGAGCCCCGCACGAGCAGGCGGCCCGAGCTGGAGGCGTACCGGACCGAGCGCGCGGGACAGGACCTGCGCGTCGAGCCGCAGGACGCGCTGCTCGCCGCCGTGCGCTCCGCGGTGCCGGACGACGGCATCTTGGTGGCGGGCATGACGCAGGTGGGCTACTACAGCCGCCCGTTCTACCCCGTCTACGAGCCGGGCACGTACCTGACCTCGTCGTACTTCGGCAACCTGGGCTATGCGTATCCGGTCGCGCTCGGCGCGAAGGTCGCGCAGCCCGGACGTGCGGTCGTCGCGCTCTCCGGGGACGGCGGTTTCCAGTTCAACGTCCAGGAGCTCGCCACGGCCGTGCAGCACAAGATCAACGCGGTCGTGGTGGTGTTCAACGACAACGCGTACGGCAACGTGCTCCGCGACCAGATGGTCCGCTTCAACGGCCGCGTCATCGGCGCGGAGCTCCACAACCCGGACTTCGTGCGCCTGGCCGAGGCCTACGGCGTGAGGGGCGTGCGCGCCGACGGTCCCGACGCGCTCGAGCTTGCGCTCAAGGAGGCGCTGGCCATCGAAGCGCCGACGCTCATCGAGGTCCCGGTCGGCCCGATGCCGTCGCCGTTCTAGTGGCTTTGCGTCAAAGCCCTTGCTCCCAGCGTGGCGCTGGTGCTCGACGACCGTTCCGACCATCCCCCCGTCCCCCTTCCTGGCCAGGAAGGGGGCGATAGAGCCAGGCACGGGGGACACCCCCGTGCCCCCCCCGGCAAAGGGGCCTCGCCCCTCTGCACACCCCATCCTGGGCGGGCGGCGAACCGTTGCCTCTACGTGGGCCCTCGTCGGGCCTCAGACCTGCGTGCCGTGGCCCCACGTGTGCTCGTAGTCGCGCTGGAGCTCCTGCGGCAGGTATGCCTTCTCCATCGCGGCGATCTCGTCGGGGCTGGGCTTGAGCAGGCGGCTGTAGTTGACGCGGCCCCAGCGGCTCTCGCCGGCGCGCAGCCCCCACTCGCGCTGCGCCTCGACGCCGCGCTCCTTGAAGTCGTTGAGGAACTCCCACGTCGCCTGCATGCCCACGTTGGTGGTCAGTCCCGGGAAGAGCATGGCTGCGGCGCCCAACTCCTGGAGCTCGGTCGTGGACGGGCCCGGAGGCGATCCGCCGTAGTGCGGGATGACCGGCGCGGGGATGCGCTCGCAGGCCTCCTTCATCTGCTCGCGCGTCTCGACGGTGTTGATCCAGACGAGGTCGGCGCCGGCCTGCTCGACGAACTTGATCGAGCGCTCCAGCGCGGCTTCGTAGCTGCCGCCCTCCGACCCGACGAGGTCGGTCCGCGCGCAGATGAGCATGTCGGAGCCGATCTCGTCGCGCGCGGCGACGGCCGCACGGATCTTGCCCAGCGCCTCCTCCTCCGGGATGCACCGGCGACCGGCGGCGGTACCCGACTTCTTCGGCGCCTCCTGGTCTTCGAGCGAGATGCACGCCACGCCGGCCTGCGCGCACTCGCGCACCGTGCGGTACACGTTGAGCACGTTGCCGTAGCCCGTGTCGCCGTCCATGAAGACCGGTATGTCGCTGACCGCCGTGATGCGCCGCGCCGCCTCGACCATCTCCCGCATGCCGATGAGGCCGATGTCGGGCAGCGCGTAGACGTACGCGGTGGTCTGCGACCCGGCCATGAAGAACGCCTCGAACCCGAGCGATTCGAGCATGCGGGCGATCAGCGGGCTGAAACCGCCTGGTATCTGGAGCAGCTCGGGCCGGTCGAGGGCCTGCTTGAACCGGACGGCTGTTGAATTCGCCATGACTGTTCTCCTCGGGTCACTGGCTCGACGTGGTCAATAAAGGCATCGGGGCGATCATCTAAGCAGCCAAGCGCGAGCTCAGCTGCGCCAAACCTTGTGGCGAGGGTGCGGGTCGCCGTGTCCGGTGGTCCGCGTGAGCAGGCACCGGTCGATCATGAACTCGAAGAGCTCCTGTTCGTCGAACCCGTCGATCGGCCGCTCCCACTGCCTTTCGGCCAAATATTGGGCCGTGGCCGCAGCCACGATCACGTCGTCCGCGACGAGCTCAGCCCGCCCCGCCAGGGAGAAGGCGTCTTCGTTTTCCGCGGGCGGGTAGCAGTGTAAGGCGTAGCGGCCGTCGCGATGCAGGTCTTGTCGCTTGGGCGATGGGATAACGAACGCGAAGAGGTGACCGCCGAAGATCATCGGGCAACAGGGGTGCACGCGTGGTCCGCCGTCCTTGCGGGTGGTTGCTAGGATGCCTAAGCCCACGGGTCGGGGAAGGAAGTAGAACAGCTTCCTGCCTGCCTCGGCGAGCTCGGGCTGCACTTCGCGAAACT
Organism: Chloroflexota bacterium; assembly: GCA_022561455.1. GTDB lineage: Bacteria > Chloroflexota > Dehalococcoidia > Lucifugimonadales > Australimonadaceae > JADFRC01. The sequence continues at coordinate 1,398 of JADFRC010000018.1, read as the reverse complement.
CTCCCCAGGTCAACATCTTGCCCATGTCACCTCCGTTGAGAAGCTCGAAAAACGCTACTCAGGACGCGCTGGGGCCGGGTTGGGCAGGTCCATGCCCAGGCTCGTTGGGAAGACCGCGGCGAGCTCCTCGACGGTCCAGCGCTCGTCGCCGGGCTTGGTGATCGTGCGGCCCGCCGCCGGGTGCGACATGAGGCCGATGAGCCCGCCGCTCACGTAGAAGACCTGGCCGTTGATGTTCGAAGCTTCGTCCGATGCCAGCCAGACGGCCACCGGCGCGACGGCCTCCGGCGGACGCGCGAGCGGGGCCGGGGCGGCGGCGATGCCGGAGCGGGCGCGCGCCTCACCGGCCGCCTCGGGCACCGATTGCGTCATGCGCGTCTCGGCCGAGGGCGTGATGGCGTTGCACGTCACGCCGTAGCGCCCGAGGTCGCGGGCCACGACGCGCGTGAGTCCGGCGACGCCGTCCTTGGCGGCACCGTAGTTGGCCTGTCCCGAGTTGCCCCACAGCCCGGACGTCGAGCTGAAGGTGATGATGCGTCCGGAGCGCTGCTTGCGCATGATGACGCTCGCGGGCTGGATGAGGTTGAAGTGGCCCTTGAGGTGGACGGCGATGACGTCGTCCCACTCCTCCTTGCTCATGTTGAAGACCATGCGGTCGCGCAGGATGCCTGCTGGGTTGATGAGGATGTCGAGCCGGCCGAAGGAATCGAGCGCGGTCTGGACGATGCGCCCGGCGCCGGCGTGCTCGGCCACCGAGTCGTAGCTCGCGACGGCCTCGCCGCCGGCCTCGCGGATCTCGGCGGCCGTCTCGTCGGCGGGGCCTCGGGCGGGGCCGGAGCCGTCGACGGCGACGCCCAGGTCGTTGACGACGACCCTGGCGCCGTGCTCGGCCATGAGCCGTGCGATGGCCTTGCCGATGCTCCGTCCGGCGCCGGTCACGATGGCGACGCGTCCTTCCAGGAGACGCTCAGCCATCCACATGCCTCCGCATGCTCACGTTCCTTCCGCTCGTCCCGAGCCGTCCTCTCTCATCCTGTCATTCCGAGCGGAGCGAGGAATCTCTCACTGGCCTCCCCGAGAGATTTCTCGTCGTCCTTCCCTTGGGGAAGAACTCCTCGGAATGACAGGTTCATCATTCCCGCGCCGCCGGGGCGGGGTTCGGGAGGTCCTTGGCGATCGTTCGCGGCAGCAGCTCGACGAGCTCTTCGACGGACCAGAAACCCTCGGGCTTGAGCACCGTCCGCTCGAGCCGCGGCTGGGACATCAGGCTCACCGACTTGCCGTAGACGAAGAAGAACTGGCCGTTGACGCCGGCCGCGAAGTCGCTGGCGAGGTAGGCGACGAACGGCGCGATGTCGTCCGGGTCGAAGTCCGTCTCGGTCGCCCCCTCGGGCGTGC
>JADFRC010000017.1 GCA_022561455.1 Chloroflexota bacterium | reverse complement strand
CTACCCGAAGTGGGGGTCACCACCCATGACCCACGCCGGTGACCGACCGTATGGCCGCCGACGCTTCAGCGACAGGTCGGAGGTTTCGAGGCAACGCCCGTGCGCCGTACGGGGAGTGCAGAGGGGCTTGGCCCCTCTGCCGGGGGTACGGGGGTGTCCCCCGTATCTGGCTTTATCACCCCCTTCCAGGCTGGAAGGGGGACGGGGGGATGGTCGAAACGGCCGGTTAACCGCCGACGCCTCGGCGACGGGCCGGAGATTCTGAGGCAAAACCTCCTCCGGCGCTAGGGCCGCGCTAGGGCCGCTGAAGCGCGCGCGTCAGCTGCAGCAGCGCCGCGGTGACCGCGCGGCCGCGCACCAGCGGGCGGCGCGACGGGAACGCGTACGGCTCCACCCCGGCCGAGCCCGGCACCGCCACGCCGATGAACACCGTGCCCGCCTTGATGCCGTCCACATCGCCGGGGCCGGCAACCCCCGTCACGCCGATGCCGCAGTCGGCGCCGTAGGTCGTGCACGCCGCGGAGGCCATCGCCTGCGCCGTCTCGGCGCTGACGGCACCGGAGCCGTCGATGACTTCTGAGGGCACGCCAGCCATCAGCTTGAGGCCGGTGGTGTACGCGATCGTCCCGCCGACGAAGTAGTCGGAGGCACCGGGCACGTCGGTGATGGCGGCGCCGAGCATGCCCCCAGTGCACGATTCCACCACGGCCAGCGTGTAGCCGCGCTCGCGGAGCAGCTCGCCGACCTTCTCGGGTGGCGACTCCTCGCCGGTGCCCCAGATATAAGCGCCGAGCGCGCTGCGGATCGCGGCCTCGGCGCGCTCCAGCACCCGCACCGCCTCCGCCTCCACCGGCGCCTTCGCGATCGCCCGCACGTGGATGCCGTCGGGCTTCGTATAGACGCCGAGGTCCATGCCCGGTATGTCGTAGACGTCGCGCACCAGCTCGTCGAGCGCGGCCTCGCTCAGGCCGATCGTCTTGAACGTCCGCGAGACGATGGCCTGGCCGGGCAGGCGCTCCTTCAGGCGTGGCACGACCTCGGTCGTCCACATGTTCATCAGCTCGCGCGGTGGGCCGGGCAGCGTCACCAGTATCTTGCCGTCGCGCTCGATCCACCAGCTCGGTGCCGTGCCCATCGCGTTCAAGATGGCCGTCGCCGACGGGATCATGCGGGCCTGGCGCAGGTTGGACTGGGGCATCGGCCGGATGTTGCGGCGCGAGAAGTTCTCCTCCAGCCACGTCTTGAGCTCCGGCGCGACGCTCATCTCCTCGCCGAGCATCTTGGCGATGGCATCGCGCGTCACATCGTCGAGCGTCGGGCCCAGGCCGCCGATGGTGATGATGACGCCGGAGCGGCCCCAAGCGCGCTCCAGAGCCTCCGTGAGGCGGCCGATGTCGTCGCCGACGATCGTCACCCACTCGAGCTCGAGCCCGAGCTCGGGCAGCCGCGTGCCGAGCCACGAGGAGTTCGTATCCTGCGTCTCCCCCATCAGCAGCTCGGTGCCGACGGCGACGATCTCGGCCTTCATCCTGCGCGCCTCACGCGTCCGCCATGCGTCTTGGGTCGGGACGCGCGGGAGTATAGCAGGCCCCCCGGCGATGGCCGCGCCTCGGCGGGCAGGCCGGTATGCGGCTCCGCAGTTGTTTGTGGCCCTTCACGGTGCTACCCTCCATGCGTGCGTCCCGCTCCGTCGGGACGCTTTGCTTGAACCTGCGGATACGAGGGAGTCTGCTTGCACCTGCTCATCGACGGATACGGATGCGATGCCGGCCAGCTGGGGGACACCGAGCACGTCCGCCGGTTCCTCGACGACTTCCCCGGCTCCATCTCCATGACCAAGATCACCGAGCCCTCGGTACACCTCTATAAGGGGCCGGTCCCGCAGGACTGGGGCGTCTCCGGCTTCGTCATCATCGCGGAGAGCCACATCAGCGTGCACACCTTCCCCGACCGCGCGTACGTGAACATCGACGTCTTCTCGTGCATGGAGTTCGACGCCGAAGAAGCGCTTGAGCGGGTCCGCGAGCGGTTCGTCATGGGCACCGTGAAGCACTGGGTGCTCGACCGCGGCCTCGTGCACCTCGACCCCTCGACCGCGCGCGAGGCCGTCGAGGCAGAGCGCGCCGCGCTGGCGCTCGACCCATCGAGACCCTGAGCGAGGCCTGAGCGAGATGGTCTGGCCGACGGTTCCCCGCACGTTCCTCGCCCTCGACCCCAACGAGCACTCGTTGGAGCGCTCGCGGGTCGTGCTGCTGCCCGTCCCCTACGACGCGACGACGAGCTACCGCCCCGGCGCCCGCGCCGGCCCCGGCGCCATCATCGAGGCCTCGCGGCAGATGGAGGACTACGACACGGAGCTGGGGTGCGATCCGTCGGCGGTGGGCATCTACACGGCCCCCGAGATCGAGCCCCACGCAGGCGGACCCAAAGCCATGGCCGCACGCGTCCACCAGGCGGTGGCCTGGTACGCGGGCCAGGACAAGCTCGTCGGGATGCTCGGCGGAGAGCACTCGCTGAGCGCCGGGGCGGTCCGGGCGGTCGTGGAGCGGACCGAGGACGTGAGCGTGCTGGTATTCGACGCGCAGGCCGACCTGCGCGAGGCATATCAGGGCACGCGCTCGAGCCACGCCTCGGCGGTCCGGCGCATCGCCGATCATGCCCCCGTCACGCTGGTCGGCGTGCGGAGCATGACCGTCGGCGAGGCGGCGCTGGCACGGACGCGCAGCATCCCGCTGTTCGCCCGCGGCCCGGAGCCGATAACGGACGTCGAGGCGATCGTGGAGGGGTTGAGCGCGAACGTCTACGTCAGCTTCGACCTCGACGCCTTCGACCCGTCGTTCATGGCCGCGGTCGGCACGCCCGAGCCGGGGGGCCTCGGATGGTGGGAGGCGTTGGCCATCCTGCGCGCGGTGGGCGAGCAGAGGCGCATCGTGGGATTCGACGTGGTCGAGCTCGCTCCAGCGGAGGGGCCGGAGGCGTGCGCGTACACCGCCGCGAAGCTCGTCTACAAGGTCATCGCCTACGCGACGCGAGATTCCACCTAGGCTGATAGAATCGCCCGTTAATAGAGGCCGGAGGGGGACGCAGGACCGGCCCACCATGCCTGAGCCCATCATGAACGACGCTCGAACCATCTACATGGACCACGCGGCCACCACGCCGGTCTCCCCGCGCGTGGCCGAAGCCATGCAGCCGTACTTCGCCGAGCGCTTCGGCAACGCCTCAAGCATGTACCGGCTGGCGCAGGACGCGCGGGCGGCTATCGACGACGCCCGCGAGCGGTGCGCCAGGGTGCTCGGCGCGCGCGGCAGCGAGATCGTCTTCACGAGCGGCGGCACCGAGTCCGACAACGCGGCGCTGCTCGGGGTCGCCCTCGCGCGGCGCTCGGACGGCAACCACATCGTCACCACGCAGATCGAGCACCACGCCGTCCTGCACGCGGCGGAGCTGCTGGAGGAGCTCGGCTTCGACGTCACCTACGTCGCGCCGGACCGCGACGGCATCGTCGCGCCGGAGGCCGTCGCGGAGGCGCTGAGGCCCGAGACGACGCTCGTCAGCGTGATGCTGGCCAACAACGAGATCGGCACCATCCAGCCCGTCGCGGAGATCGCGCGGCGCGTGCGGGCTCACGCCGCCGAGGGCGGCCGCACCGTCGCCATCCACACCGACGCGGTGCAGGGCCCGGGCGCGCTCGAGATCGACGTGGACGTGCTCGGCGTCGATCTGCTCAGCCTGTCCGCGCACAAGTTCAACGGACCGAAGGGCGTGGGCCTGCTGTACATCCGCCGCGGCACGCCGTTCCGCCCGACCCAGGTCGGCGGGGCGCAGGAGCGCGACCGCCGCGCGGGCACCGAGAACACGCCTGGCATCGTCGGCATGAGCGTCGCGCTCGAGGCGGCCGAGGCTGCGCGGCCCGAGGCAGCGGCCGCGTGCGCGGCGATGCGCGACCGGCTGATCGCCGGCATCACCGAGCGCGTCGACGGCACGCGGCTGAACGGCGATGCGCGGCGCCGCCTCCCGAACAACGTCAACGTCTCGTTCCCCGGCGTGGAGGCCGAGGCGTTGCTCATGGGCCTCGACCTCGCCGGGATCGCCGCGTCGAGCGGCAGCGCGTGCACCGCGGCGTCGCTCGAGCCCTCGCACGTCCTCCTCGCGATCGGCGCGTCCGAGTCCATGGCCCGCTCAAGCCTCCGCCTCAGCGTCAGTGCCGGCAACACCGAGGAGGAGGTCGGCTACGTGATCGACACGGTGGCGGAGCTCGTGCCGAAGATCCGCAGCATGGCCGGAGCGCGCCGCAGCTAGCCCGCCCGAGCGCATGGCATGAAGCTACCCACACCCATCCAAGAGTTCATCTACGAGCCGCCGGTGTCGCAACACCTGTGGCCGCGGCACGTCATGCATATCATCGTCGGGTCGGCCATACCCCTCGGCGTGCTCCTGCTGCCGTTGGGCCTCGCCAAGTGGCTGCTCATCGTCTTCAGCGTCCTGGCAGTCGCCCTGGAGGTCGGGCGGGCCTCGCTGCCGACGGTCAACGACCTCCTGATCAAGCTGCTGCCGTTCTTCAAGCCCCATGAGCGCTTCCAGATCACCGGCGCCACCTACTTCTGGCTATCGGCGACGTTCGTCGTCTTCGCGTTCCCCGAGGACATCGCCGTCCTCTCGCTGGTCTTCCTGGCGTTCGGCGATCCGTTCGCCACGGTCGTCGGCTCCCGTGACCACCGGGCGCGGATCTTCGGCAAGTCCATCGCCGGCACGGCCGCGTTCGCGGCGGTCGCGGTGATCGCAGGAGCCGCCGCGTCGCTCCATCCCGACATCCCGCTGGCGTGGTGGCTCGTCCCCGGAGCCATCGTAGCGGCGGTCGCCGAGCTGCTCCCCACGCCCTTCGACGACAACGTCACGGTGCCGCTGGCAGCAGCGATCACGATGACGCTGCTCTCGATGATTGCATAGCGCGCGCAAGCATGATACCATCGTGAAACCATCATGGTATTGAGGTGATACATGATTGCACGCGCCCACTTGTCACCGTCGGAACGACTCGTGTTTGAGGAGCTGCAAGCACACCCGGAGACGCGGTATCAGCGAAGCTGCCCGGAGCTCAGCGATCTCGCGCGCGAGCACGGCTACACTCTTGAGGGACTCGCCAATTCGCTGCGACCCCTCGTCAACAAGCGCTACATCTCAGAAGAGAGAGTGGGTCGGACTATCGACTTCTTCTACTCACCGGAGGGGGCGGGCGTCACGCAACCGGGCGAGAAACGCCGCTTTACGGTTGGCTTCTCCAGGGGTGAGGATGGCTACGTGGTCGCCAGCGTCCCGGCCCTCCCCGGGTGTCACTCGCAAGGGCGTACCATCGAGGAGGCGCGGCTCAACATCCGCGAGGCCATGCAAGGCTATCTCGCGAGCTTGAAGTTCCTTGGCGAGCCCGTCCCGGCCGAGGAGACGGTGGAGCAGGTCGAGGTCTCGGTGTAGTGCCCCCGTTGCCGGTCCTCTCCGGCGACGCATTCGTCAAAGCGATGGAGCGTATCGGCTACCGGTGGGTCCACACGAGGGGGAGCCACATGATCCTGGCTCACACGTCGGGGCAGCGCCTTTCGGTGCCGAGACATCGAGAGCTCGACCGAGGTCTGCTCCGCCGCCTGATCCGTGATGCGGACCTGACGGTCCAGCAGCTCCTGGAGTTGGTCAAGTGAGCGGCTGATCCGCTCGAATCATCGTGCGATAGGGGCTTGCTGAAGGCCGACATGCCCAACCGCCTCATCAACGAAACGTCCCCCTACCTGCTCCAGCACGCGCAGAACCCCGTGGACTGGTTCGCCTGGGGCGAGGAGCCCTTCGCGAAGGCCAAGGCCGAGGACAAGCCGGTGCTGGTGAGCATCGGCTACGCAGCGTGCCACTGGTGCCACGTGATGGAGCACGAGTCCTTCGAGGACCCGGACATCGCCGCCAAGATGAACGAGCGGTTCGTCTCCATCAAGGTGGACCGTGAGGAGCACCCTGACGTCGACTCGATCTACATGGAGGCGCTCCAGCGCCTGCATGGGCACGGCGGTTGGCCGCTCAACGTCTTCGTCATGCCGGACGGGCGCCCCTTCTACGGCGGCACCTACTTCCCCAACACCCCACGCGCCGGCATGCCGTCCTGGCCCGACGTCCTCGATGCCGTGGCCGACGCCTACCACAACCGCCGCGAGAGCGTGCTCCAGAACGCCGAGTCGCTCACTTCGGCCATCCTGGCCTCCACGCGGACCGCCGCGAGCGACGAGCCGCTGCGCGCAAGCATCGCGGCCGACGCCTTCGCCGGCATCGCGTCGGCGTTCGACGAGGAGCACGGCGGGTTCGGTGGCGCGCCGAAGTTCCCCCAGCCCATGGTGCTGGGATTCCTGCTGCGTCACCACGCGCGCACCGGCGAGCCGCGGGCCCGTCACCTCATCGAGCACACGCTGCGGTCGATGGCGAACGGCGGCATGTACGACCACCTCGGCGGCGGCTTCGCCCGCTACGCCACCGACGAGGCGTGGCAGGTGCCGCACTTCGAGAAGATGCTCTACGACAACGCCCAGCTGGCCATCGCCTACCTCCAGGGGTACCAGCTCACCGGCGAGCGGAGGTTCGAGACGGTCGTCCGTGAGACGCTCGACTACCTCCTCCGCGACCTCCGCCACCCCCAGGGCGGCTTCTTCTCCTCCCAAGACGCCGACAGCGAGGGCGTCGAGGGCAAGTACTACGTATGGGACGCCGACGAGATCGAGGCGCTGCTCGGGCAGGACGACGCCGCGCTCTTCAACCGCTTCTACGGCGTGAGCGTGCCCGGCAACTTCGAGGGGCACAACATACTGCACGTGCCCGACGGCCCCGAAGCCGCCGGCCGCGACCTCGGGCTGGCCGGGGAGGCCCTGCTCGAACGCCTTGGGCCGATGCGCAGCCGCCTGCTCGAGGCGCGCTCGGCCCGCGTGCCGCCCGCCACCGACGACAAGGTGCTCACCGCGTGGAACGGCCTCGCGCTCCGCGCGCTCGCCGAGGCGGCGATGGTGCTCGGCGAGCCCCGCTACCGCGAGGCCGCGGAGCAGAACGCCGCCTTCGTGCTCGAAGCGCTCCGGCCCGACGGCCGTCTGCTCCGGACGTGGAGGGACGGGACGGCGCACCTCAACGGCTACCTCGAGGACTACGCCTGCCTCATCAACGGCCTGCTCTCCCTCCACGAGGCGACCTTCGCCCACCGCTGGCTCTGGGCGGCGAAGGAGCTGACCGACGAGATGCTCACGTTGTTCTGGGACGAGGAGGCGGGCGGGCTCTACGACGTCGGCACCGACCACGAGCAGCTGATCGTGCGGCCGCGGGACATGATGGACAACGCCGTGCCCAGCGGGAGCTCCGCCGCCGCCGAGGCCCTGGCACGGCTGGGGACGCTCGCCGGCGAGGAGGAGTACGCACGCAAGGGCACCCAGCTGCTCCGCTCGGTAGCGGCCCTGCTCGGCGGTGCCCCGCTCGCATTCGGCAACTGGCTCAAGGCGCTCGAGCTGCACCTTGCGGAACCCCGCGAGGTGGCCATCATCGGCTCGCCAGGCGACCCTGCGACGCGCGGGCTGCTCGATGAGCTCGCCCGCGCCTACGCGCCGAGCCGCTCGCTCATCGGGCTGGACCCCGCCGAGGAGCGCCCGTTCCCATCGCCGCTGCTCCAAGGCCGTGGCCAGGTGGACGGCAAACCGACGGCGTATGTGTGCCGCGGCTACGCCTGCGAGCTGCCCACGACGGAGGCCGCGACGCTCGCCGGCCAGCTCGCCGGCGCGGCGCCGTCGTCCTAGGGGCCACCGGCCAGCCACTCCGATGGGCGATGGCGCTCGGGGGGACGGCACCGGGAGAATCTCGCCGAGGGCCGCACGCCTACCCGTCGCAGGGGGGCCTTCGACGTGGGGTAGAATACGGTCGAGGCAGTACCCTTGCTCGAGCGCAGCTTCTGGTTCAGGGCGGCCCTCGTGGTCGTCGTCCTCAGCGCCGCGATCTACCTTTTCGGCGCTCTGGCCCGCCTGTGGAGCTTCCTGGGCGACCTGCTCCTCATCTTCTTCCTCGCCTACCTCGTCGGCTCGCTGTTGATCCACACCATCAACAGCCTGACGCGCATCCTGCACATGCCACGCGCCGTCGCGATCGTGCTCGTCTACATGACGTTGATCACGCTCGTTTCGGTCGTGATCGTCTCGGTCATCCCGACCATGATCGAGCAGGTGCAGGAGCTGGCCGGACGGGTCCCGGACTTCGTCGCCCGGGCGCCCGAGCTCATCGGCCGCGTCGAGCAGTTCATCGAAGAGCGCTTCGCGATCTCGGTGGACCTCCTCGACGAGACGCGGTTCGGCAACTTCGCCGACGAAGCGGCCACCATCGTGGCGGCGAACGCAGGCACGATCGCTCAGAACATCGCGTCCACCGCCTTCGCGATCTCGCTGGTCGTCGTGATCTCCTTCTACATCGTGCTCGACGGCGGCCGCCGGCTCAACGAGGCGCTCAAGGTGCTCCCGCCACGCGCCGAGCACGAGACGCGCTACGTCCTCGGCACCATCGACGCGACCTTCCACGGTTACGTCCGCGGGCTGTTCGTCATCTCGCTCATCTACGGCGTCGGGACGGCCGTCGTGATGACCGCCACGGGGTTGCCCGCCGCACTGCCCGTCGCGCTCCTCTCGAGCCTGCTGCTGGCCGTGCCGTTCGTCGGCGACTGGCTGGCGCTCGCCCTGCCGCTCATCGTCGCGGCGGTCTCCGGAGACTTCGTCACGTTCGTCATCGTGCTCTCGACCCTGCTGTTCATCCAGCAGGTCATGCTGAACCTGCTGACGCCGCGCATCCTGGGCCACGCCGTCCGCATGCCGGCCATGCTCGTCGTCGTCGCCGTCGTCTTGGGCGCGCGGCTCGCCGGCATCCCCGGCGCGCTGCTGGGCGTCCCGACGGTGGCCGTGCTCTACACCATCTCCGTGCACTACGGGATGGGCATACGCCAGCGCCGCGAGGCGCGCGCCCAGGCCGAGGCGGCCCCAACATCGGAAGCGGTACCGGCGGAGCCCGTACCGGGGACGGAGCAGCGCCCCGCCCCGTCGCGCTCCACGGCGCCTCGCACCCAGACGACGACCGCGCCAGAGTCCCCACCGCCGGCGGAGCCGATGCCCATCGCCGGCGCGGCACCGCCGCCCAGCGACGACCCGTAGCCGGCTCCCGCGCACGCACTCCCGGCTCGGCTCTGCCGTATGGTGGGGCCGTGCAGGAAGGCGACTTCTCCGTCATCGACATCGAGACGACCGGCGGGTCCATGGACAACATACCCGTGGGCTTCGAGCTGCTGCTCACCGGCGCTCGATGCGCCCAGACCTACGCCATGTACACCGCCGCGCCGGAGAGTCTGGCGCAGCTCGCCGACTTCCTGGCGTCGTTCGCGGGAGTCGTGGTGACGTACAACGGGGCGCGGTTCGACCTGCCGGTGCTGGAAGACCACTTCGGACGGACGCTCGGCCGGCGGCTCGAGATCGGGCGCCACTACGACCTGATGGCCGAGATCGAGCGGGCTGCGAACCGGCGGATCAGCCTGGACCGCCTCTGCCTCTACACATTCGGAGAGGGGAAGGTGCCCTGGGACCACCGGCAGAACGCCCGCGTGTGGGCATCGGAGCCCCATCGCCTGGCCGACTACAACCGCCGTGATCTTGATCTAACGCACGAGCTGTTCATGAGGGTGCTCCGCGAGGAGCCCCTGTTTCTTGGCGATACGACCGTGGTGCTACCCGCTCCGTAGTGCAAGCCCCATGACGGGGGATGGGTTCGGCCGCCCCAAACAAGCTGGGGCATAGACCGACGACGCTCACACGTGCGCGAGCGTCCAGCTCAATCTCAAGCGAACTAGCTCCAGCCAATCGTGCAGGGACAGGGAGGCCAGAGTCGGCGTGGGCGTTGGCGTCGCCACTCGACCCGCGTCTCACGAGCAGCCGCCCGAGCGCGATGGCCGCACTCCGTGAGCATATTTCCTCGCCACAAGAGAGCTAGAGAGCTCGCGCCAACGAGGGCGCTACCGCTTGGAGGGGATGCGGCCGCCCGGAAGAATTGCGGCAGTGGGCTTGTCGTGTGCGTCTTTGGTGGCGCAACGCAGAGATGCCCCGGCGTTACGCACCTTGGGGGGAGGGAATCGGCGCTGATGGATGAGAGAGCACAGAGGGCGATCCTCGTTGTCCCCCAGGCACTCCTGGAGAAGATCGACCGTCATCGGGACGAGTTGAGCAGGGCGGAGTTCATGGGCTTCTGCATCGAGTCCCTCTTGGAGCACCGCGAAGAAGCGGCCCACCTCCCAGACCAGGGGCAAGACCGGGGGAAGGAAGAGAAGCCCTCCACCCTTGCCAGGAATGGCGAAGGGATCCAAGGGGTGAGCCGTCAGGAGTTTGAGGAGTTCGCGCGCCGGGTGAAGGAGTCACAGCAGCTGTTCGTCGACTTCTTGCTCGACTACGGCCTCGAGTCCCTCGACCGCGCGCCGGCAGAGGTGCGGGAGCACTTCAAGGGCCAGGTGGCTCAGCTCCTGGAGTCATGAGCCAGAACGTAACCGATGGTGAACCAATGAGCGGCGACCAGAACAAGTTGAGAGTGCTGCTGGTAGACGACAGGATCGTGTTCCGGGAGGGCATCCACTCGGTCCTGGCGATGGAAGAGGACATCGAGGTGGTCGCCGAGGCCGTGGAGACGGAGGAAGCCGTGTCGTACTGGGAGAGCCTGGGCGCCGATGTGGTGGTGGGAAACAGCCCTCAGGCCTTCGCTTTGCACAAGCGGCTCCCCACCGCACGGTTGGTCATTCTGGACAACACGGATGTGGGCCCTGGGGAGCTGGTGCAGGCTGTGCGGGGCCGCGCTTACCCGGCCAATGGGACTCAGGAAGCCAGGCAAGCTTTAAAACATCACCTGCTTTCGCGGATCGCAAGTCTTTACCCACCCGCAGCGTAGACCGCAACGAGGCAGGCATGACATGGAGCACGGTCAGGGTTATCCGACTGAGGAAATCATCAGGGAGGGACGGAAGATATGAGTAAGAAACTGGTCACGATGATCGTGGGGCTTCTCCTGGTCAGCACCGCCGGCCTCGGCGGGTTGTTCGCTCAGGCCGGGACCAGTGGAGTCAGCGTTTCCACCAGCGGCACGGCCCAAAGTGGCGCTACGGTAACCACGTGGGCGGTAGGGAGCCCTTCTTGGAGCCCCATTGAGGGGGCTGTGGGCGTCATCAACGGCGGCGGCATCGCCCGGATTCACCTGCCCACCAGCCCCGCCGGGAAGTGGGCGATAACCCTCTTCCTGGACGACCCAAACGAGATGGTATCGGCCTACTCCTTCTGGAACCCGAAGATACAGATCAGGACCATATCCACCAGCGGGCTGACTAGCGGCACCACCAGCATCCCAACGGTGAGCTCAGGCGGCAGCGCATCCGCGTCCACCTTCACCGGCGGTACCGAGGTGCCGGACGCCCTCACCAGTGATGCCTTCCAGATCCTCACCCTCTCGAAGGGCTTTGTGACCTTCGTCGTGGACTCCTCTGATGGTCTGCCTGTTGACACCAGCGACGTCTACGACACCGGCGGCGAGAACCGGGTGTTCGAGATCGGCATCAGCACCCCGGCAGGAACGTCCAACGCAGGCACGTTCTTCACCAAGGACGCCAGCGATGCCGACAGCATGAGCCCGGAGTTCAGCATCGAGGTCCGCCAGCAGTAGCGGGCGATCAAGGAAAGGATAGGACGATATGAAACGGCTACTGATCTCACTGTTACTACCGGCGTTGAGCGCCGCGGCGTTGGGGAGCTTGTGGGCGGGGACCGGGGGCACATCCATCACCGCCTCGGCCAGCGGCACAGCCGCGACCGGCGGTAGCGTGACGAGCTGGACCTCGGGGACGCCCGACTGGTTCCCCATCGAAGGAGCCGTGGGCATCATAGACAGCGACCACACCGACGACGATGGCGACGGCGGCGGCCTGGCCACCTTCAAGGTGGCCGCGTCCCCCGCCAGCAGCTATAGGGTCACCATCTTCCTGCTCGACCCGGGCGAGAACATCTCGGCGTACAGCTACTTCAACATGGGCATCAAGGTGGTGCCCGCGGTGAAGGCCACCAGCGACGAGACGGAGGACTTCGCCTCCACCTCGGTGTCCGGCGGAGCCTTCTCGGTGACCCTGGCCAAGCCCCACAACGTCACGAATACCACCAACCTGGCGGTGACGTTGGACGTGGGCGGCGGCAATGAAGCCGTCGTCACGAGTCTCTGCTCCCTAGGTTCGGACCAGAAGACCGTCTCCTGCACCGGCCTCAACACCACGACCTATCCCGATGGGTCCTACGCTGTGCGGGTTGCCAGCAAGGTGGACAGCTTGATCGAGACGGCGACCTCTTTCACGAGTGCCGCCTCCGTCATCGATCACGATGGTGATGGCAGCAACGAGGCGACGGATGTCCAGATCCTGAACGCGGAGAAGGGGTTCATCAGCTTCCTCATCAATTCCGCCGACGGCGAGCTGGTGGACTCCAGTGGCAATGTGGTGATCACGGGCGCATCGGACGCCCGGGCTTTCAACATCGGGATCCACAGCGGCGCCTTCTTCACCAAAGACGCCAGCGATTCCGACAATCTGAGCCCGGAGTTCACCATCGAGGTAAATCAGGCGTAAGGCGACGTAGCGCGCCGTGGGCCGCGGGGGAGTCCCCACGGCCCACGGCAGAGGATAAAACCCTGTGAGAATTCCGGAAGCGTTGCTTATAGGGGCCGTGTTTGTGCTGGCCACGGGGCTCTTGGGCGGCCTGTGGGCCGGGGGGAGCACCACCGGCGTGGCCATCACCGCTCTCAACGGTGGCAAGCTTGCTACCATAACAGAGCTACCGCAAACGGCCTCTCTGGGCGCCAAGGGCAACTCCCAGAGGATCCAGGGTGTGGCACTGTATAGCATCACGGATATCGCCCCAGGGTTCGAGAACAGCCTGACGCTGCGTTTCTACATCCTGAACCCACATGAGATGGGCCTGGCCTTCGGTTCCGACAGGACATTCCTGGAGCTCTCGGTGACGGACTTCTCCAACCCCAATATCGTGTACGCCCGTGGCACGGCGTACCGGGAGAAGGGCACCATTGCGCTTCTCCCGCGCGGCGTGCCTGAGGGGACAACGCAGCTCAAGCTGCGGGGGAACATCGTGATCCCCGGAGGAAGGGCGGAGGGGGGCAAGGAGCCAGGCCAAGAGGTTCTCAACATCGTGCTCGAGGTCGCCCTGGAAGCCACGCAGGGCTAGCGGGGTCAGGCCGTATGGGACATCGTCAGCATATGGCGTGGCCGCCGGCCAGGGCGCAGCAACAGCTGCGCCTCTTGAACTTTCCCATCGCCCGCTGGGCACCAGGTGCCCCTGATGACACGCGGGGACCTGACGGCGGTGCGATGGGCCGAGCGGCATGGTAAGCACGCCGGTCCGCCCGCCGGCTGCGGGGGGTGTCCGTGGGGTGGTCCGCTGGTTGCGCAAGAACCAGTCCCTGCTCCTGCTCCTGATCCCGGCCCTCCTCTATCTGCCTGCCATCCTGTGGTTCCAGATGCCCAACCAGTTTGCCGTGGTGATGTCGGGCTCCATGGAGCCAACCTACAGCGCCGGCGACCTGATCGTGCTGCGGCCCATCAAGGACATCCAGGTGGGTGACGTCGTGGCCTTCAAGACGCCGCGTGGCACGCCGGGATTTCCGCCACGATTGCTCCACAGAGTGGTGGAGTACGAAGAGGCAGGAGCCCGGCTGACCACCAAGGGCGATGCCAATGCGGACTCCGACCCATTCAAAGTGGGAATGGAGTCGCTCCTGGGGGAGGCCACTGGCTTCAAGGTGCCCCTCGGTGGCCACGTTATTCTCTTCCTCCAGAGCCGCTACGGCAGGATGTGGATCGCCATCGTGGCGCTGGCTTTTGCCTATCCCACCATTGCGCGGATGGGGACTTGGACCCGGCGGTCAGTCCAGCAGGCCTTCACCGAAACGGTGGGCCTGGATCCGGGGCGCCTCGACCGTGTCGAGAGCGGTGTCAACGAGACCCGGGATGCCTTGGGGCAGTTCTCTCGGGCCATCGCCGAGTACGCCACGCACTTGCAGAGCCACACAGCGGCGGTGCGGGGCATGAGCGAAGGCTCCCTCGGTCTTCTGGCGGCGGTTAAGGCCCAAAATGAGGTCCTGGCGCAGCTGAAAGAGACACTGGCCGGCGGAATGGCAACCCCGATGGAGCGGCGGCCGGCTGGCCAGGCGCCCGTGCCCCCGGGACGGCCAGCACCCACATTCCCGCCCGGCCATCACGGTGGCTCGCGGTGAGGGGGCTTTGGGGCCCGTGTAGCTGTCCAGCGACGGCCTTCGTCGCAGGTAGCGACGCTGTATGACCGCTGGACGTGTGCGCACGGAACGCCACCCCTGAGCAAGAAGCCGCACCCCGTGAGCGTATCCCCTCGCCGCGCGTGAGCCAAAGAGCACACGCCAGCTGAGGACGCTGCGGCTTGGAGAGAATGCGGCCTCCGGGGAGAATGTCGGGCACGCGGGTTGCCCTGGCGTCATGAGCTCCAAGAGAAGGCACGTCACGCTACGAACTCCTCCGCCGGGGAAGCGATCGCTATCGGAATCGCATGGGCTGGGCGCAGCAGCGTGTTTTTACGAGGAGTAGATCGCCCCAGCCACCGCGAAGGACCGAGGCGCTGGGGCCGCAGCTCTGCTTGCTCCTCTAGACAATCCAGAAACCCGGATGGGACCGGCTCGGGAGGCTCCCATGACGCATGATGGACCGGTGGTACTGATCGTTGATGACGAGGACTCCATACGTGACATGCTCCGGCGGGTCATGGAGCGGGCCGCGTATCACACGCTGCTCGCCGCCGACGGGCAAGAGGCCCTCAACCTGATGTCCTCGGACGAGTGTGAGGTGGTCCTCCTGGATATCAGGATGCCCGGAATATCTGGACTGGATGTGCTCGGGAGGCTCGTTGTCGACTTTCCCGATGCGTGTGTCATCATGCTGACCGGTCTGGCCGACATCGAGACATCCATCGGGGCGATGAAAGCGGGGGCATACGACTTTATCCTCAAGCCATTCGATCTGGAAGACCTGATGCTACGGGTGCGGCGAGCGCTCGAACGAAGATATTTGGTAGTGCAGAACAGGCAGCATCAGCGGGACCTCGAGCGTGAGGTGAAGAAACAGGCCGACTCGATCCGAGAGCGCTTCGTCCAACACATCCAGGGCTTGGCACGAGAGCACACCATGGCGCTTGAGCTCGAGGCCTTGCGTCAGGCCAAACGAGGGAAAGGGTTGTTCTCAAGCCTACCCCCTGAGCTACGGCAACCAAAGGCCTCTGTCCAAGAGTTCGTGGAGGCCCTGCTACAGACGTTCCAGGCCAAGAGTGAGAAGAGCAACCAGAAGGCCCCTCCCGCCAGTCGAGCTCTGGACGAGGCGCGACGTCCCTGAAGGCCTCAAGCATCCGCTCGCGCCCTCCCCCCGCACCCGTGGTCTGAGAGAACCGTTGGCAAATAAGTCAAGGATTGACTGATAGGTTAAGTAATTGACCAGTCGGTCAAACATCGAGCTAGAATAGTACCGTGTTTTTCGAGCGCTCTTTGCTGGGAGGCAATCTCAAGTGGAGCCGGTTGTAGCTGAAGCGCGGGGGCTCAGATGCCTGCGCGTTGCCAATGATCCCCGGAGGGGGACCGTTGGCGACGTCTACCAGGATGGAGAACGCCTGTCATCCCAACACTGGCTGACCAGAAGCTACGCGGGCGGCTTCAGCACGCTTCGAGCGGTCGTGGCCCTGCTGGGGAGCGAGGGCGGCATCAGCCGGAAGGTCCGTTCAGCGGCCTTCGTCCATGTGCCGAGTGGAAGCAAGGGGAAGATTCTGATAGTGGACGATGAGGAAACGATCCGCCGGCTGTTCATGCGGAGCTTGAGCGATCGAGAGTGGGATGTCGAAGCCGCCGCAAGCGGTGCTGAAGCGCTGGAACGGTTGGAGAAGCAATCTTATGCGCTTATCTTCTTGGACCTCTCGATGCCCGGGATGGACGGCGCCGAAACCCTTGCGGCCATAAGGGCGCGGAACTGGGATTGCCCCGTGGTGATCATCACCGGCTATCCGGACAGTGCGCTGCTGGCGCAGATCCTGGAGATAGGCCCCGTTACGCTGCTGCTCAAGCCCTTCCTCCAGCGCAACATCCGTGAGGCGCTTCAACGCTATGCACGGCCTGCGACTCAGCGGGACAGGGGGGATCGGTCGCAAGAGGATGAGTGGTGACGTTGAGTACGAAGACCGAGATATCTCTCGCGGTGGCGAGACGGCCGAGAGCGATGTCTGCTGGCGCCCCAAGGGGGAAAATGGGTGAGTCCGCTAGGGACTTGCCAACGTCGGCGTTGCTGCAATCCATCACGGACAAGGCCCGCCTCATCGCAGGGGCCAGGTACGCGGCGCTTGGTCTCTTCGACCAAAGAGGAGCGATCACCCGGTTCCTCACGTCGGGGATGAGCCCGGCGAAGGTGGCAGCCCTTGGAGAATTCCCCAAGGGCCGGGGGCTGCTAGGCTATCTCAAGAAGCATGTCCGGCCACTTCGCCTCCCGGACATGACGGTCCATTCGGCTTCGGTGGGCTTTCCGCCCAACCATCCGCCCATGAAGAGCCTCCTGGGAGTCCCCATCCGCTCCGGCCGGAGCTGCTTGGGGATCCTCTACCTGACGGACAAACGGGGGGCTCAGGAGTTCACGCAGGAAGATGAGGAGCGGATGGTCCTCTTCGCCTCCCTGGCCTACGTAGCCATTGAGAACGACATCCTCTCCCATGAGGCCAGGGAACGGACGCGGGAGATTGAGGCCACCGCAGCGATCGCCCGGATCGTCACCTCCAACTTCGACCTGAATGAGGTCTATGAGCGGTTCGCCCGGAAGGTGCGGAAAGCCGTTCCCTTCGACCGGATGGCCATCAACCTGATAGACGAGTCACAGGGTACGTTCCTGGTAGCCTACCTGTCCGGCGAATCATCGGTTTTCCGCCAGGGAGAATCCTCCCCGCTGGAGGGGTCTGCCACCGCTTGGGTAGTCCGAAACGGCCGCCCTCACGTGACGCGGGAGTTCACGAGAACCCGCGGGGTCTCTACTGATCGTCTCTGGGCTGCTGAGGGTTTTCATTCCGCCCTGAGGGTGCCCCTCGTTGCCCAAGACAGAGTTTTCGGCGTGGTGAGCCTGGTAAGCCGCCAACCCGACACATACGGCCCGGGGGAGGCACGCTTCATGGAGCGGCTGGCCTCCTATATTGCCCCGGCCATTGAAAACTCCCAACTGTTCCAACGCGTCAGGCAGCTTGCTCTGGCCGCCGCCACCATCGGCGATGGCGTTTGTGTAACGGACCCAGAGGGATGCATCGAGTTCGTGAACCCCGCCCTGGAACAGATGCTGGGATACGAACGAGGCGAGCTGGTCGATCGGCCTGTGGCCGACCTGTACCCAGGGGGGTCCAGCGATCCCACGCTCCAGAAGATCATGGCCGCGCTGCTCAGCGGGGGATGGTCCGGGGAAGCGGAGCTCTTGGCCAAGAGTGGAGACATGGTTACCACCCAGGAGACGGCCACGCCCATGCGCGATGAGGACGGACGGCTGGTGGGCTACGTCTACGTCAACGCAGACATCACTGAGCGCAAGCGGGCGGAGAAGGAGATCAAACGGCTCCAGGAGTTCAACGATCGAATCATCGCCAGTACCAGCTATGGTCTCATGGTGCTGACGAGAAACCTGGAGGTCGCCTTCGCCAACCCACCCTTCTACCAGATGTCTGGGTTGAAGCGGGCCGCGGTTGAGGGCAAGCGCATCGCAGAGATCCGGCAGCTGGAGGGGCTGGCAGAGCTGGCAGCCGAAGCCATCAGGTCCCGGAAGTCGCCGCTGCGGCGCGAGCTGATCTACTCCCTCCCGAACGGCGCCCGGTGCTGGTTCGCCGTTTCGGCTTCACCCCTCCACGGTGATGAAGAAGCAGCAGTCCTCCTCACCCTTGCCGACGTCACGGAGCGGAGGCAAGCCCAGGAAAAGATACAAGGCGCAACGCGGCTGATCGCTCTCGGGGAGCTCGTTGCGGGGGTGGCGCACGAACTCAACAACCCCCTCACCGCGGTGCTGGGCTACACCCAGCTCCTCGAGGCGGACGACCTGAGCGAGTCCCACAGGGAGTACGTCAAGGAGATCCTCGCTCAGACCCAGCGGAGCATACATGTTGTCCAGAACCTGCTCTCCTTTGCCAGGAAGCACGAGCCAGAGAAGGCCCCCGTGGATGTAGCCGAGGCAGTCGAGCGGGTCCTGGCCATAAAAGGGCGCGATCTCAAACTGAACAACATAAAGGTGGAGACCGCTTTTAGCTCCGGACCCCTCTGTGCGATGGGCGACCAGCACCGGTTGGAGGAGGTGTTCCTCAATATCGTCACCAATGCCGAGCAGGCGATGACAGAGGCGCACCGGGGAGGAAGCCTTCTTATCCGGGGGAGTGCGCATCGTCTGAACGGAGCCAAGAAGAGCAGGGACGTCATCAGGATAAGCTTCACCGACAGCGGGCCCGGGATCGCCCCCGAAGACCAGAAACGGATATTCGATCAGTTCTTCACGACAAAAGAGCCGGGAAAGGGGACTGGCCTTGGACTGAGCATCTGCAGGACCTTGGTCCGGGCGCAGGGAGGGAAGATCTGGGTCGAGAGCGAGGTGGGCAAAGGAGCCACCATCCATGTCGAGTTGCCGGTTTGTGCCGCCGTAGAGAGCACTGAGAGCCGAGCTGACGGATGACTGCAATAACGAAGACAAGGGTGTTCCTGGTTGACGACCACCCTGTAGTCCGAGCGGGCATGCGGCAGGTCTTGGAGCTGGATGGCCGGATCTCGGTGGTGGGCGAAGCCGACTCTGGAGAAGAGGTCCTCGAGAAGCTCAGCGGGTGTCCAGCGGACGTCGTCCTGATGGACATTTGTTTGCCAGACATGGACGGGATCGAGGCCACGCGCCAGCTCAGGGCCCGGCATGCCGATCTGAAGATCATGATACTGAGCGCTTTCGGGGATGAATATCTGGCCGAAGCCATCGAAGCCGGCGCTAACGGGTACATCCTGAAAACGACTGCCCAGGAGGAACTGACGCGCGCTGTGATCCAAACTGCCAGTGGCCAAGGCCCCCTCGACCCCACGCTCACCCCGAGGCTCTTCGACCGGATGGCAGAGCTGTCCAAGTCGGCCCAGAGCCAGGACCTGTCCAGTCGTCAGCAAGAGATACTGCGGCTGATAGCAGACGGTGTGCCGTCCAGGGAGATAGCGGCAAGACTCTCTATGAGTCAGGCCACCATGAGCCGGCAGCTGCGCCAGGTCTTTGACCTGCTCGGCGTCGATGACCGCGCCCACGCTATAGCCGAGGCATACAGGAAAAATCTCCTCTAAAAAGGCGTTCCTGCATCCGAGCACCATCCGCGCTTGCAAGAGGCTCTTCCCCGAGTCTCTTTTCTTTTGCCCCGAGCCATAGGCCCGAGCCATAGGGGGTAAGCCCTCCTCAGCGAGTCAATGGGCTATGGCACAGTACGAGCACGGACGCCGCCCCTGAGCACGAGGCCGCATACCGTGAGCATATCCCCTCGCCGCGAGTGAGCCAGAGGACACCCGCCATTGAGGGCGCTACAGCTTGGAGGGGTTGCGGCCTCCTAGAAGGATGCAGGGTACGTAGGCTGTCCTGGCGTCATGAACTCCTCCAAGGGAGGAGCTATGGAGAGTGCGCTCTCGTGAACCAAGATCGTGCGGTGAGGCCGACGGGGCCACAGCTCTCGTCCAAGAGGCGAGGCAGCTTCACCGATGGGCCGTGGGTGTCGTCCCGTCCGGGCCTCGCCCTTCGCATCGCCTACCTGTTCATGCTCGGGTGCGCCGGGTACGCGCCCATCGAGCTCGCGCGGCTCATCGTCTGGCACCACGACACCTACGACCAGCTAACGCTGGTCCCGGTCTTCGGCCTCGAGCTCGCGGTCCTGGCTTGGGGCATCCTTGGCGTCGTCGTGGCCGTGGCCCACACGTGGCTCGGGGTGTTTGGATTTCGAGGACGCCGGACGAGGCGTCCGGTCACGCCGCGGGTCCATAGACCGCGCGAGGCGGCCGCTCAACCACTCCGTGTACCTGCAAGCGCGAAGTAGTAGCCGGCAGCACGCGCACGGAAGCCACCGCTTGAGCACGAGGCCGCACCCCGTGAGCACCATCAACTAGCAGCGCGCCAGCAGCATCCAGCCCCTCGCCCGCCTTCGTGGGCGGGCGGGGGCTGGACTGTTGGATGGGTCGACTTCACCTTTGTCCGGTTCGACACCGACTGGAACAACTCCTGGCGGGACCTGGCGTCCGTGTCAGTCCGTCAGCGGCTGGCGGCAGACCCGCGGCCTTCCTCCGAGCGAAGCCCGGATTGGACCGGCAGAATGCCTGCGTGTGGGCGTCGGAGCCCCATCGCCTGGCCGACTACAACCGCGTCGACCTGGACCTGACGCACGAGCTGTTCATGCGCGTGCTGCGCGGGGAGCCGCTGTTCCTGGGCGATGCCACCGTCGTCCTGCCGCTTCCGGATTAGTGGTTCGAGGCGCTGATCCGAGGCCCAGCGAGCCCTCCGGAGCTACCCCTATCGAGGCCGCCGCCTGCCCGGCGTCGGCCTTGGCGCTTGCCAAACGGCGTTCCTATCAATAGACTTCCGAGCGCTCGCCTCCACGAAGGGGCGGCGCAGCCTTTGGATCCGGCTGCTGTCGGCTACCTGCCGCCGTAAGCCTTGATCCGCGTCCAGGAGGGACCAAGTGATTTCCTTGAAGCGATTGAGCCTGCTGATGCTGCCCGCGATCCTCATGCTGCTCGTAGCGGCATGTGGAGATGACGACCCGACCACCGCAGCTCCGACGGCAACGTCTCCGGCCCCCGAGCCGACGGCGACGCCGGAGCCCGCGCCAGACCCCACGGCGACTCCGACGACCGCGCCAGAGCCCACGGCCACACCCACACCCGAGCCCGAGCCCGAGGCACCCAGCGGGCCGACGACCTACACGTTCGGCGACTTCGTCCTCGAGGACGGCAAGTTCGAGCTCCGCATGGGCGCAACGGCCTACTTCGGCTACGACGCCGAGCAGCGCATCCCGACGATCCCCGGCCTCATCGAGATCGTCTTCGGACCCATCCAGGTGGGCGACACGATCTCCTTCGCACGGTGCCGCCAGAGCGGCAGCCGCAGCACCAAGGAGCACCGCCTGACGATCGACCTGTTCGGCCTGGATCACAACCTCTATGGCGACACGGGCGGCGGTCCAATCGGCGACAGCGACGACACCTCCAACAACTGTGAGTTCACCTTCAACGAGCCCGGCGAGTTCATCTTCTACGACTCGACCGACCCCGACGACCACGGCGTGGCCAAGGTCATCGTCGAGGGCGAGGCCATCGCCATGAGCGAGCCCGTCGTCTACACGCTGGACGAGCTCCGCGTGCGGGAGACGGTCTTCGAGCTGCGGATGGGCGACACGATCGCCTGGGGCTACGGTGATAACCCCCTGTCAACGGACGCCGACCGCATCCGGACCGACGAGGTGGGGGACATCACCATCACGATCAACGTGGGCGACTCCCTCGTGTTCCCCGACGGGCTGACGAGTAGCGGCAGCAACCTGTCGTCGCACTTCATCACGATCGACGAGCTCGGGATCGACATCGAGATCCCGGTCGACGACGGCGGAGGCATCCAGCCCGGATACACGATCACGCCGACCGAGGCAGGCACGTTCCGCCTCTACTGCTCCGCTCACCCGGAGCCGGAGGCCCACGGGAACTTCTTCATCGTCGTGTCGTGACCGACCGAAGTAAGTCGTAGGACGTAGGAAGGGGCGCGAGAGATCGCGCCCCTTCCTACGTCCAGGCCACCCGGCTATCACCACACAAGGAGACAGCGCATGGTCAGCAAGCCACCCGAGAACATCACGCTCACGCCATTCGAGCGCTGGGTCGAATCCGAGGGCCTCAAGGTCATCACGAAGCACACGGTCTACGACCTCGCCACGGAGCCGCTGGAGCCGTGGGAGCGCACCGGTTGCGACGCGGCGCTGCTGGACATGACGCAGGCGCCGTCGGACAAGGCTTGGATCAACAACCAGGGAACGATCCGCTACATCGTCGAGATACCGCCTGGCGGCACGTTCAAGGCCGAGCGGCACATGTACGAAGAGATCTTCTACGTCGTGAAGGGCCGCGGCGCGACGGTCGTCTGGTACGAGGGCAGCCCCAAGCTGACCTTCGAGTGGCAGGAGCAGAGCGCCTTCGCCATCCCCCTCAACACGTGGCATGGGATCTACAACGGGAGCGGCACGGAGACGGTGCGGCTCTACGCGGCCACCAACATGCCGACGCCCTTCAACCTCTACGGCAGTCCCGAGTTCGTCTTCAACTGCACCAACACCTTCCCGGACCGGTTCGACCCGCACGACGAGCTCTACTTCACCGGCCAATCGACCAGGCTGGGGGACCGGCTGAGCGAGTCGAACTTCATCCCGAGCGTCCTGCAGATGACACTCGACGACTACAACCACCGCGGCCCCGGAACGAACATGTACGTGCTGATGGCAGGCGGCCGTTTCGTCGCTCACGTCTCGGAGTTCCCCGTGGGCTCCTACAAGAAGGGGCACGGCTTCGCCGGCACCGGGGCGACGACGGGCGGGGTGTCCAGGACCGGGCTCCAGTCCGAGAACAGCTACCTCTTCCTGAGCGGCGAGGGCTACGACCTTCAATGGAAAACCGGACAGAAGCCAGGTCCCGACGTCGAGTTCACACGCTACGACTTCAAGAAGAACTCGCTCATGACGAACGGGCGCGGCGGCCACCAGCACTTCAACGCGAGCGCCGAGCCCGCGCGCTACCTGGTCCTGCGCTACGGCAATCCGTTCTTCGGCGCCCCCGGGACGCCGAAGGCACGATCCCCGCACGAAGACACCGGCCAGATCGACTTCGAGGACGAGGACCCACGCATCCGGGCGCTCTTCGAGGAGGAGTGTGCGAAGCGCGGCGTCACATGCGAGATGGCGCCCGTCTGACGCGGACGGCCCGGGCCTGCGCCTCGGGCGGCGCGGGCGGCGCTCAGGCGGCCGGGGTCCAGCATCTCATCGAGCTTGGCGGCGAGCGCCAAGGGGCTGAAGGGCTTAGTCACGAAGTCGTCCGCCCCCAGCTTCATCGCTGTGCGGCGGCGGGAATGAGGACCGCACCTGGACAACACTCAGCCTAGGCGGCGACACGACGTGCGGCCACCGGCCGCCACGCAATCGGGCGCGGGCTGGCACGCGGCGCCACTGCGGGGCGGCACCGGGGCTGTGCACGGGGGACGACGGTGACTGGGTGGACGATCCGGGGCCTGCGGCTAGTGGCTGAGCATCTTCTCGTAGCTCGTGCCCATGACCTCGGTGACCGGCTTGCCGGCCTTGACGTCCGCGGCCATCGCGGTCTCGCGCTCGACGATGCGCTCGGCCTCCGGCACGACCTCGGCCACGCGCTCGGCCGGCACGACGACGATGCCGCTGGCATCCGCGATGACGTAGTCGCCTGGGTTGACGGCCACGCCGGCGATCTCGATCGGCTGGTTCGTGGACTCCTCGATGATGCGGCCGCGGGCCGTCAGCGGCGTGGCGGCCCGCCCGTAGAGCGGCAGACCGAGGCCGCGTGCCTCGTCCACGTCGCGCGAGGCGCCGTCGATGATGACGCCGGCGACTCCCTTGGTGCGCGCGGCCGTCGAGAGGATGCCGCCCCAGCCGGCGACGTCGGTGCGGCCGGCATGGTCGATGACGATGACGTCGCCCGCATCCGCGG
>JADFRC010000127.1 GCA_022561455.1 Chloroflexota bacterium | reverse complement strand
CCGACCTTCTCCATGACCTCGGCGATCAGCCCGCCCATCTCGTTGTCGTGGGCGGAGAGCGATGCGACCTGGCCGATCTGCTCCTTGCCGCTGACGGGCTTGGACTGGGCTTTGATGCTGTCGCGGATGACGTCGACGGCCTTGGCCATGCCGCGCTTGAGGGCCATGGGGTCCGCGCCGGCGGCGATGTTCCGGAAGCCTTCGGTGATCATGGCCTGCGCGAGCACCGTGGCCGTCGTCGTGCCGTCGCCGGCCACGTCGTTGGTCTTGGTCGCTGCCTCCTTGAGGAGCTGCGCGCCCATGTTCGCCCATTCGTCCTCGAGCTCGATCTCCTTGGCGATGGTCACGCCGTCGGAGTTCACGTTCGGGGGGCCGAACTTCTTGTCCAGGATCACGTTGCGGCCGCGCGGGCCGAGGGTCACCTTGACCGTGTCGGCCAGGATGTCCATACCGGCCTTGATCGCCTTTCGTGCTTCGTCACCGAACAGGATCTGCTTTGCCATCGGGGAGTTCCTCCTCCTAGGTTGGGCCCCGGCGCCACCGGGGCGATTGCGTGGGGCGGGAGCGCCTAGCCGATCTTGGCCAGGACCTCGGACTCCTTCATGATGAGGTATTCCTCGCCGTCGTCCTCGTACTCGGTGCCGCCGAACTTGGAATAGATGATGGTGTCGCCCTTCTTGAGGTCCATCGGGACGCGCTTGCCGTCGTCGTCGAGCCGGCCGGGGCCGACCGCGATGACCTTGCCCTCTTGCGGGCGTTCCTTCGCGCTGTCCGGGATGTAGATACCGCTGCGGGTCTTCTCTTCTTGCTCGACCGCCTTCACGACGATCCGGTCACCCAATGGCTCGAGCTTTCGCGCCATGCGCTCCTCCTATTCGCTGGGACAGGGGCTATTCGCTGGGACAGGGGCTATTCGCTGGGACAGGGGCTATTCGCTGGGACAGGGGCGCTGCTGCGCGGGACAGGGAACGGCGGGCCAAAAGGCCACGGCCGAACGCTTAGCAGTCTCGCGCCTAGAGTGCTAACCTCCGGAATCTTAAGTGTGGTCGCGGGGCCTGTCAAGCGGCCGGAGTCGCCCCCCTGCCGCACCGGGCCGTGGCCTGCTCGTCTCCTCCTTGACACCCCGGGGCCACGGGTATGAAATGGCGCCTCCCAGGCTGGTGGCAGCCTGCCTGCGAAACCTCTTTCGCCAACACTTACGGGCCACCGATCGGAGGACCCATGTCCGGCGATGCCGTGGTCGTACACCGGCGGGGTCCCGTGGCCGTAATCACCCTCAACCAACCGGGCAGCGGGCCGGACGCGCACGCCGCGGAGCTAGCGGGTGCGCTGGCCGACGCCTGCGCACGCCTGGCGGACGACGACGCGCGCGCCGTCGTCCTCACCGGCACGGGCGAGCGCTTCGCGACCGGAGCCGTCGGCGGGGCCGCGGCCGCCGTCGCGTCCTTGCGCGTGCCAACCATCGCCTGGATCAACGGCGACTGCCTCGACGGCGGGTTGGAGGTGGCGCTGGCGTGCGACATCCGCGTTGCCGCGCCCGGCGCGCGCTTGGGACTGCGCTCCGTGCTTGAGGGGCGGCTGCCCGCGGACGGCGGGACGCAGCGGCTGCTCCGGCTCGTCGGGCGCGCCCATGCGCTCCGCCTGCTGCTGACGGGGGAGGTGATCGACGCCGCGGAGGGCTTGCGCATCGGCCTCGTGCAGTCCGTCGGCGGCCCCGAGGCCGCGGACGAACTCGCTGAGCGCGTGGCAGCCGCGGCGCCGGTCGCGTCGGCGTACGTCAAGGAAGCCGTCCTCCGTGGGGCGGACCTCGCGCTGGAGCAGGGGCTGCGGCTGGAGGCCGACCTGAGCATCCTGCTGCATACCACGGCCGACCGCGCCAAGGGGCTGGCGAGCTTCGCGGACGGCACGCGGCCGGAGTACGAGGGCCGATGAGCGAGCAACGGCCGACGGTGCTTTTCGAGAAGCGTGACGACATGGCCGTGGTCACGCTGAATCGGCCGGACGTCGTCAACGCGTTCAGCGTGCGGATGCGCGACGAGCTCTGGGAGGTGCTGAGCGCGGTCAGGGACGACCCCGACGTGCGCGGGATGCTGCTCGTGGGTGCGGGCGAGCGCGGCTTCTGTGCGGGCGCGGACCTCACCGAGTTCGGGACGGCGCCGTCGCAGACGATCGCGCGGCAGGTGCGGTGGGAGCGCGACCTGTGGGGGTTGCTGCTCGGTATCCCCAAGCCGACGGTCGCCGCGCTCCACGGCTACTGCTTGGGCTCCGGCCTGGAGATGGCCGCGCTGTGCGACATGCGCGTGGCCGCGGACGACGCCGTCTTCGGGATGCCGGAGGCCGGTCTCGGGCTGGTGCCCGCGGCCGGCGGCACGCAGCTCCTGCCACGGCTCCTCGGGCCCGGCCGGGCGCTCGAGCTGCTGCTGTCGGGCCGCCGCTTCGGGGCCGAAGATGCGCTCGCCTACGGGCTCGTGAGCGAGGTCGTTCCCCGCTCGGAGCTCGTGGCCGCGGCGACCGCGCTCCTCCGCCGCGTGCTCCGCGCGCCCGCAGCGGCCCTCGCGGCGGCGAAGCGGGCTCTCGGCGACGGCGCGGACCGCCCGCTCGCGGCCGCGCTCGATCTGGAGCGCCGGCTGGCGGCGAGCTTGAGCGCGTAGGCGGGCGGACCTTGCACACCCACGAGCTGCTGAGCATCGCCGCGGCCATCGTGCCGGAGCGGACCGCGATCTCCTTCGACGGCCGCGAGACGACGTATGCGGCGCTCGCTGAGCGCTCGAACCGGCTCGCGAACGCGCTCGCGGACCTCGGCGTCGGCGCGGGCGACCGGGTCGCCGTCATCGACGTCAACACTCCTTCGCACTTCGAGCTCTACTTCGCCGCGGCGCGGCTCGATGCGATCTACGTCCCGCTGAACTTCCGGGGCCGCGGCGACGAGATCGGGTACCCGCTCGAGCACGTCGCGCCGAAGGTGGTCGCGGCAGGCTCTCGGTACGTGGGCCTGATCGACGGGCTGCGCCCGCGCTCGGAGTCGACGCGCTCCTACGTCGCGCTGGACGGCGCAGCCGCCGGCGGCGGCTGGGCTGCCTACGAGGCGCTGATCGACGCCGCGGACCCAGCGGAGTCGCGCTTCCCCAAGGGCTCGTCGGAGGAGCCGGCCGCGCTGCTGTTCACGGCCGGCACCACCGGCCGGCCCAAGGCCGTCGTGCTGAGCCACGCCAGCTTCACGTCCTTCATGCTCGCCAACGTCGAGCCGCCCGACCCGGACGTCGAGGAGCGCACGCTGCTGACGCTGCCGCTCTACCACGTCGCCGGGCTCCAGGCGATGCTCGCCGCCGTGTACGGGGGGCGGTCCGTCGTGCTCCAGCGGCAGTTCGAGCCGGGCGAGTGGCTGGGCCTCGCCGAGGAGCACCGGATCAACCGCGCGCTGCTGGTGCCGACGATGCTCAAGCAGCTCCTCGACCATCCTGACTTCGGGCGGCGCGACCTCTCGAGCCTGAGCGTGCTGACCTACGGCGGCGCGCCGATGCCCGCGGCCTTGATCGAGCGCGCGATCGGCGCCCTGCCGGGCGTGCGCTTCGTCAACGCGTTCGGCCAGACGGAGACGGGCTCGACCATCACGGCGGTGCCGCCGGAGGACCACGACCTCAGCGGTCCGCCGGAGGTGGTTGCGGGGCGCCGGCGGCACCTGCGCAGCGTCGGCCTGCCGCTTCCCGGCGTCGAGGTGCGTGTCGTCGGCCCAGACGGTGGCGAGCTGGAGAGCGGCGAGACGGGGGAGATCGTCGCGCGTGGCGCCGGTGTGATGAGCGGGTATTGGGGCGAGTCCGCGGCGCCGTCCGCACTCCGCGATGGCTGGCTCTATACCGGCGACCTCGGATATGCCGATGAGGACGGCTACATCTACCTGAGCGGGCGGGCGCGCGACTTCATCAAGCGCGGTGGCGAGATGGTTGCGCCGGCCGAGGTCGAGGAGGTGCTGGCGGCGTGCCCCGGCGTCGAGGAGTGCGCGGTCATCGGCGTGCCGGACGAGACGTGGGGCGAGCGCGTGGTGGCGGTCGTGGTCCCGCAGGCGGGCGAGCGGCCGAGCGAGGATGCGCTGCTCGATGCGTGCGGGGGGCTGGCGCGGTTCAAGCGCCCGGAGCAGGTGGTGTTCGTGGACGCGCTGCCCCGGAACGCTCTCGGCAAGGTGCTGAAGCGCGAGCTGCGCGAGACGCTGGCGGGCTAGACGCGCTCGATGTCGTGTCGCGCGACGATCGCCGCGCGCACCTCGTCGGGGACGCGCCCGGCGCTTGCTCCCTGACGTACGTGGTGCCCAGGAAGCCCCTAGGCCGCGGCCTGCTCGACGGCGGCCGGCTCCGGGAGCGCCTCGGCGGCGGGCTGCGGGAGGGTCTCGTCCCACTCCATGCCGCCGCGGCGCCATTCGTAGGCCCACCCCACGAGCATCAGCGCGACGAAGACCAAGATGGCGCCGAACGCACCCCAGCCGAGCGCGCCTGCCTGCGTGGCCCACGGGAACAGGAACACGACCTCGACGTCGAACAGCAGGAACAGCAGCGCGAAGC
Source organism: Chloroflexota bacterium (assembly GCA_022561455.1). Lineage (GTDB taxonomy): Bacteria > Chloroflexota > Dehalococcoidia > Lucifugimonadales > Australimonadaceae > JADFRC01. Next base: position 923 of record JADFRC010000127.1, on the reverse strand, counting down.
GGTAGTAGCGGACGTTGAACCGCTCCCACCGGACGGTGCCGGATGTGTCCATCCCGCACTCGTAGGTGTCGTACTTGATGGGGTTCGGTCTGAAGGGACGGGCCCGGATCTTCGTGCCGAGATACGAGACCATGAGCACGCTCGCCGGGACGAGCACCGCGACGATGCCGAGGATGAAGATGAAGCCGTACTGCCGGAGGTAGTCGTCCATCGTGGCCATGCTAGGTGCGGTGCGGCGCATGGTCAAGCCGCCGGACGCGCTGGGACCGGGCGGCTGCGCCAGATTACCGCCTGCTTGCGCCGCTTGCGGGCTGCTCCCCGCGGCTGGTAGACTCTGCGATTGGCGCCACCGTTCAACAGGTCTCATGGGCCTGCATTTCCAGACGAGGGGGGCTGTTTGATTGGAAGCATTGGGCCGACACGTCTTGCTCGAACTGCACTCCTGCAACGCACAGAAGCTTGATGACCTGCCGTTCCTCCGCGAGACGATGCTCTCCGCGGCGGAGGAGACCGGAGCCACGGTCGTCGGGCAGATATTTCATCAATTCTCACCGCAGGGCGTGACCGGCGTCGTCGCGATCGCCGAGTCCCACCTCTGCATCCACACCTGGCCCGAGCATCGCTACGCCGCCGTCGACATCTTCACCTGCGGCGAGGACTTCGACCCCACCGAGGCCGGACGCCTCATCACGGAGCGGCTGGAAGCCACGGACGCGTCGGTCACCGAGGTCCGCCGCGGCGTGCTGGCCGTCACCGACCCCGTGACCCCCGCCTAGCCCGCCGGCCGTGAACGACCTCCCCAGCGGTACGACCTGGTACGTCGAGTCCGTTGCCAACGAGCTGCTGACGGCAGTCGGTGTGCGCGGCGTGCTGTTCGAGGGCGACACTCCCTATCAGCACGTCCAGGTGCTCGAGACCACGCC